>WOZC01000124.1:12742-16604 GCA_011620465.1 Anaerolineaceae bacterium | reverse complement strand
AATGTCTTCTGTTTCGGCAGTTGCTCGCAAGACTTCAGGACTGAGGTGAAGCATTTTTGCAGTGACAGGAAGCTGGTGCTTTTGCGCCAGGTAGCACAAAAGCCGCACCTGCATTTGTGGAGTTATGCCAGATTTTGGCGCCAGACGATAGAAGCGTCCCTGCCACCAGATGCGGTTGATCTCAGCAATGATTTCCGCAGGGTCCAGCTTTACATCTGTGAGCAGTTCGATGGCTGCAATGATGGAATGCACAGCACAATCGTTGCCAATCTGGAGAGTTTGTAACTTGGCGAGTTTTGTTTCCGGAAATGCTCGCAGGCTTGTCTTTTTCATCTTGGCAATTTTACTCTTGAAATCAAAGTCTTTGGCTAAAGTTGACAAATGAGGATTGATTTGCTGTGTCAGAGGTTCTTAAACCATCCATGGGTTCTGAGAATTATTGACTTTCTAAAATTCAAGTGTTAAGATAAAGCCACAATTGAAAACCTGAGGTAACCCGATGCCCGGATGTGAGGGTGTAATGGCGGAAGCTGGTGTAAGACCAGCACTGTACCGCAACTGTAAGTCGCAAGACGAGTCAGGAAGCCAACCCCAGGAAAACCCAAATGCCTTCTCGGATTAAGAGGGTGGGTGAGATGTGCTCATATTCTCGACCCTTTCTAATCCAGAAGGGGTTATTTTTTTGAAATCGAGGAGAATATGAAAAAATTCTTGACCCTTCTGACAACTCTGATCATCATTGTTCTGCCTGCTTGCCAGGTGCCAGCTGGAGTTGTGCCTGCCGAACCTTATCCGATTGTAGAGCAAAGTGATGCTTACCCGGTTGAGGAACCAGTTCAAAACACAGCAGAGTTGAACCCGGTCACGATCGATTACGCCAAAAACTTTACCCTTGACTACAAAGATGGCTACAAGTTGCTGACTGTCACGTTACCCTGGCTGGGTGCCACAGAAGCGTTGGAGTATGCCCTTGTTCCCAAAGGGACCCAGGTAAACGCAGATCTGGGCAATGCAGTCGTGATCCATACCCCAATCGACAGCTTTGTTTCGCTTTCCTCCACTTACCTGCCATTTCTTGAGCAAATTGATGAGCTTGACAGCCTTGTTGCTGTGGATACGGCTGATTACATCTATAACGCTGACGTTCGCAGCTGGGTTGAGAATGGCAGGGTTGCTACCATAGGAAGCGTAGCAACCTTCGACCTGGAAACCGTGGTCGAACTTGCCCCAGACCTTATCATGACCTCTGTCACCCTCGAACAAGCCGGACTGCCTGTGGTGATCAATTCGGATTACCTCGAACAAGACCCGCTGGGTCGGGCAGAATGGGGCAAGTTTATAGCTGCCTTCTACGAAAAAGAGGTTGAAGCAGACCAGATTTTTGACGCGATGGTTGCGAAATATGAAGAAGCCAAAGCTTTAGTAGCGGATCGAACCGACAAAGCGACAGTTTTCTTAAATACCGCTTATGAAGGCACCTGGTATATGCCTGGTGGTGAAAGTTTCGCCGCTATTTTACTGCGGGATGCTGGCGCTGATTACCTTTGGAGCGATCTGGAAGGAACCGGAGCGATGCCAATCGATTTTGAAGTCGTGGTTGAAAGAGCAAAAGACGCCGATTTTTGGCTTAACGTCGGTTTTGCCAGTGACCTGGCTGGCTTGACAGGCATGGACCCGCGATATGCTGATTTCAGGGCTTTCCAGGAGGGAAATGTTTTCAATAACAACGCCCGTATCACGGAAATGGGCGGGACGGATTATTACGAGAGCGGTATTGCCAACCCGGATGTGGTCCTGATGGATTTGATTGCGATCTTCTACCCGGATCTGGCTGGCGGGCACGAATTGTTCTATTATCGCCAATTGGAGTAACTTGGAAATGAGCCAGGCTAAGATGACGACTGAAGGCAACCGTAGAGCAAAAACCAACCGAACTGGAATGTTCATCCTGTTGGGTGGTTTGTTGTTGGTTGTAGTTGCTTTGAACCTCACACTTGGCTCAGTCCGAATCCCCTTGCGTGATATCCTCAGGGTACTATTTAGACAACCAGGCGTCAAAGACAGTTGGGTTATTATCATCCAGGACTACCGACTTCCAAAAATTGTTACCGCGATATTGGCGGGGATGGCATTGAGTGCTTCAGGCTTACAAATGCAGACCATGTTCCGCAACCCCCTGGCAGACCCCTTCATCCTTGGTATCAATTCCGGTGCCAGCTTGGGAGTCGCCATCGCTATTATGGGGGCAGGATTAGCTGGTGGACTCTTTGTTCCGGCTTTGAATTTCGTAGGTGATTTAGGTTTGATCACCGCTGCTTCATTGGGCGCAGGGTTGGTGATGGGTCTGATTCTGCTGGTTGGCAGACGGGTGAGCAACCCGACCACACTCCTGATCCTTGGGCTCATGTTCGGGCATGCCACCAGCGCCCTGGTGAGCATCCTGATCTATTTCAGTGCACCTGAGAAAGTAAAAGCCTACAGCATCTGGTCTTATGGCGCCTTTACTGGTGTAACTTGGGACCAATTGCAGGCGCTTTTTCCCGTGATCTTGATTGCTTTAGTCATCCTCGCATTCATGCCAAAGGGATTGAACGCTCTCTTATTGGGGGAGGATTATGCCAAGACCATGGGATTAAACGTCCACCGGCTACGTATGCTGGTCTTGATCAGTGCATCTGTTCTCTCAGGAGCAATTACCGCGTTTTGTGGCCCGATTGGTTTCATCGGTGTAGCAGTGCCGCATATTGCCCGCAATCTGTTCAAGACATCCAACCACAAACTACTGATTCCGGCTGTGATCCTTATTGGAGCCATTGTAGCTGTGGCAGCAGATTTGATCGCCCAGATGCCGGGCAGCCAGTTTATGCTGCCCATCAATGTGGTCACATCTTTGTTCGGAGCTCCTTTTGTGCTCTGGATCGTCCTGAAACGTAAACGGGGAGAGACATCGTTTACCGTATGAAAAACCCCACGCTATCCACCCAAAACCTTGAGATCGGCTATGTTAACGGCAAACCTGCCCGTAAGGTGGTTGGGTCTGGGCTAAACCTGGATCTGTACCATGGAGAATTTGTCTGCCTGGTTGGTCCCAACGGTGCTGGCAAGTCGACACTTTTGCGAACCCTGACTGGTTTGCAACCAAAGTTAGGTGGCGAGGTTTTCCTTGGTGGGAAAAAGCTGGAGCAATTTTCTCGCAAAGAATTGGCGAACGAGATCAGTGTTGTTTTGACAAGTCCAATTGAGGTCGGTGCCATGACTGTCAGCGAACTGGTCGCCATGGGACGCTTCCCATTCACTGGTCTTTTTGACCGAATGAGCGAAAAAGATTGGGAAGTAGTACGGCAAGCACTTGAAATGGTTGGACTTACGGGTTTTGAGGAGCGCATGGTCCACAAACTCAGTGATGGCGAACGTCAAAAAGCAATGATCGCCCGGGCATTAGCACAGGAACCGCGTATTTTGGTGCTGGATGAACCGACTGCCTACCTGGACTTACCTGGTCGGGTGAGTGTGATGAACCTCATGCACGAATTGGCAAGGCAGCATGGCAAGACCGTGTTGACCTCAACGCACGATTTGGATCTGGCGATGCGCAGCGCCGACCGGTTCTGGTTGATGTCCCCGGGAGGTCAAATTATCAGAGGCGCTCCTGAAGATTTGGTTCTGAGCGGTGATTTTCAGCGGGTATTTACCCGGGACCGAATCAGTTTTGATGTAATGAACGGACACTTTTCTGTGGCGGGTAACAACGAAGGAGAGGTCTGCCTGAAGGGTGAAGGGGAAGGGCGGGCGTGGACGGAGCGGGCTTTACAGCGTATTGGGTATTCTGTCAGGGTGGACAGCGAGTCTTGTATTGGACTGC
>WOZC01000124.1:0-12642 GCA_011620465.1 Anaerolineaceae bacterium | reverse complement strand
AAAAAGAACTGCAAACTGGAAGGTGGGAGATAGACTCCCACCGTTAAGTTAAGCCGGGATTGGTTGTTATGCTTTTAGAAAAGGCTCAAGTAACAAAACGACCGTAGTTACCATGATCAAAGCCGTGATCCCATAAGCCAGAATATTACTAAGCTTGCTGTTTCGATATTTGCCCATTAAGACTGCGTCATTTGCCAATTTTAAGATGAGGATCAACAACGCAGGTAACAAGATGGCATTCATAGCCTGGGAGAGGATCATGATCGGAAAGAGTGGAATCCCTGGGATCAGCACAATGAGCATACTGATCAGCATGATAAAGGCAAATCCGCCATAAAACACGGGAGCGTCCTTGGGATTACGGTTCAACCCGCGTTCAAATCCAAATGCTTCGCAAATCGCATAGGTTGTCGAGAGCGGCAATACAGAGACCGCTAGCAAAGAAGCGCCAAGCAATCCGACCGCAAATAAGAACCCAGCCCAATTCCCAGCCAGGGGTTCCAGTGCCAGAGCGGCATCTTTAGCATCCTCCACAACGATACCCGCGCTAAATAGGGTCGCTGCAGTCACAATGATAATAAAAGCGGAAATGATGTTGCCCCAGGCTGCACCAAAGCTGACATCAATCCTGGTATTAGCATATTCGCGCATTTCCACACCTTTATCAGCGATTGAGGCCTGCAAATAGAAAATGCCCCAGGGTGTGATAGTGGTACCAATCACCGCAAGGATCGAGAAGATGTAATCGCGATCTAATTGCAAGGTGGGTTTGATAATAGCCTGACCTACGGCTGCCCAATCCGGTTTTACAAAAAATACAGCAAAAACGTAACTGAGCGAGGCAAAGGTGAGTACAAGCAGTACTTTTTCAACGTTCTTGTACCTGGCTCGCAACACTAAAAGGCTCATAATCAGGCACGCGATAGGCACACTGATGTATTTGCTGATTCCGAACAGTTCTCCAGCCGCAGCAACTCCCGCGAATTCCGCCACGGTGGTACCCAGGTTGGCAATAAAAAGAGCCAGCATCGCGAACGTTGTGATTCTGACGCCATATCGCTCACGTATAAGGTCTGCCGCACCTTTGCCTGTGACTGCGCCCATCCGTGCTGCCATCTCCTGGATCACTACCTCACCAATTGTAATGACCAGGATTAGCCAAATGAAACTGTAGCCATACTTTGAACCAGCAACCGAGTAGGTAGCGATCCCTGGCGCGTCGTTGTCCGCCGAGGCAGTAATCAGCCCTGGACCCAGGATTGTGAATATCATCAAGATCTTTGTTAACCAGATGGGGAGCATGACTTTCTTTTTCATGTCATCTTCCCGCGAAGCGAGGCAGCTTCTTTTTCCAGGCTGTCGGGAGAACAGTGTCAAGCGCGTCATCAACTGTCACGACTCCCAGCATCTCGTGGTTTTCCGGGTCGATCACCGGTACTGCCATTAAGTTATATTTTGCCACCAGGTATGCAGTCTCATCCTGCGACTCGTAAGGAGAGACTGTAACAATATGTTCATCAAACCATTTGGATAGGGGGGTGTCCAGTTGAGAGGTAACCAGGTCGCGCAAAGTCAATACACCCTTGAGATGTTTTTTTTCATCGAGGATGTAAACATAAAACATAAATTCATCTTCGAGTGCTTCTTCGTTGGTACGCAGATGATCCAGGGCTTCCCCAACTGTGAAGTTTTCAGGGACCCAGGCAAATTCAGTTGTCATGATTCCACCGGACGAGTCTTCCTGATAACGCAGCAGGGTGCGCATATCTTCCTCGTCATCATCCTCCATAAGGTTGAGTAATTCCTCGCTTCTTACTGTTTCCATGTCAGCCAGGATGTCTGCGGCTTCGTCAGGCTGCATCTCTTCTAAGATATCCGCTGCCCTTTCAGGTTCCAAGTGGGAGAGGACAACTTGCTGGATCTCGGCAGAACTTTCTTCCAGGGTGTCAGCCAGCTGCTCGTCTGTAAACCCTTCCAAAAAGGCTTTACTGGTGTGATGATCCAGATCGTCTAAAATAGCAGCAATATCTGCCGGTTCCATTTGTACCAGGCGGTCGCGTGAAACCTTGAGGCGCAGAGGATCGTCATGCTCGATGGAAGCCACGTCTTCCCAAGGGATTACATTGCTTTTTGGTTTTTTATTGAACAGTTTGGCAGTGCCTTTGACCAAATTGTCCAAACCGAGACGGCGGACAAGACCCAAACCACCCACATCCACACCTGTGAGGTAAAAATTTTGTTCTTTACGAGCCAACTGCAGGTCGTTCACGCGCACAAGCCGTTTGCCTTCCGTGTCGACGATTTGCTGATCGAGCACACGTTGTTTCAGGTAAAGCTCGTGCCCACCAGGATGATAGATAAGGGGTTCTTCACTGCGACGATTGAGCGTGATTGATGGCCAAAGCGTGGCTATGCTGCTGGCATCGATCAATTGCTCGCCTCTGGGGGTGTTTTTAACCTGGATCGCAATGATAGGCGGCATTGTTTGCTCGGTATTGTTAACAAGAATATCATCCAGTCGACCAATGACGCGACCAAAAACGTCCCAGACTTTTTGATTGAGAAGTTTGCTTAAATAAATCATCCGCACCTCGCTATTTTATTTAGAAGGCAATTCCAAGGGTCAGTTTAAACCTCTGACCCTGGCTGCGGATGATCGTGCAATCAGAATCAGAGAATGGTTAGCTCAGCCGTACTGGGAGGCTGGGCTTGGTCTTCGCCCGGATATGAATCGCTTCCTGAGTTAGTTGTATGTTCCATTTCTCTTTTGTACACCAAATATGAATTATAACTCAGGTATAGAAATAAGGCGGAAAAGGCTTGACAGAAAAGGCTTGACAGAAAAAGGCTCGCGGAAAAAGCTCATTTCTAAAATTTTGAATAAGATGAGATTCTTGTTTAGCATACTTTCTGTCATTGGGGCTCAGAATGCATCTTCACATTCCGGATAACAGACTCCTGCATCCAACGAAACTTTGTTGAATTGCTCAGCCTGACCTATGAAAAGAAGCCGGCTACGAAATCGGGACCTGTCCTACAAAGGATAGCTGCGCCTTATTTTCGTTGATAAGAATCTTCGCCGGCGTTAAAAATGAAAAATGGAAGAAGGAAAAAACTTACGAAAATATCTGATACAAAAGCGGGACTTGCTCTTGCAACGGCAGGGGTTCTGTGCGCCAGCAAAAGACATCTCCGACCCCGCCGTACTCAAACGCAACGATCTCCGGTTCGCGCCAGGCACCCGATTTGATCTGCTCAGAAGCCCAATTAATTACCGGCCAATCCTGCGGCTGCAACTCAAAGTGATCGGTTGGAAAGTTAGCGTACTCCCGGATTCCAGTAATATGCAGCTCTGCCAGGCGATGGAGGGGTAGTTTGCTGACATAATCCTTGAAGTCGATCCCGAACGCCTGGGCACTGATCTGCGCATGAGAAAGATCGAGCAATAAACCCAGGTCGCACTCTTCGATCAAATCATTGATCAATTCAGGATCAGCTGCCATTTTCAGTTGTGGTAAAAACTCATGCCAGGGCAGGTTTTCGGCGATAATTTTCACACCGGGTAATTGACTGCGCAGGCAGGCAATGTCCTCTTTCCAGTTTCGGAAGAGGGCTTTTCGGTTTTCCTGTGTGACTTCTTCAAGGATGGGGTGATTGGAGAGATGGATATTCAGATGGGGTGTGCTGGTCGTGTGCAAAAAACGTTCAATCAGAGCAAAATTCAACTTCTGAATATTGTTTGCTCCGACTGAAATCTCAAAATGGACATATACCTGTCCGTAGAGTCGGGCTGCGTTGACAATTCCATCCCATTCCGGGCATTTAAGCAAGTCGACTTTTACCTTGCCTTGCTCAATTAAATTCTTCAAAGGGGTGGAGTAGTTTACAGCAAACTTCATATCAAGCAGGGTTAGCTTCTGTTTCTGCTCCACCAAAGGGGTCGAATTTCGACTCCAAATCATGTCGGAATTGCTTGGTGTAGAGGTTGTAGTAAATCCCACGCTGCTGGATCAGGCTCTTGTGGCTGCCGCTTTCAGCGATCTGACCGTCTTCGATCACGAAAATCTGGTCAGCTGATTTAATGGTTGAGAGACGGTGAGCAATGATAAAGCTTGTGCGCCCGGTCATGAGTTGAAGCATACCTTTTTGGATCAGAGCTTCAGTCAAAGTATCAACCGAACTGGTGGCTTCATCCATGACGAAGATATCTGGATCAGCCAGAAGTGCCCTTGCGATGCTGATCAATTGTTTTTGACCAACCGATAACTGATTGCCGCCTTCACCTACATCTGAGTCATAGCCTTTTTCAAATTTGACAATGAAATCGTGCGCACCAGCCAGTTTTGCGGCTTGTTCTATCTCTTCATCGGTTGCATCCAACCGTCCGTAGCGCAGATTTTCACGGATACTACCCGAGAACAAGTGAGGAATCTGCAGAACCACCCCGATGCGCGATTGAATATCATCCAATGGGTATTCCAGGTAATCGTGCTCAGCAATCCGAATGGTTCCTGACGAGGGTTCATAGAACCGACAGAGCAGGTTCACAATGGTGGTTTTGCCACCGCCGGTTGTACCAACCAGGGCGACTTTCTGACCTTGAGGAATGTGGAAACTCAAGTTTTGGATGACTGGTTCGCCGTCTTCGTAATGGAACGAGACATTCTCAAACTCCACATCTCCTACCAGGGAATCCACTGGCAACACATTCTCGCGATCGTGAATTTCCGGTTTGGTTTCGAGCAGCGAGAAAACACGTTCGGAGGAAGCAATGGCGTTTTGCATTTCCGCGTATACTCTGGCAAGGTCCTGAATAGGCCACAAGATCGTCATAATATAGGACACAAAGGCTTGCAGCGTGCCAACAGAAAGCATGCTGTTCCCAACCATCAGACCGCCGCGCCAAAGAACCAGGACCAGCGATATCGCGCTGACGGTTTGGATGGTGGGCAGATAAATGGCTGAAAGAAAGCCAGCCCGGTAGCTTTCACGAAACATATCGGTTGAAAGAACTTTGAAGTTTTCCAGGTTCTTATCTTCCCGCAAGAGCGCTTTCACAACGCGAACACCGGTAATGTTCTCATTAAGTGAGGCTGTCATTTTCGAATTTGCCTTGCGTGATTTACGGTAGTGATAATAAATTTTTATCCTGAATTTGAAGGAGACAATAATCATCACTGGCAGAGAAATGATGACGATCAATGCTAAAGTTGTGTTTAGCTGCAGCATGAAGTAGACGGCGAAACCGATGTTGGTCAGCGCCCACATTGTGTCTATGATCCCCCAGGTCAGGAGGTCGCCCATCTTCTCTGTGTCAGAGGTCACCCGCGACATGATCCAGCCAATGGGAGTCTTGGAGAAGTAGGACAGGGAAAGGCTCTGGAGGTGGTTGAACAACCTCTTGCGCAAATCGTAGCGCAGGCGTTCGCCCTGTACACCAACACACAGCAGCATCACAAAAAAGGCTACCACTTGCCCAAGCACAATGAAACCGTAGTTCCAGAACAGCCTTGTCATGGTTTCGATATCCCGAGTAAGGATGCCCTCGTCGATGATACGCTTGTTTAATACAGTGTAATAGGCGTCAAGCCAGGAAACCAAAGCAATTGACAGGATACCTAAAACTACTAAGACCCAATAGGGTTTAAGTAATTTCAGAAGCCGGCTGAGCACACCGCTTTGCAGATTGACTTCGTCGTCTAATTCGTTTTCATCATAATAGGTCGACACGTTCAATTTCCTCTTGCAGGGCACTGTCGATCCGAGCCTGGATCTCGTAAATGTCCTGATACATACCGGGTTGGTTTACCAGTTCTTCATGCACACCCTTTTGGACAATTTTGCCCTGGTCAAAAACCAAAATCTGATCGGCGTTCATGATGCTCTGGATGCGATGCGCGATGATGAAGGTGGTGCGATTTGCCATCAAACCGTCAAGCGCTTCCCTGATCTGCACTTCAGTTTCCATATCCACTGAGGAGGTGGAATCATCCATGATCAGAATTCGCGGGTTGATCAGTAAAGTACGGGCGATCGCCAGACGCTGTTTTTGTCCACCAGAAAGGGTGACGCCCCGCTCGCCGACCATGGTATCGTAACCGTTCTTGAATTCGAGAATGACATCATGGATGGCAGCTTCTTTGGCTGCGTTGATGATTTCCTCTTCACTAACCTCCCGATGCACACCATAGGTGATGTTCTCACGAATGCTGGTAGAGAACAAGAAGGGCTCCTGCTCGACGATACCAATTTGTGACCGTAAGAATTCCCGTGAATATTCGTTCAGGTTGACTCCATCCAGCAAGATTCGCCCTGAAGTTACGTCATAAAAGCGCGGCAGGAGGTTGACGAGAGAGGTTTTGCCCGAACCAGTTGAACCCAGCAAGGCAACCACCTCGCCAGCCTGGCAGTTGAAATTGACATCTTCGAGCACGACTTGATCTTTTTCGTAGGCAAAGCAGACATCTTCAAAGGTGATCTGACCTTGGATGCCGTCTTCAGGTTGGAAAGCGGCAGACGTCATGTTTTCTTCATCAGCTTTCAGGATCGTGGTAATGCGACCTAATGAGACGAAAGTGCGTGACGTATCGATGATCAGGCGTCCAAGGTTTCGGATTGGCCAGATCAGCCAGCCCAACAAGCCGATAAAGGTCATGAACTGCCCAATGCTCATAAGGCCATTGATCACCATCATGGCAGCCGTGAAACTGCTTGCGATGGTCTGAGCTGAGCAGATGATGTCGGACAGAGGCCAGAAGAGGCTGTGCATCCAGGCAAATTTTCTACCAAGGCGGTATTTCTTCTGATTATCATTATCGAATTTTCCGATCTCATAATCCTGGCGGGCAAACGCCTTGACCACCCGGACACCACTCAGGTTTTCCTGCAGTTCAGTAGAGAGAACCGCTCCTTGTTCCTGGTAAGCTTCATAAGCCTTCGAAAGGGCTTTAAAGAAGAACATCGAGACCACCAGAACGATTGGGATGATGATGATCGAGATCCAAGCCAGGCGCAGATTGATGCGGGCGATTGCCAGGAACGAGATAACAAAGACCATCACGATACGCCCGATTCCGATAGCTTGGTCCGCAAAGAAGCGCCTGACTGTATCGACATCAGAAGTTGCCCGCTCCAATAAGTCGCCGGTCTTAGCTTCAGAGTGATAGCTGTAGGGTAAGCGCTGGATATGATCGAAGAGGATGTCGCGCAGACGGCGTGTTGAGTTTTCGGCGGTGAAATTTGCCATCCAGCTTGCCATGAAACTCGAGAGGGCTTGCAAGACGATCAGGGCACCAAAACTCAGCGCGGACACAATCAGATCGCTTCCAACCACACCCTCTTTAAGTACCTGGTCAACAAAACCACCCAGGTAAAGGTACATCCAGGTACGTGCCAGGGCAGCCAGCCCGGTAAACAGGTTAGCGATCAGGTAATGCGGGTGGAAGCCACTCGTTAACTGCCACAAAATGCTCAGTTTGTTCCCTGAGGCGATCTTGGTGATATCAATCGGTTGGTAAGCTTTTTCTGTAATACTCATCACTTGTATCCTGCAGTTTTCTTAAAACGCACGAAAAAGTAGTATACACTTCGAAGTTATCACAGTCAATTCAGTTGGACAAAACTTGGACAAATCTTGATTACTTCCTTAATTGCACTACTAAATTGAAACCTACAGCGATACAAAGTGCCTTGCAGGCTATTATGAAGACCGCCTATCGTTTTATTTGATCAGATAGAAAAATCCTCACACTCGTCCTGCTGCTGGTTCCTCATGCACATTGTCATAACCTTCTGCTGCTTTTACAAAGTCGATCGCCTTGTCGATGATCTGCTGATTTTCGTGCCCTAAGAGCATGGTGTGGGGGGATTCTTCCAAAACGATCAACTGCTTTTTTTGCGATGCAATGGCATTGATGATGGTTTCTCCGGCTGTAAACAAAACAGTCTGGTCTGCTTTACTGACTACAACCAGGGTGGGTTGGGTGACTTTTTCAAGTTCTGTGCGGACTTTTTTTTGAAGTTTCAAAAATTGGACAGTACCCTTCATCGGATAGACATTGTAGCCTTTCCATTCCTGGTTATTTGATTTATGACTTTTATCCAGGTACTTGATGAAGTATTGCAGAAGATAAGCCGCTCTCAATCGTTTGACTTCCAAAGCTGGGGCGAAAAGCAGCAACCCAGCCGCCTCAGAGAACTCGACCGCTGTCATCAGGCAAAGCAGGGTGCCCATCGATTCCCCGCCCAGCCAGACGCGGTCACAAGTTTCACGCAAGCCCAGGTAAGCCTGGCGCACCGTTTGATACCAATCCTGCCAGTGGACCTTATTGAGGTCATCCGGATGCGTGTCATGCCCTGGGAGCAGTGGTGCGGAGACAGTGTAACCTTCTTGTTTCAGACGCTCTGCCAGGGGTTTGACTTCAGTTGTCGTAGCGGTAAAGCCGTGTACGAGCAAAAACCCGGTCCTATTGCCCGGATAGTAGAAACTCGAGCCGTCCAGGTGTGGTTTTTCGATGTATTGATTACTCATCTTTATTCCGATCTGCTTGCCCTGCATCGTTTCTGGGATGTTATTTCGACCAATAATCCAATCGTTCGATCAAGGTCTTAAAGTTTTGTGTTCCTGAAGACATGCTTAGGAAACCGAAGTTGCCGCCATCCGCAATGGCATTGTCACTGGCAGACCCAACTTTTTGCCTGTTGATGTAAAACTCAAAGGAGCTATCTTTAGCCAAAATGCCAATTTGATTGGTTTCGTTAGCGGGTTTGAGGACTTCGCTCTTCTGATAAGGCAAAAGATCGATCGTTTCATTAGCAGCGGTGTAATGCGTGAAACCCCAATAGCCACCGCAGGTGACTCCCATGTAGTAAAAGTTGCTGGAACCACCCCAACGGATCACCAGACCAAAACGGTCCTGACCCTGGCAGTTGGGCATGGAGAAAGTGGTTTCAAAATAACCGTTCTTGAATTCTGGGTTGGTGGTGTACCAACTGCTCCACCAGGGAGTGCCTTTGGAGATGAACTCAAGCTGACCATTGTTAACCTTGGAGTAAAGATAATCACTCTCGAAATCCCAGTAATCACCACTGATAAAGTCTTCCGTGAACGTAGCTTCACCGCCCCATGGATCTGTGGAAATGACTTCGGTTGGAGCTGGGGTTTGCGAAGGCACTGGTTCAGTTCCCGTGGTTTGAGTCATTGTTGCAGTCTCTGCCGGAGCTTGGGTTTCCGCAGAAGGAGTTTCGGTCTGAATCGGGGAAAGAGTGGTTGTTTGATCCAGAGGAGTACTTTCTTGTGTTTGAGCACCCTGGGTAAGGATTAGGGACACGCTGGTTTGGACTACCGGGTCTTCGGAATAATCCACTTCTCCCGGGAAATTGCAGGCAGCAAGCAGCAACATGATGATCAGTACAGGGATTAACTTTTTCATAGATCAAGTCCTTCGTTTTTCTGGCTGAATTGTCCTCAATTCTACTCCACACCCTCTCAGTCTGTGACAGAAAAATGGAATTGACGGGTAGATACTATAATTGGGGTGTATCTTGACTGGAATAATCTTGTTAAGTTGTATAGGAAACTGGAAAGGTTTGAAATGGACTTATTTACTAAAGCATTTGAATATGAAACGGTAAAGCAAGCAAAAGCTAGTGGTACTTACCCTTACTTTATCCCATTGGATCGCAATGAAGGTACTGAGGTGGTTTATCAGGACCGCAGGATCATCATGTGCGGTTCGAATAACTACCTGGGACTAACCACCCATCCAAAGGTGCGTGAAGCAGCCATTGAAGCAATTAGAAAATATGGCACAAGCTGTACAGGGTCGCGTTTCCTGAATGGAAATATGACCATCATCGAGGAATTGGAAGAGAAATTAGCCAAATGGGTCGGCAAAGAAGCCGCTCTGGTTTTCTCGACTGGTATGCAGGTGAACCTTGGCACGATCAGTTCGATTGTTGGTAAACACGATATCGTTATTCTCGATAAAGAAGACCACGCCAGTATCGTCGATGGGGCTTTCTTGAGTGGTGGAAAAATTGAGCGGTTTCGCCATAATGATATCCCTCACCTGGAGCGCGTACTTCAAAGTTTGCCTGAAGAACCGGGTAAATTACTGGTTGTGGATGGTCTCTTTAGCATGGAAGGTGATATAGCCAAATTGCCAGATATCATACCGCTCTGCAAAAAGTACAATGTGCGCTTGATGGTGGATGATGCCCACGGCATGGGCGTTTTAGGCGGCGGGCGAGGCACCGCAGCCCATTTTGGTATGACAGACGATGTAGACCTGATCATGTCGACCTTTAGCAAGTCGTTTGCCTCGATCGGCGGATTTATCTCCGGGGATTTTGACGTGATTGAATATATTCAACACAATGCCCGCAGCCTGATTTTCAGCGCAAGCATCCCACCCGCGAACACAGCAACTGTTCTTGCTGCTCTCGAAATAATGCAAAATGAACCTGAACGGGTGGAACAACTGACAAAGAATGCGGAATTTATGCTTGAAGGCTTCAGTCAACTTGGTTTCGACACCGGTCACTCAGTGTCGCCGATCATCCCGATCATCATCGGAGACGATGCCCTGACTTTCAAGGTCTGGCGGGATTTGTTTGAGAACGGCGTGTTCGTGAACCCTGTCATCGCCCCAGCTACTGCGCCTGGCCGCCAGCTGCTGCGCACCAGCTACATGGCCACCCACACCGAACCGCAATTGGTGAAGGTGTTGGAAGTCTTCGAAAAAGTTGGCAAGGAAAACGGGCTGATTTAGCGATATCTGGAAATATTATCGTAATTGATCACCCACTCTCAATGAATATGCGGATTTATTAATAAGAAGCGCTGGGATTCGTTCCATCGCTTCTTTTCTCATATGTCTTCCAGGCGGAGTCTATTTTGTGTCTTGACCCGAAGATCGAAGTGATTCTTCCGAAACGATATCAATCACGGTCTGTTTCAACTGCCTCTTACCGGGTTTCTTTTTGAAAACCTGCTTGAAGCGCTCCAACATCATTTTGCTCAAGTCTTTGCTCAATTGACCGAAACGTTCTTTTGAAATCCGTTCGCCTTTCTCAAACCATTCGATCGCCGCGTAACCCATCACAACAGTCATGGATGTGGCGATAGCCGAGCTCAGCAGCCAGCCGGGAACACTGGCAATCTTGGAAAATTGTTGGAACAAGGAGCGTCCAAGCATCCCCAACCCAAAAGTGCCAATTAACTCGCGCGCTCTGGCAGAGGTGATCTTGTATTGGTAGATCCTGGCAATGGTCATCACCATTCCGACCTGGTTGGCGATCAATGGAATAAAGTCGATCACCGGTAGAGGGGAGAGGGCGATTGCAGCAGACAGCGAAGATGACGTAGTGATCGTTCTCCAGGCGATGTTCCGCCGGTACATCGGCATGGCATTCGCCAGTGCCAGGGTCATGGCTGGGTCAGCAGCGATAATTGCCATCGTGATCTCAGTAATTCCTGTACCTTTCAAAGCCGAAACCGGGATGACCTGGTAACTGTCGATGCCCAGGTTGAGGGCGGTTTTTTCGATGATGGCATCCTTGTGTTTTCCTGCCAGGTCGATTTTATTTAAGACGACCACAAATGGTTTTTTCAATTCCAGCATTTGCTGATACAAATCCTGTTCAGTTTGCTTGACGCCCTGGATGGCATCGAAAACGATGATCAGAAAGTGAGCTGAGCGGGCTGCTTCGAGGGCGCGTTCGCGTTCCTGTATGCCAACCGGACCGACCGCGTCTGCGCCTGGGGTATCGACAAGATTGAAGATGCCTGCGTCGGCTTCCTGGTTGACGCGCGTGGTTCCCGGGATGGGGCTGACGACTGCTTTATCCTGATCGTTACGTATGAATTGATTGTAAAGTGTCGATTTACCTACGTTGGCTGGTCCGATGATGGCGACATTTTTATGGTTGCCCAACACAGCTCTCGAATGCGTGAGCGCCAGGTCGATCATCGTCTTGGTGGGGTTCTTGCCCAGGGGTAGATTGGCGACGACGTCCTGCACATTCCTGCGCTGCTCTTCTGGTACAACCGACCAAAGTTCACGAATGATATTTTGACTGGGTTCAGGGAAAAATTGCTGAACGTCTTTAAGAGAGGGCATAAGTTATCCTTTTTTGTGCTGATAGAATTATACAGTAAACTCTTGTTGGGTTTTAGCTGATATTCAATGGAGGAAACATGGTGGAAGCAAGGCTTGTAATCGGTGATGGAAAGGAATTTTTACTCAGAGGGAATGAAGTGATCGTTGGCAGAGAGCCGACCAATGATTTGATGCTTGCCGACCCACACCTCTCCAGGCACCATGCCCGCCTGGATTTCGTTGATGGTGTCTGGACGCTCGACGACATGGGTTCCACAATGGGTACGACCCTGAATGGCGAGCCAGTCAGGACCCCAACCGCTTTGAAACATGGAGATGTGATCGTCTTTGGTCGCACGGTTGAAGTGCGATTTGTTAACGAATAAAGTTAGTGTTTACTGCCGATTTTACCGAAAAACGATATAATTTTTGGCATGGTTTGGTTGACTTTTAGACCAAGTTCGGTTAACATCGTGTTCGCAGTTCGGCGAGGTAGCTCAACGGTGGAGCAGTGGACTCATAAGCCATTGGTTCTGGGTTC
>WOZC01000160.1 GCA_011620465.1 Anaerolineaceae bacterium | reverse complement strand
TCTATCCATACAAACCTGAAAGATCTGGATAACGAGAAAAGCCAATATGACTCGATTATCAGCGAATTGACAAAAAAAATCCAGCAGGTTGAGGCGGAATTGCTCGAGTTGAAGAATGATAACGCCCAGATTCTTGAGGAGCGGGCTAAGATTTCAAAAGAATTGGAATCATATCAACAAAGCAGTCATAAGCTCGATTTGGAGAAAATCCGGTTAAAAAATCGCCTGGAATTGATCAAACAAAGCCGCGAAAGCCTGGCAGGGTTCTCTGATGGCGCAAAAAGTCTTCTGAAATCAAGTCGGGAGAAAAAACTGCGCAGTGAATTGACCGACCTGGCAACGCACGTCGAAGTGCCTGAAGAATACGAAATTGCCATTAGCGCAGCTCTGGGTGAGGCTGTCGACGTGCTCATCATCAAGAACGGGAACTTGGGCTATAACCTGGTCGAAGAATTTTCTACCAGGCTTGAAGACCGGGTAGCCGTTCTATCCCAGGAATCCCATTCCAGAAAATTTGTCACCAAGGATTTGGGAGAAGGGTTGAACATTGCCAGCCAAATTGTGAACACTGAGCAATCGCTTCGCCCGGTTGTTGACTTACTGTTGGGTGATTTTGTCATAGTTGAAAATATCAAAGCTGCTTTTTCGGGACGCGAGAAGCATCCTGACTTGAATTTTGTGACACTTGCTGGTGAAGTTTTGCTCAAGAATGGAATAGCCATTATCGGTAAGGCAAACCAGAGCAGTAAAGTGAGTTATACCCGCCTGGTCAAAGAGTTGACTAATGAACTTGAAGATGTGACATCTTCAGCTGGGAAAATCGCAAAAGTTATTGAGCAATTGACTGCAAAATTCAAGACCGCAGACGAAAAAATTAATGCCAACCAACGACAGCGGGACCAAAAACAAAACATGCGGGACAACCTGGCGAAAGAATTGCAGTCAGCCAGCCTATCCCTTGAAAAAAATCGTAGCAGAGCCGGCTGGATTGAACGTCAACAGAATGAAAACCAGACTTCCCAAGAGGGAATTAAGCACAACCTTGAGAAACTTGTACAGCAAGAACAATTGAATCAGCAAAAAATCGAGAAGTTGCAGGCACAGCAGAAAGAATTACGCCAAAAACGGACTGAATTCCAACCACAGGACATAGAAAACCAATACCGCTACTTGGAAACCGAAAAGCAAATGCTGACCCAATCACTAAATCACCTTCGGGAAACGGGACAGGCTGAGAATCAGCGGCTTGAGGCAGATAAAATTCGAAAAAACAACTTTACTTCTCGCATTTATGAACAGGACTTGATTTTAAAGGATGTTGAAAACAAGATAGCGACCTTGATGGAAAGCGTAGCTCACAATCAGGCTCAAATTACCGCTCTCCAAAACAACACCCTCGACCCGGAGATTGAAGTCCTTCGCGAACTCGAGAAGCAGAGCAGGCAGTATTCGGAATCAGAATCCAACAACCAACAGATGCTGACTGAAAAAGACCGACAGGTTATTCACTTTCAACTGGAATTAGCGCATCAGCAGGAACGGCTCGAAAACCTAAAAACCCGAATTGATGATGATTTTAGCTTGATCGAAATGGAATACCGAAAAGAATACACACAATCTGAGCCTTTGCCATTCCCCGACCTTGTCATCGATACGCTGCCTGAAATTGCTGATATTCCTGAAAGTCTTGCTGAATCGATCAAACAGCAAAAAGCCCAGATCCGCAGGATCGGTACGGTCAATTTAGAAGCTGACCTTGAATACCAGGAAGTAAAGGAACGTCATGACAGCCTGAACACCCAGGTTGCCGATCTGACGGCTGCTCTTTCTGATATTGAGCAAATGATCAAAGAGCTTGATAGGGTCATGCGGTCGGAATTTTTAAAGACTTTCAATGCAGTCAGTACTGAATTCACTCGCATGTTCTCACGCTTATTTAGTGGTGGCTCAGCCCGCCTCATTTTAGGGGATGAGGAGTCCCCAATCGATGGGGGTATCGAAATAGAAGCGCGGCTTCCTGGCAAAAGGGAACAGGGGCTGGTGCTCCTTTCTGGTGGCGAACGCAGTTTAACCGCCGTCGCATTGGTTTTTGCATTGCTCAAAGTTTCGCCCACACCATTTTGCGTTCTGGATGAAGTGGACGCCATGCTGGATGAATCCAATGTAGGCCGTTTTATTGAATTGCTCAAAGATCTTTCCAGCGCAACCCAATTCATTTTGATTACTCACAACCGCAACACAGTTTCAGCAGCGGATGTAATTTATGGCGTGACCATGGGTAAGGACTCTGCCAGTCAGGTGATCAGCCTGCGCCTGGATGAGGTAGACGAGAGTTTTGTTCACTAAGAACCATCCAGTTACTTTGACCTATTTGATATCAAACAAAAAGCCGGCAAATCACCGGCTTGTTGAAATAAAACTGAGAAACTAAGGTTAGTTACCTTGGGTATCTGTGCTGATGACATAATTGTACAGGTCATCTGGCACAGCAGGGGTTTCTGGAGCGTACTCAGTCCAGATATCCTCGATCTTGATATCGTCACGTGAAGCGCGAATTTCTTGAAGCCAATCTGTAAAGAAATTCTGTTTTATCTGGCTAAATTTTGAACTGCTGACCGGGTTGGTTGCTTTAGTCACAAGTTGGATGATATGCCAGCCAAATTGGGTCTGAACAGGCTCACTGATCTGTCCGTCATCAGTCAGAGCGAATGCGGCAGTAAGGAAATCTGCATCATAGCTATCGTCGCGTCCGATCCAACCCAGGTCGCCTCCATTATTTTTATTTGACTCGTCTGTTGAATATTCAACTGCGATATCGTGCCAATCTTCACCGTCATCCAATTTTGCTTTCACTTCCTTGGCGACGTCTTCACTGTCAACCAGGATGTGACGCACCCAGACCTGTTCTTCTGTTGGTTCCAGGTCTTTCGTGACATCTTCCATCAGTTTATCGCGCAGAAGATTGTTGTAGATAATCCGTTCGATGTCACTCTTGGTGATACCGTAAATCGAAAGTGAATCAATGTAATCATTTACTTCTTTGTTATACAGTCGTTCGGTAAAGGGTGTTGGTGTTGGCACTTCGGTTGGAACGGAAGTAGCTGTTGGATCAGGTCCAGCGGTCGGTTCAACAGTCGCTGTAGCTGGAATTTCGGTGGGTGAACCTTCTGGAAGTTCAGTTGCAGTCGGAGCCCAGCCTTCCGGGGTTTCCGTGGGGGTGGGGGACGGCAATGGTGTCTCAGTAGGATCAATCAGGGCAAATTGTGTAGCCGACCAGGTTGGTGTGTAAACCGGGGTGGTTGTTATGGTCGGCGTGTAGGTTCCTTCAGGGTAAAAACCGAATTGCTGCTGCAACTCGCGTTGAACATCTTCATCGCTAACGGTAATATTCCGCTTTGCTGCTTCTTCCCGGATGAGAACTTCGTCTACAAGCTGGTTCAATACGTTTTCACCCACAACGGCAGGATCCTTGATTTGGAGCAATAAGGAAAGAGCATACTGCTTTCCTGTTTCACCAAAGTAGTTAACATATTGCGTAGCCTGGTTCAGCATATTCATACGTGCGTATGTTGTGCTGCTTTTGAATTCACGAGCTTTGATTTCTGTTTCACCAACCCTTGCCACCGTAACGTTGGGTTGGATTATATAGCGGTCAACCAAAACATAACCCAGCAGGACTGCAACGATTGCCAAAATAACGACGGTCACGGTTACTGCGGTTCTGACCTGCTTTTCTTCTTGTTGCTTTTTCGCTAAATGCTTTTTTGTCACCTTATGAGGCGTTTGTGGTTTTGTAGCCATATCAATTCCTTCTCAATGGTGACTAATTGTTTTCAACCCAGAAATCACCTTCGAAAGGAAGCAAGGCGATATGGCGGGCGTTCTTAATGGCTTTCGCAACTTCTCGCTGATGCCTGGCGCAAGTGCCGGTCTGGCGGCGGGGTCGGATTTTCCCAGTTTCATTGATGAAACGGGCTAACAGCTCGACATTTTTGTAGTCAATAGCCAATTTCTTGTCGCTGCAGAACTGGCAGAATTTGGGGCGGGAAACGAAACGACGGTTGCGGTTGCCACCGCGGTCGCGGGAATCTCCGCGGTCATTGCGGTCATTGCGATCGCCACGGTCATAGGATCTATATTCAGTCATTCTTCCTCCAGATTAATCAACGCGAATTACGCTAGAGCGTAGGATTTGTTCATTAAAGCCGATTGTGCGTTTAAGAGTCGCAACTTCTTCGGGTTTATAGTCAAAGTTAACCAGAACATAATAGCCTTCGTTCATCTTTCGAATGGGATAAGCCAGTTTCCGTTTACCCCAGCGGTTAGTCTGGGTGATTTCACCTTGATTATTCTTGATAAGGGTTTCGATGTTTTCGACAGCAGCATCCAGTGTTGCTTCGTCCAGGTCTGCCTGGAGAATAAAAATAAGTTCGTATTTATGCATACTTCGAGGCTCCTTTCCTCGGGTTTGCTCCTGCCAAAGCCGTCGGCGGGCAGGAGTGGAAGGTTTGATTTTCGGCTCAAGCCGAATTTAACAGACAAAGTTTATCACAAACAGGAAATCTTGCAAGGAAATCACCAGAAATCACCAGAGATCGCCAGTTATTTTTGACACACCAGATTTTTTTTGTGTCAAGATATTTTTGGTCGAGGATGTCAGGAGCTTAAATCCGG
The DNA here is from genome assembly GCA_011620465.1 of Anaerolineaceae bacterium. Lineage (GTDB taxonomy): Bacteria > Chloroflexota > Anaerolineae > Anaerolineales > Anaerolineaceae > Mesolinea. Next base: position 12,049 of record WOZC01000160.1, on the reverse strand, counting down.
TGTAGACAAAAATAGCATGCTCACCAGGGGGTTGAGGATGATCGAACCTGTCAATATGTTAGATCTGACATCGTCTACAATCCTTCTTTTTGTTTGTACAATCCAGTGAAGGAATATTTATTTCACTGGATTGCCGTGTAGATCAACTATTATCCCGGTCGCGTTTAGCGGATTTGTCGTTAGCAAACAGCATTGTGGCAATACTCACGATCAGCGAACCGAGAAATGCGGCTAACCATCCCTCCACCTGGTATCCCGCCCCGAACCAGGTCTGGGATATGTTGGAGGAGAGCATGAACATCGCCGCGTTCAGGACCAAGCTGAAAAGCCCGAGGGTTAGAACAATTAGTCCGCAGGAGAGTGCCTTGAGGATCGGCAATAAAATCGCGTTCAATATGGCAAGCACAGCCGCCATGATCGCGTAGGCTGCCCATCCACCATTGTTCACCTGGATTCCGGGAACGAGCCAGGCTGCCAGAAATACCGCAAGCATAATAACAATCCATCGTTTGAGTAAATTCATAGTTTTCCTTTCTACTATATTTTATTATCACCCAAAAGCAAAATGAGTGGAGTAGATTATCTAAGGTTAATTAATGGGAAGCGACGCCACTCAATGCGCATAGCCACAAATGAGAGATATTATTGCCGAGCAACCAATATTTATTGTCATCTTGAGTCGGATTTGTCACAATCGTTTTGTCATCCTGAGTATCCTGTACGAAGGTTCTTTCTATAATTAGTTCAATGAAGAGTTTGCTTCTTATTGGGGACAGAAATCAATGCGCATAGCCACAAATGAGTGATATTATTGTCGAGCAACCAACATTTTTTGTCATCTTGAGCCGGATTTGTCGCAATTTATCGTTTTATCATCCCGAGCATCTTTTGTGAGGGATCTCTCTATTATTAGTTCAATGAAGAGCCTGATTCGCCTGTCAGGTTGAAAAACGTAACTAAACCTGCATTGAGATAGTTTCACCCGTTAGATTGAAAAGCACAACCTGAACTACAGAAAGGGCTCCTACGTAATGATAATTACACCGAGGAACCTCACTTGTTGAGGAAACAAAATTATGCGCATAGTCACAATATAGAGGGGCTAAATTTGAAAACTAATCTCTTTGTTATCCTCTATGAATTTGTCATCCTGAATGCTAAGACTTGTTCGGTCTTTGTTAGGTTACCATCTTGTTTTCCCCTTAAGTTTAATGGAGCATCCTTTGCGAAAGATCTTTGCTTGATTTGTTGATTGAAAAGATGGTTTCGCCTGTCAGATCGAAAATCGCAGCATAACCCACAAAAAGATGGTTTCGCATTTTTCGACGATTTGTTTGAGAACGTGTAAAAAAATACCCCCGGCGCGAATCGAACGCGCAACCAACAGTTTAGAAGACTGGTGCTCTGTCCATTGAGCTACGGGGGCAAGGTGGTTGATTATACTACTAACAAAAAGCCTCAGAGAGGGCGGATTCCTTTATATACCCGAGTTGAACCGATTGTACTGAGAATCGTCATTGCCGGTTTTCGGATAATTTCGGACAATTCATCAGCATTCATTGGCTTGTTATTTTTGCTGAGAAAAACCTTGAAAATAGAATCGACCAGGGGGGCATTTGGCGTAATGAAATCTTCCTGGCGGGCACAGTGAGTGATCAGTGTATAAATAAGAGCATCACCTTTGGTTACTTCACCAGTTTCCGGATCTACCAAATCCAGCACGGCTTCATCACTGAATTGGGCAAAAGCCTCCCTATGTTCAGGACAGAGAAAAGTGATCAGCGAATTTCGCCAATTTCGGTCCTGGGATTTCCACCAATCAAAATCAATGCGAAATTTTGTATTCCTGTTCGGTTTCATCAAACTGGATTTATTTAGCATTGATCCTCCTATGCTTTTTCTGTGATGTGGTAGTAGTGGTCCCCTACATGGAAGAAGTCTTCACTCGAAAGCAATGTGTTGAGTAAATCCATCGGTGCTGTCCGGCGAATTACGTTCAGTGCAGCATAAAGATCGACGAAGTGAACATGCCTCTGGTTGTTCAGCTTGGATAATTCGGTCATCATACGCATGATATCTGCTTTTAGTGTGGGGGACTTGGTTTGACGGTTTCGCCACACTTCGTCTATCCCGTTTATATCCGGTATGGCGATCGCCATACGTTCGTTGAAGCCAGCAGAGATTGGTTGCCGCAGAAGGGCGAAAACCAATCCGCCGTCTGCTCCGACCAGCACCGTTTTTATCCATTCTTTATTCGATCGTTTTTTCTGGGGCTGGATCTTCATCACCCCAGGGTCAGCTGTTCGGGAGATCTCAATAATGCTGCCGGGGATTAAATTCTTTTCTTCATACCAATCGCGTAGTCCAATCACATAATTATGATCCCGAACGATCCAGGCTGAGATTGGTTGGTGGGTTTGTTCATCGATAAATGCAACTTTAATCGTGTGAGACTCAAGTGCTGAAGGCAAAACCTGGTTCGTAAGAGGTGTTACAGGCAGACTGCCGGCTCTCCAGTGCGGATAGGTTAGAGTCAGGGAGATTCGATCTGCAGGTTCAGCGTCATTAATGTCTTCTGCGGTGAAAGAAAGCTCATCATCCAACTCGTCCAAAAGTTGATAAGTGATATCGTCCAATTCGTCAGAAATGACTGACAGGTTTTCCGAGTGAAGGTACATAGGAATGGCCAGGACCTCCGCGGGTTCGAGCCGACGCAAGAACCATGAAAATTGCCCGGTGGTACCGACCTCATCGAAACGAGGATCTTCCTGAAGGGCATAATTCAACGAAAATTCGAGCAACTCCTGGTTTTCACCGCTGTTAGTTAATTCGAGTTGCTGCATGAGTTCATGAATATTGATAGGTCCACCAGCCATCGAATCCAGGATCGCTTCGGTAATATTGAGGTGTCCTGGACCTACATCGATCAGAAGCGAGCGAGGGAACCAGGTGTCACCGATCCGGACAAGGTCGCTTTGTTCGTCGAGGGCGGTGCGCAACAAACTGTTGATGTTGCGTCCATAAATTTTCATCACCGATTCTGCGTTCTGTTCCTCAACAGGATTGCTCTGGTAATTCTTTTGGTTGAGTAAATGGTCTTCCAACCCTGAAGCAAACTCTTTTATTGTCCCATCATCAAACTCAACCTGCATTACCTGGAATTCTCCTAATCCCGGGTTATCACCTTCCCGCAGTGCTACAATCACACCAGAAGCACCGTCCAATTCAGGGAAATTCAGTTTATCGCCGACCTGGTAGCTTTCTTTTGGAAGGTAAATGAACCCAGCATCAGCTTGACGGGAAGCTTGTTCTAATGTGAGCATTTCCAAACGATGATTGACCAATACCAGGCTAAGTTTGTTAATTGGCAGCGGTTCTTCCGTTTCAAATAGATTATTTGTCAGATATTGGAGGTCATCTGCACCAATCTCTATCTTTTCCCAGTAGTTCGGGTCATTCTTGTTGGGTGAAACGGTCATAAAAATCCTCTTATATGTCAAGTATTATTAGATTATACATTAAATGCACAGGGAGACAATCGAAAAAATGAGTACAAAGCTCTTTTTGACCAACGCTTATGGCTGGGAAAACTGTTATGCCTTGAAAAGTGGGTCCGTTGAATTGATCGCGACTGCTGACGTTGGCCCACGGATTGTTTATTTTGGTTTGGCTGGTGGGAAAAACCTGTTTAAACTTTTCCAGGATCAAATCGGCAGGACTGGCGATGGGGAGTATCATTTTTATGGTGGTCATCGAGTGTGGGCAGCCCCTGAGGATCTTGTCTATACCTATATCCCGGATAATGACCCAGTGAGGGTATCCAGTGATGATCATGTTGGCTCTCTGAAGCTAACCAGACCAGCCGACGCGAGTAACCTTGAAAGGAGCCTGACATTGCGCGTAGTCTCCGATAATTGTGAAAGTGAGAGATTCATTGAAAAAAGTTCCGAGAGTGGGTTTGGACTATTGGGGTCTTATGTCGTGAGAAACGAAATCGTCAATCGAGGCAACCAACCTGTCAAAACTGCTTCCTGGGCTATCAGTTCCTTCATTCCTGGGGGTGTGGGTTTTATGCCTCTAAACCCGCTGACCACTCCTGCAAAACGACTACAAGCCCAATTCAGTATCAATCTCTGGCCATACTCCTGGCTGAACAATCCTTCATACCAGTGGAAAGAAGAGTGGCTTGAGATTGACCAGCGTTTGACTAAGAGAAAGGAAAAGATAGGCTTCTGGAACCAGCTTTCCTGGCTGGCATACCGTCTGGGTGACCTGATGATTGTCATACAGGTGTTGGAGTCTCAAAAAGAGCAATGTGAATACCCTGATTTAGGCAGCAATCTTGAAATTTACTTTGACCCAATTATGCTTGAACTCGAAAGCTTGAGTGCCTGGCAAACCCTTCTGCCGGGGGAATCAGTTTTCCATGATGAGGTCTTGAGCCTGATCAAACTAAAAGGCAATCCTGATAACGAGACTGCTATTCGGGACTATGTTTACCCGATGTTTAAAGATACAGGCGAATAGGAGCTCGTTATTCAAAATTTATATGTTAAATCTAAATGGCGGTCTTTTATCGGGACCGCCATTGTTGATTATATTTTTCGTTCTGGTAATGACTCAAATAAAGTATGCGATAAAGAATCCGATCAGCAATCCCATCCCTGAAATCGTGACAAGCGTAAAGGCCTGCGTTTTGAAGAAATTACGTTTGCCGACTTTGTTCATCAGGGTCACGCCCTTTTGAAGTTCAGGGGAATAATGTTTTACCTCAAGGCGCACGGTAGGCTGAAAACTCAATTGTTCCATATTGGAGGCATTGAACATAATTTGCTCAACAGGTTTGGCTTGTTTTGCGGAAAAAATGCGCTGGGTATCGAAAGAGAGCCGAACCGGTTGATCAGATTCAGACTGTTTGCGCATCTTTTTACTCTTTTTCTCAGGCTTCAAGCCATCCATTGAAAAGCTTCTGGCGATCATTGGTACTCCTGGTTCATCCTCTTGAGGAAGACATCTTACTGATATTTCCATCTTCGTCCGCAACCACACGTATGGTCTGAGAAATTGATTTCCCATTAGGCAAATCGTCGCTGAAGCTGTATAAAAGTAAATAAACGCCAGGTGAAGGCGTACTGATCTTTGGGCTTTTACCAGTCAGTTTTGGATGCTGTTTGATGACTTTCTCAGTCACTTTACGGATCGCTTCTGCTTTCATGATACCTACTTTACTTCTTTACCCTCCTGCGTAAAAAGGCAGGAACTGAGAGATTATCCTGGTTATCAACCTGTGGATATTGCTCGAGACCGATCTCATTGTTGGCAGCTGGCTCTTTGTAAACATGCTTGGGCTCAGTTTCAACTGAGAGCGGTTCTTCCACCTGGGATTGAGCCAAACCATTGAAACTTTCAGACTGAAAATTTGCTTTTGGTGCACCGATCCCTGTAACAATCAAAATCAATTGAACACGGTCTTCCATTCTCGGATCAGTAATGATACCTGGGATAATATCGGCATGCCCACCAGTGGCATTCTGGAGTGTTTTGAGAGCATCGGTTACATCCCGGAAGGACATATTTTCACTTCCGGTAAAGTTGGCGATCATTCCGGAGGCTGAATAGAGGTCGATGTCATCCAGCAAAGGATGATGGAGCGCTTTTTCGATTGCTTGTTGGATTTTGTTTGGTCCACTGCCAGTACCGATGGACATCAAGGCACCACCACCACGTGTCATGATATTTTTGATATGAGAGAAATCAACGTTGATCAAACCCGTTTCGGTTACCAGTTCGGAAATTCCTTGCACACCTTGTCTCAATACATCATCTGCCAAGGTGAATGCCATTTCGAGCGGTAGATCTCTGGGCGCGACCTCGAGCAATTTATCGTTGGGGATGACGATGAGTGTGTCGGTGTATTCCTTCAGTTTTTGAATACCACTGTTGGCATTGGTTTGACGCCGACCGAGTTCGAAAGAGAATGGCTTGGTAACGATCGCGACTGTGACAGCTCCGCAAGCTTTGGCGACTTTGGCTGCGATCGGGATTGCCCCAGTTCCAGTCCCACCGCCCATACCAGCGGTCAGGAAGACCATGTCTGAACCTTGAAGATAGCTTGCCAATTCTTTAGTGCTCTCTTCGGCTGCAGATTCACCAACCGTAGGCAGACCTCCAGCTCCCAACCCACGGGTCAGTTTTGGACCCAGCTGGATTTTGTTTGGAGCCAGGTTGATAGCCAGCGCCTGGGCATCTGTGTTAACCGCCACAAATGTAACTCCTTGCATTCCGCCTTCAATCATACGATTGACTGCGTTGGAACCTCCGCCTCCCAAACCAATAACCACAATTTTTGGAACAGTGGGGGAGATTTGACTTGAATTAGCGCGGGTTGAATACATGTTTTCTCTCTTTCATCCTAAACCGGAACACCGATGCTGTTGATGATCTGCTCATCGATCAGGCAGCCGGCTTCTCGTAAAATATCAATGTCATGCACACTGAATGCACCGTTTTCATTCCAGATGGTCACCTTGCGTGCGTTGGTTGCTTCAATTAGGGAAAACCCGATCGTTGGTCGCGAATCGCGAATAATCGGTCGGATGCGATCCAGCGTATTTTCCGGAATGCCCCATTCGTAGGAAGGCAGCAGCAGGTAGTGATCGATCGGGTAAATCCAGGATGCCAAGCGGTCAGAAACTGCAAATTCCAGGGTTTGCTTGCGAGTATGTTCCAGCTTTTCTTTGTATGCTGGGATCGCCGCGACCTTCGGTTTGCCAGTCACATCAAAGAAGGCGGTCGTGCCTTCATTGCTTTCTTCGCTGGAACTAAGGATCCAAAACAGGCAGCCGAGGATATTACTTTTCTGATCAGCAGCCCGCCCAGCTTCTTCAGAAGGGCTAAGGGCGAACTCGATCAGCTCTTCAAACGAGACTTTGGGATCCAAAACGCTGCTGTTAATATCAGAACTGCCGAAATAGAACAGGAACATCTTGGGATCCACCCCTAAGATGCTGTTTACCAATTCTGCATACCATTGCCAGGTGTTAAAGCCGATGTGATCCTCTTCGCCAATTTCACTCTTGGAATACGGACGCGGGACTTTCCAATTTCGCTTGCCACCTGCGCCCCAACTCAAAGGATGATTGAAGGTCTGAGAACTGACGGCAATATGAAGATTGGAGACGAAATCGAGCGAACGGCGCTGCTTGGCAAGGTTCAGGACCTTTTTCAGGAAAGAGAGATCCCAATAATCACCACCCGGTTGTAAGGGTGGAAAAATCGGAATCAATCCATGTTGCTCTGCAGCCCGAACGAAGGGCAGATAACGGTCTAAGAATCGCTCAACCAGGTCGCCTTGCGACCAGGTATCGTGCAGCCAGCTGGATTTCATATTTGGTCGATCAAAGAAAACCACATATTTGACTCCCCATTTGGCATATGAACTGAGTAGAATGCGCAAATCTTCGGCACGGACTTCTGAATTGACTGCAAAATCAAAGTGGATGATCGGTTGTACACCTGAATCGAGCATACCGCTGATGAATTCCTCTGGGATTGCATAAGAGGGACTTGCTTTCAATACCAGCCATCCTGACTGCAATGACTCCAACTCAGGTTTCCATAGCGCCAGATCCCGGCTCTGGTAATGGTTCAAATCCTGAAAATAGTGAAAGCCGATTTTCTTTTCCATATCTCCATCCAATCACAATTCTTACCACAAGTAATGTGCAAGTAGTATGCCAATTTCCTTTCCTGCTATAATTGCTTGCATGATTTTGGTCACCGGAAGTACCGGTTTTATCGGTAAGAAATTCATTGAAAAATTGGAGGCTAATTCCCTCGACTATCGTCTGTTATTGTCTCCAGGTTCGATTGGCGGAGATTTACCAAAGGGAAAAAACTATGACATCGTCTTGAGCTCGATGGAAGACAGCGGTAGTTTGCGTTCGGCCTTTAATCAAGTCGATACCATCTTTCACCTTGCTGGTGTGGAACAAGAAGGAATTAAAGCCGATTTGACCAAATTCGAAATCCGAAACCTGGAAGCGTTTACAGAAATTGCCAGGCAAGCCGATGTCAGGCGATTCTATTACATCAGCCACCTTGGAGCTGATAAGAATTCTGCCTATGGTCTCCTGAAAGCTAAAGGGCTTGGCGAAGAGGTGGTCAGGAAATCTGGCTTGCCATACATCATTTTTCGAAGCGGTTGGCTTTTTGGCGAAGGCGATCATTTCACAGAATCGATTGCCCGCTTGCTGAAGAAGTTCCTGGGGTTTTTCTTCTTGCCGGGAGAAGGACAGGTTTTGCTGCAACCTCTTTGGATCGATGATTTTGTAACTGGTCTTATCTGGTCAATGGATATGCCAGATTTGCTTAATCGAATCATTGAAGTAGGCGGTCCTGAGCAGTTGACCTATCGAGAAATTGCTCAACTGGTTGGGGAGGCGATGGGCAAGAATCCGAATTTCTTAAATATCTCACCAGTCCAATACAGTTTCTTAAGCCAAATGATTGAGAACAACATGAAAAATCCACCAATTAATGTATACTGGATGGACTACCTGGCTGAAAATCGAACAACTGCTTTGGACAGCATGTCCAGGATTTTTCAGATCAATCCTGCCAGGATGAAAGTAAAACTTAATTATTTACAAGGAAAAAGATCAACTCTATGAATCTCTGTATCCATGGGCATTTTTACCAACCACCGCGCGAAGACCCCATCTCCAATTACATACCTTCAGAAATAGGCGCAGAGCCGTTCAAAAACTGGAACGAGAAAATCCTGTCTGAATGCTATGAGCCTAACGTGCTGGCTGGCAATTTAGGCAAGATCAGCTTCAACATCGGTCCGACACTGTTTCGCTGGATGTGGGGGTATAAACCAGAAATCGCCCAGATGATTGTTGACCAGGAGAGAGCGAACTTCGACAAATTTGGGGTTGGCAATGGGATGGCTCAAAGTTCTCACCATGCCATTCTTCCACTGTCGACCCCTGAAGATAAAATTACCCAGATTTATTGGGGTATTTATGATTTTGAATATCGCTTTGGTCATAAACCGGAAGGTATGTGGCTACCGGAGACTGGAGCCGACCTGGATACCTTATGTGTGCTATCTGACCAGGGGCTCAAATTTACTATTTTGGCACCCTGGCAAGTTCGGTCAATTGACGGTCGTCCGGGTCCATACCTGGTTGATCTTCCAGGAGGAAGAGAGCCTTTTGTAGTTTTTCCTTATCACCGCGAACTGAGCACGATGGTCAGTTTTATTCCTGATAGCACAGAAAATGGTGACCGCTTTTTGTATACAGTTCGTGAAAAGCTAAGTCAGGACCAAACCGGGTTGAACATCATCGCCAGCGATGGCGAACTCTATGGACACCATCAAAAGTTCCGCGACATCTTTCTTGACTACGTTCTCAAATCTGGTCAATCTCAATCCGACCTCAACTGGACCTATCCGGGTAAGTGGCTGCAGGAAAATGAGGTAAATGCCAGGGCAATGCTGGTCTCGCCTTCATCCTGGTCGTGCTTCCACGGAGTTGACCGGTGGAAAAAGGATTGTGGCTGTACTCCCGGAGCAGACTGGAAAGAGCCTCTGTTTCGATCCCTGCATGAAGTTGCCGACTGGCTCGACCAGGCTTATGTGCGCTTTATATCCGGGTTTGTGACTGACCCATGGCGGTTTCGCAACAATTACATCAGAGTCTTCAATGGTCAAAAAGCGCTATCTGATCTGATCACAGAAGAAGGCGGAAGCAATTTTTCAATTTCTGATTTGGAAAAAATCAATATTCTGATGAAGGCTCAAATCAAACGCCAAAGAATGTTCACATCTTGTGGGTGGTTTCACCAGGAATTTCACCGCATCGAACCTCAGAACAATATCGCTTATACGGCTATGGCAGTCTGGCTGACTGAATTGGCGACTGGAGAACACATTGAACCAGAGATCATCAAGTCGTTGGCAGATGTAAGAGATAAAAAATCAGGTCTGAGAGCCGACACTGTCTTCACTCAGACCTTGATTAGAGCTAAAAACGAAACTTACTCCTGATCGAGTAACCCGAGCAGCTTATCCAACTGGTATTCTGAGCCTTCTTCAGCGTCGCTGATTTCAGCGAATACATGTTCCTGTCTCAAGATTGATTCCAGGATTTCATTTGGGTCCGCTTCTTGATCGATCGCGAGTGTCAGCAGCCTGGCAGCACGTTGATACCAGAGAAGGTTTTCAAAGTGTTCCTTATTGAACCAGCGAATACCGTTGTATTCGTTGACTTCCAGATACTTAGTCACGGCAGGGTCTGCAACCCATTTTTCAAGGAGTGTTTTTGCGCTTTCATCAGCATCCATCGGCTGCAGGTCGGTAATGAGCGCCGGGATTGCCTGGGTAGCCTTCCAGGACTCATATTCTGTAAAACCTAATTGACCCAGGGTTTGGTTGACGAGTTTTGCGACTGGTTTCCGCTCTGCAATCTCACGGTTCAACTTCCGGGCTGCAGGTTCGTTGCCTGGTCCACAAAGATTGCTCAAAAACGCCCATACCATCAAAACATATTGTCTTCGCGGATCGCTTTCAAGCTTACTCCGTAAACTTTCGTAAGCGTTACGCGTAGTTAACATTGCCGAAAGCCCAAGTCGCCCATTCATCTTTTCAGGATCTGAGAGGGCGGCAATCAGATTTTTTGCCCGTTCATGGGCTGATTCAAGTTCATAGGAGTTTGTTTGGGATTTTCCCGCTTGCCACAGGTATTCCATTGTCGCGTCCAAGAGGCTTTCAGGGAGCTTGTTTTCATCATCTTGCAGTACAGGTTTGCTTAAGCCTTTTAAGGACTGGGTGTTGACCACTGCCCGCAGGGGTTGCAGCAAGGGGGTATCGATGATCTCCTCAAGTGCTCCGCCGAGGTCAGCGATACCTTGCCCGTTGAGCGTTTGATACAACGAACTAAATTGAGGTCCGTTCACGATCTGGAAATCAAGTAAGACCTGGTGACTGTAAGCATGTAAATCAAAATGCATTCCTTGTTCGCGGATTTCTCCAAGACGTCTGAGGAACCATAACCGGGAAGTGTTGTCTCTGAAGAGCACAAAGTCTTCATTGTTTCCATGCAAATGCAGGGCATCAGCAAGGTTGCTTTGACGTAATTGCCCTTCATTCTCATCTTTTACGAGGTAGGGCGCCGATTGTTTGATCCAACCCGAACTATCCCCAAAACGGTTGTTGTAGATGACCAGGGCAGCTTGACCCTGGTGGTAATTGCTGTAAGCAAACACGTTCTCGTCAACAAAGCCGCCATCGCTCCAGAAATCATAGAGGCGGAAGTCTTCCACATCAGCAAAGACCTTGCGCTTATGCAAAATCGGGAAGATGGTCGCAGCGTGGTGGTTGACCAGTCCCTGGTCGGGGGTTTCATCCCAATAGGGACGGTAGTATTCCATACCGTACTTTTCAGAATAACCCTCGATTTGTCCGTGACCGAACATGGGCAAACCTGGCATGGTTGACAACAGGGTGCAGATGCCAAAGTACTTATCGCCTTTGCCAAATTGCTCCACAGCCGTCTTTTCGTCGGGGTTGTTCATGAAGTTGACGTATCGTTTCAAGATTTGCGGGTCGTAAACCAGCGTGTTCTTGATCAACTGGCGGTATTTTTCATTTTCTTCATTCCGAAGCATATTCATGAAGGCACTGTTATAAACCCGGTGCATACCCAGTGTACGGACAAAATACCCTTCCATCAGCCAGAAAGCTTCAGCAAGGAGGAGGGTATCTGGTACTTCTGTAGCAACCCTGTCTACAACTTCCCGCCAAAATTCCTCTGGCATCAACTGGTCAAAGGTTTCTTTGCTCATGGCATAGTCTGCGCGGGAGGGGATGTCTCCGCCGCTTCCTGGTTGAGGAAACCACAAGCGCTGGTAATGCTTTTTGGTCAGCGTCATGGCGGCATCGAAACGGATGATTGGGAATTTACGAGCAACAGCCAGGATGGTCTGGATGACAGCCTCGCGAACCTCCGGGTTCAGGTAGTTCAGCTGAGCTGTGTCGTTC
>WOZC01000052.1 GCA_011620465.1 Anaerolineaceae bacterium | reverse complement strand
GATGGATGCCTGGCTTGACTGAAGTGTTTGCAGGCGATCCGTCATTTCCTGTTTTCTGGAGTGGATCACGACAGCTTCTTTCTCAACTTCGATTTGAGCTTCCCGCATACGGTTTTCTTCATTTCGTAAGTTGGCTTCCTGTTCCAGGATTCTCTTGCGGGCATCGCTCAGAGTTTCAAATTGTTTCTGAACAGTCTCTAATTCTTCACGAATTTTGTTTTCATCCAGCTGGCGAGTTTGAGAGTTGTCTTCAGCAGCACGGATCACTTCTTCAAGGTTGGCAAGGTCATTCACAGCCTGCAGCCTGGCTTTTTGTGCAGCATTTTTTCTTTCATCTAAAATTGCCAGGTTTTGATTATCGTGCTGCAAGTTGTCCCTCAGGTCACGCAAATCGTTCATCAAAGTGTTGACCTTGTTGCGTTGGTCTTCGATATCAGTCCGTAAGGTGTTGACTTCAGCCTGTTCTTTTTCAAAAAACTTTCGGGTGGATTGCCGTTCAAGTTCAGCGGCATTAAGCTGTTGTTGGGTTTGATTAACTTCTTTCAAGGCTTTGAACCAGTGGTAACCGTACCATTCCCTTAAGCTTTGCTTGAGCAGTTCCTGGACTGTCTTATACTCACCAACTTTGGCTGCTTGTTTCTCCAGGCTGCGTACCCGTGGTTTGATCTCTGCAATGATGTCAAGGGCTCGTTCCAGGTTATGCTCAGTCGCCTCTAACCTCCGCAGGGCTTCTTCTTTTCGGCTTTGATAAAGTCCGATACCCGCTGCTTCCTCAAAGAGCTTGCTGCGCTCATCCGGGCGGATAGATAGGGCAGAATCGACCAGCCCCTGACCTATGATGGTATAGGTACGGTCGCTCAAACCGGTCTTTCCAAGCAATTCGTTGAAATCTTTCAGACGAACGCGCTGGTTGTTGATCAAGTATTCGTTCTTTCCATCGCGATAAGCACGGCGGGTTAATACCACTTCTGAATAATCGATGGGCAGCCACTTGTCCTCGTTGTCGAATTTTATCGAGACCGCTGCCATACCAGCCCTAGCCCGGTTATCAGAACCGGAATAGATCATATCTTCTGTTTTCTTGGCTCGTAACAAGGAGTAAGACTGTTCACCCAAAACCCATCGGATGGAATCGGCGACATTCGACTTGCCTGAGCCATTTGGTCCGACGATGGCAGTAATCCTTGACGGGAAAACCAGGTTGGTTTCCCTGGCAAAAGTTTTGTATCCTTGTAAATCCAATCCGGCAAAATTCGATTTGTTCACAATGTAGCTATTCCCAATTTTTTGATACTGTTTTGGGCAGCGTTTTTCTCTGCAAGTTGTTTTGATGAACCTCTACCCTGGGCGATTTTCGTGTCTTTAATCATAGCAACCACCACAAAACGCTTATCATGGTCAGGTCCATATTCATCCACCAGTACGTAATTTGGGGCAGGATAACCCTGTGCTTGAGCCCATTCCTGCAATCTGCTTTTGACATCTTCCTCTGAGTGAGAGCGAAGGATCTCTTCTGATTCCAATTCAAGTAGAGGGATGATGAAGTCTTTAACAGTTTGCAAACCGCAATCAAGGTAAATAGCGGCGATCAGCGCTTCAAAAGCATCACACAAAATCGCGTCGCGGTCCCGCCCACCTGCATTGGCTTCACCGCGTCCAACCAATAAGGATGGTCCAAGGTCGATCCGGCGAGCAAATGCAGACAATTGTTGGGTATGAACCAAGGCCGCTCGAACTTTTGTCAGAAAGCCCTCATCCTTCTCCGGAAAATTATTGTAGAGCCATTCCGCAACAATAAAACCGAGAATGGAATCGCCCAAAAACTCGAGGCGTTCATTATCTTCAAGCACTTCTCTGTTTTCGTTTACAAAGGAACGATGGGTCAAAGCCCTGGTAAGCATAAAAATATTATTGAAATTTTCGGGTAAATGCTCCCGCAATTTCGCCAAACCGTCTGGTTCAATCATTGTTACTCCCTGTTGAACCGCCTATTCGTTTAGCATCCTCTTGGCGAACGATATCAAACGAATCTGCAGTTACTCTAAAACTTGTTTACAGTATATTTTAGCCCATTACCGCTAAAAACTAATACATTTATACCACTACTGGATGCTGATTTCATCTTCAACCCTGAATAAACCATGGCAGAGGTCGGCTCAACATAAATCCCCTTCCTGGCTAATTCTATTCTTGCTGGTTCGATATCCTCTTCGGGTATTGCAAGCAGGTCATCCTTGCCGGGAATAAGTTCCTGGAGAATTTCTTTTCCCCTGGAAGGATTCGTGACCATGGTGCCTTCTGCCAGGCTTTGCAGCACACCAGGATAAAATGGCTGATGATTCCATGCTGAAACAAGCGGTGAACATCGCTCTGGCTGAACGCCGATCATGCTCGGTCTGGATGAGAGCCCAAGGTAATTAGAAACTGCTTTGAAACCAAGCAAAACACCCAAAAATAAGGATCCATGACCGATTGGACAGTAAACCGTTGCCGGTAGACTCCCCAACTGTTCATAAATCTCAAAAGCAATGGTGGCAAAGGCAGCCAGCCCAAAAGGCAGCATGGCGTGACTGGCATAAACGGTATTTGACTTTCCAAGTTCTTCAAGAGCAGCCTGATGGGCATTCTCCCTTGGACCTGATATTGGTTGAACCCTGGCTCCACTGGCAATTATCTGGTCCATCTTGGGACCTGATGTCCCTGCAGGCACAAATATTTGCCCTTTTATGCCAAAACCAGCCGAATATAAAGCCAGGGATGCACCAGCGTTTCCGGATGAATCTTCGACAACGTTTTCGATTCCACGGGCTTTGAGAAAACTGGTCACAATTGCACAATTGCGGTCTTTGAAAGAGCCACTTGGATTAAGGCTTTCTAATTTGGCGAAAAATTGAAACCCATTTTGCTCGCGTTCTACCAAGGCTGTCTGACCCTCGCCCAAGTAGCACACCGGGTTTTGGCTGACCCCCATCGATTGTTTGTAAGCCCAGATCCCTGGGAGAGGCTGTTTTTCATTTGGATCATAGTTCAGATCCGAAAGCGTGAAAATGCTCCCACAGGATGGGCACAGGTAAGGCAAACCTTCCTTAGGATATTCATGATGACATTCAACGCAAACAAACCTTGCCATCGCAACCTCTTTTTGCATTAAGTATACCTGCATTGAGCCCAAACTTTTACCCGGCTCGGCTATAATTAATTCATGGCAAAACTGTGGCTGAACCAATCAGATTCTTATGAAATCACTACCGAGGTTTACTCAGGTCCCCTGGATCTTTTGCTGGACCTGATCCAGAGGGCTGAATTGGACATCAGTAAGTTGGCTCTTGCCCAGGTCACGGACCAATTTTTGGCATATATTGAAGAAAATAAGGAAGCAGGACCGGATTACTTATCTGAGTTTGTAACCATTGCTGCAAAGCTGGTACAGGTCAAATCGGAATCCCTACTGCCACGTCCACCTGCAAGGAGTGAGGACGAGGAAGACGTTGGCGAATCCCTTGCCAGACAGCTGATCATTTATCGTGAGATCAAAAAAACGACACAATGGCTGGCGGCGCGCATGAACAATAATATGCGCAGCCATCTCCACATCCCCCGCACCTATCCTGTCAACGTTCAGCTGGATCTGACAGGTTTAAGCATCCACGATTTGATCCTGGCGCTTGAGAACCTTGCCAGCCAGCAGCCTGTCCTCCATAATGGCGCTCTGATAAGCATCCCGAAGATCACGCTCAAGAAAAAAGTGGAAGAAATTTTACACATATTGCGAGTTGACCAAAAGACCAGTTTTTCAGAAATATTGGGTGAAAGCCATGACCGCTTGCAGGCGATTGTTGTCTTTCTGGCGATTTTAGAGTTGGTCAAGCAGCGTTTGATCACCACAGAGCAAGGCGCGAATTTTGGGGATATCACCCTGATCCCAGAGCAAGAATTGTTTGAAACTGACGAGAGTGAATTACAAATAGACGAACTTTAGCCGTTTATACAAATAAACCAATTTTGAGGTAGACTGATATATAATTATTTCTATAGAGGCAAAGATGACTGAGCAACCAACTCCAAAACAATTAACAACAACCGTACCAGCTGAATTGGATGGTCAGCCTGAAGAAGGTAATAAAAAAGCAACAGTCGCAATTGTCGCTGGCGTACTTGTATTGTTGGCGATCATCGCAGGAATCGTCGTTTTGGCTTTCTCGGATGCGGGCACTGT
Source organism: Anaerolineaceae bacterium (assembly GCA_011620465.1). Taxonomy (GTDB): domain Bacteria; phylum Chloroflexota; class Anaerolineae; order Anaerolineales; family Anaerolineaceae; genus Mesolinea. The sequence continues at coordinate 12,595 of WOZC01000052.1, read as the reverse complement.
CAGCACAGTGAGAGATATCTTCATCATCCTGATGGCTTTGATGATGTTCATCATTGGTGTCGCCCTGGTTGTGTTGATTGTGCAGCTGGCTGATCTGACCAATTTGCTTAAAAATGAAATCAGACCAATCATGCACTCAACGAGCGATACCGTCAACACCTTGAAAGGAACCGTAAGGTTCATGAGCGATAACCTCACCGAACCGGTGATCAAACTGAACGAATCTCTGGCAAGTGTAAAGAAAATTGCCGAGCTCTTTCGTTTTAAAAAGTAATTAATAGATAACAGGAGAAAAAATGTCAGATAAAAGTAACTTTGGATTATTTGTAATGGGTTTCACCGTTGGCGCACTTGCTGGCGCGATTGCCTCTTTGCTCTTAGCTCCCCAGACCGGCGAAGAAACCCGCCAGGTTATCAAGGAAAAGGCAATCGAATTGAAAGATAAAGGGCAAGAGACCTACGAAGATACCAAACGACGCGCAGAAGTCGCATATCAGGATGCCATCCTTAAGGCGGATGAAGTGACAAAAGTAACAAAAGAAAAAGCCCAGAAAATTGTCCATACTGCAAAGACTGGAGCCAAAGATGTTGTTGATGAAGTAAAAGATGCCGCGGAAGGTGTAGCTTCCGCTGCTCAAGATTAATGACTGGTGATGAAACGGCAGGTTATCCCTGCCGTTTTTCTTTTTCTAATTAAACTACCTTCAATAGATTGAGGGTATTGTTTGTGGTTTGTTTGCATGAATTGACATTATCAAACACTCAAAATTGAATAAAAACATAACAAAAAAGTTCCGGATTTTTGAGATTCTTTGCTGATTCTTTGCTGATTTTCCTTGACGTATCAAAATCAGCATGATAAACTTCTTTTTCTGTGGGGGCGTGGTGTAGTGGTCAAACATGCGGCCCTGTCAAGGCCGAGACCGCGGGTTCAAATCCCGTCGCTCCCGCTAAAAAAGAACTCCTCAAGCGAGGAGTTCTTTATTTTTGCAAATTAGTGTGCTCTGATCATTTATTCTGATTGAAATGAAGTATTCGATTTTCAATAGGTAAAATTAAATCATTGGAATGCGCAAATAATGCGCTTTCCATTCTCTAATTCAACGAAAAGCTTAATCTCCATTTTTGATCCCCAATTCCTGGGCACGCTTCTGCAATAGTAAATGCAGTTTTTCTTGGTCCTTTGGATAGGTGAAATAAAAGCCGGAAAAAAGGATCGCGCAAAAAATCCACGGTATCGGAATAGTCCAGAACATCGCAGTCGGTAGGTCGATCTTATCCGCAATCAAGCCGAAAATTAGGGCAACGATGGCAGCAAAGCCACTTTCAACAAAAGTAGTCATCGAAAATGCTGTTGCGCGAAGTTCAGGTGGTACAACAGCTGCCATCATCGGTTCTTTCGCTCCCTTTCCCGGCCAACTGATCAGCAAGCCAATGAAGAAACAGAAAGCAGTCAACCGAGCAATACTCCAATCCTTAGTTGAAGTGATCAAAATGATCGTCAAGGGAATGCCGAAAATTACCGAAAGTTGACCAATGATCGTACGCCCATACTTCGGGTTTTTCTGGTTGGCCCAGTCGCCGATATAGCCACCCAGAACATTACTGATTGCTGTTCCAATCAACATGATGCCAAAAACGAGCGGAGCTTGCTGAGTGGAAAGCCCCCGCTCTTCCACCAGCCACAGGATCAAGAAGGCACCCATGATAACCCATGGCATCGAGCCTGCCAGACCTTGCAGGATAGCAATACGAATAGTGGGAATCCGTAACACTCTTCGGAGGTCTTCAAATTCCACTTTGTATCGTTCTGCCTGTTCATAGGTAAGCTGATCTTTCATCTCGGGTTCGGAGGATCCTCGAACCGGTTCGTTGACGAAGATCAAAATAATAACTCCAGAAAGAATGCTCGCGATTCCCAGAATGATGAAACCCCACCGCCATAATTCGGGCGTAGCAAGTTGTCCCAACCCTAAGGTAAAAATGATGATTCCGAGGATGCCTACACCCTCTAAATATCCGAGCATACGCCCACGGATCTTGGGAGCAAAGGTATCAGCCATGATCGAAAAAGTAGCCGGCATCAAGCAGCCCAGTCCAATACCTGAAATGACACGCACAAGGAGAAGCTGGCTGTAATTTTGGGTTAATCCCACCATGATCGTCCAGATACCCCAGAAACCAGTACCCCAAAAAAGCACCTTTTTGCGGGAAAATTTGTCCGCCATGTAGCCCCAAAACGGGGAGCTCATTGCCTGGAGCAGGCTCCGGATAAAGGTGATCCAGGACAGATTGCCTACGCTGAGATTCCAGATCTGGCGTAATACCGGACTGAAAATTGACATCGCTTGCGCTTCACCCTGATCGACAAAATAGCCGGTTGCCAGGGCGAACAAGTTCTTTAATTTATTGGGTTGTTTTTTAGGGGATTGAAGTTCCGTGTTTTCCATGACCTTCTCCGATAAGATTTTTATCGATTTTAACCCGAAAATCGTTTCTTAGGCGATCAAATCATCTATTCAACAAAAGATGCTACTTTCCTGATGTTCCGGTAAAATTTCAATAGAAAAATTGGAAGGACGATTATGAGCAAAATTATACCCAGTATGACCCCAGCCGCCTCCTCCGAAGCAATTGTTCTCTCGGACCAGGCACGCTTCACGATATTGACAAGCCGCTTGATTCGCATGGAGCTGGACCCCGAGGGTCTTTTTGATGACCGTGCCAGCCTGACCTATTGGTACCGGCAGCAACCTGTCCCGAAATTCAATATCTTCCGGAACGATGGCTGGCTGACGATTGAGACGGACGATCTGATACTGCATTTTTACGAAAACAACCGCTTTCATTGGCGGGATTTATGGATCAAACTGAAGCAAAGTGGGCAACTTTGGCGGTATGGCGACCAGGATTACAGCAACCTGGGAGGAACGATTCGCACGCTCGACAGCACCCGCGGTCCTGTTCCCCTTGGTGATGGGCTGGTCTCACGTTCGGGATGGGCATTGGTAGATGACAGTAATAATTTAGTGCTTGATAAAGAACTCTGGCCAACGCCAAGAGAAAAATCGATTGCTTACAAAGATCTCTACTTTTATGGTTATTCGCAAGACTACCTGGGAGCAATTCAGGATCATCAACGCATATCTGGCAAGCCCAACCTCCTGCCCCGCTGGACATTTGGTAATTGGTGGAGCCGTTATTGGTGTTATTCAGCCCAAGAATTAACTGCACTGATGGATGAGTTCCAAACGCGACAAGTTCCCCTGTCTGTTTGCATTGTCGATATGGATTGGCACAATACGAAAACTGGCAACGCTTCTTCAGGTTGGACGGGGTATTCCTGGAACCGGGAGCTCTTCCCCGATCCAGAAGGGTTTGTTGCCGGTCTTCATCAAAGAAACCTTAAGACAGCACTCAATCTCCACCCGGCAGAAGGAGTTCATAACCACGAAGACCATTATCCCATAATGGCTACGCGCATGGGAGTCGACCCAGCCTCTGGTCAGCCGGTCCCATTCGAAATTGCTGACCCTCAATTTGCCCAGGCTTACTTCGAAGTCCTGCACTACCCACTGGAAAAGCAGGGCGTCGATTTCTGGTGGCTCGACTGGCAACAGGGCAGCCGATCGAAAATTGCCGGGTTGGATCCTCTTTTCTGGCTAAACCATCTCCACTACTACGATCAGGGGAAATCACCCGAAAAACGCCCGTTTGTCTTCTCTCGCTGGCCTGGGTTGGGCGGGCAGCGCTACCCGATCGGTTTCTCCGGTGACACAGTGGTCGATTGGGCTAGTCTTGCTTTTCAACCTGAAATGACTGCAAAAGCTTCCAATGTCGCCTACGGCTGGTGGAGCCACGATATTGGCGGTCATTGTGAAGGCGTGGAAGATGCTGAGCTTTACCTGCGCTGGGTTCAATTTGGTGTTTTCAGCCCGATTTTCAGATTGCATTCAACCAATAACGAGTTTATCGATCGTCTGCCCTGGAGTTTTGGTTTGGATACCTTCCAACTTACACGTTTTGCCATGCAGTTGAGGCACAAATTGATTCCCTTCATCTATACGGCAAATGAACGAAATGTCCGTACTGGTGAGCCCTTGGTGCTGCCAATGTATTATTCCTGGTCGGAGGAGGAAGATGCTTATGCATGTCCGGGTCAATACACCTTTGGTCAGCAAATGCTGGTTGCTCCAGTAAGCAGCCCAACAGATCCGATGACAGGCTTCACTCGCAAGACCGTTTGGCTTCCGAAGGGTAACTGGACCAACTTTTTCACAAACGAAGCTTTTCAAGGCGGATTCTGGTATAGTCTGTATTGCGACAAGGGAGACATACCGGTATTTGTGCCCGATGGAGCCATCATCCCTCTCGGTGTTGACCCGGTCGCCAATGGCGTTGACCTGCCTGTAATTCTTCAGGTCAAGATTTTTGCCGGTTTACAGGGCGAATTTGATCTGTACGAAGACGATGGTGAAGGTCAGGCTTACCTGGATGGAGAATTTTGCCAGACGTTGATTACTCAATCTTATGACCAGAATTCATTGCGAATTACCAAAGAGGCATCCCGAGGTGATTTCGTGAGTCATTTGCCCGAAGGTAGAACATGGCAATTCGAGATCAGCAGCGTAAGCGAGCCCTCCAATATTACTGCATTCCTGGATGGAGAGCCAATTCCAATCAGCAACAAATACAATAGCGGTTTGAAGGTCGTGAGCATCGAAGCCATAGCTTGCCCGAACACCTGCAAACTGGAGATAATTCTGGAAAATATAAATCTTGAGCGTCGTGAAACCAGTCCTGTTGAGAAGATCGAAAGGCTGATTCGCCGGGCAAAATTACCAACAATCGTAAAGCAGCAATTCATGCGCAGGTTGCCCGAATTGATGGTCAACCCGATGAGCATGTTCGACATTGCCCACAATTTCACCAAGAGTCAATTGTTGGCGATTTATGAGAGCCTGGTATCAGCCAGCAGGATTAAACCCTCCCAGGATCTGGAAAGTGCGTACGAGATGATGATGGTGAACTTACGGAAGATCGGGGTGAGTTGATGGAGGGATGACGGGCTTTTCATCCCCAGTCTGGTCAATTAACACGTCCGAATCACTTCTCGGTTCAGACGTTTGTTGTTCTTGTTGTTTTATATGCGGAGGCAAGTCCAGCAAGCTTTCATCAAAAATCTTGCGAGGATAACGGCGGATCTCATCGGTAGTCTGGATAACATCCCGAAAGAGTTGTTCCCGGCTCATTTTCCGGATCCAATTGCCCAGATCATGACCGGTTTTTACCATTTTTCCCGGACCAAGAATAATAAAAGCCAATATCAGGATAAAGACTACTTCCGGCCAGCCCAAATTTAGAAATTCCATCCGTTAATCCTGCGGTTTTTCGTTGCTGTCCTTAGCTTCTTCTTGTGGCTTTTCAGTTTCGTCTTTACCACTCAAACCATCTTTGAAGGCTTTGATACCTGAACCAAGTTCACCACCGATTTTCGAAATTCTTCCAACTCCGAAAATCAGAAGAAGGATAACAACAACCAGTAAGATTTCTGGTAACTGTATAGTACCCATACTAACTCCTTATTGTTCCGCTTTTGCCGGTTTGTTGGCGATGGCGGAGAGTAAAATGCTTAACAAATATAATACAAAAAGAGGCAACATAAAAATTAACATATTAATTGGGTCGCCAGTCGGTGTAATGACCGCCGCCATGATTGCAATAATCACGATTGCCACCCGCCAACCTTTGAGCAATAATTTCGGATTAACAACCCCAACCTTGGTCAGGACGAAGAATACCAATGGTAGTTGAAAGCTAATTCCTATCCAAAACAGGAGGTTGGTCGTAAAACTGACATAGGATTTCAACCGAATGCTGGTAGTGACGTCCAGGACACTTTGGAAAAAACCGAGCGATGACGGCAGCATGACATAAAAAGCAAAAGCGACACCTGACAAGAAGAGAATGACCATAAAAGGTAGGGTCATATAGATCGCTTTCCGCTCCTTTGGCTTTAATCCCTTGCCGACAAAACGCAGGAGTTGGTAAACGATCCACGGCAATGCGATGATCAACCCACCTAATAAGGCGACTCGCATATACGTCGACATTGTCTCAGTGACTTCGATTGCGTGCAAGTTTTGCAACCCGCCAATTGGCTGGGTCAGGAAATCAAGCGCGGGATTGACGAAAAGTGCAGCCACGACCACTCCGATAACCAAGCCAACAATAGCCCAGAGCAAGGTCTGTCTCAGTTCCTCCAGGTGGGAGGAAAGGGGGAATTTTTCAGCTTCATCAGTCATAAGGTAATTTTACCCTGACAGCTCCAGGCAGGTTTGTAATAACAGAGCGGCTGCCAGGGGCATCCCTCGCTCGTCAAAATTGAAGCGGGGATGGTGATGTGGAAAATGCTTCTCCTCGCTCGGATTGCCAGCGCCAACCAGTACAAAACAACCAGGAACGCGCTCTAAAAACACACCGACATCTTCCGAGACCATTGTCTTGAAAACTGAGTCGACCTGAACCTTCCTTTTTATTTTGGTGGAGGCGTCTCTAACCTTTCCAGATACTTCAAGGTCATTACACGTCGCAGAGACCAGGGGTTCGATGACCAGCTCTACCCGGCAGCCTATCGCTTTACCCGTGTTCTCACAGATTTCAGTTAATCTGCGCTCGATAATAGAATAGGTATGTTCTGTAAAATACCGGATCGTGCCAGTGAGTTCGACTTTGGAAGGGATGATGTTGGATCTATTCCCGCCATGAACGGTACAGATGCTGATCACCGCTGAATCGAGAGGATCCAAATTGCGTGAAACGATCGTCTGGATTTGATTAATGATCTGGGCAGATGCAACAATCGGATCGATGGACTCATGGGGCTGCCCGCCGTGACCGCCTTCACCAACTACCGTGATTTCGAATGAACCTGAAGCAGCCATCATCGGTCCAGCGGTTATTCCCAGCCAACCAAAAGGCTTTTCATTCCAGAGGTGAACTCCCAGGAGGTAATCAGGGTCGATATCATCGAGAACGCCTTCCTTTACCATTTTGAGGGCACCCAAGCCGATTTCTTCAGCAGGCTGAAACAGCAAGTGAAAAGAACCAGTTAATTGATCCGCAAGTTGCTGGATCATCCAGCCGATGGTCAGCCCAATCGCGACATGCCCATCATGACCACAGGCATGCATCATGCCGGGTTCTTGTGAGCAATAATCGACTTCATTCTCTTCCTGAACTGGCAGAGCATCCATATCAAAACGAAAGAGAAAAACAGGTCCGGCTCTGCCAGTGTCAAAGCTTGCAACCAACCCGGTTCCCGCGATACCCCCTTTAATTGAAAACCCCAGGTCTTGCAGCCTGGTGGTGACGTATTCCGCGGTCTTGAATTCCTCAAAAGCCAGCTCAGGATAGCGGTGAAGATGCCTCCTGTCAGCCTGTGTTTGGGGAAAATGGCTTTCAGCCAACTCGATCAGGTTCATCAGACTCTCAGGATCACGCGTCTGAAATGTTCATAATATAGGTTGTCGCTCTCGGTTGCTTCCTGGCGGTGTTGATTCCATTTTTGTTCGAATAAGTCCGGATCGCCGATTTGTGACACGTGTTTTTTGAGTGCTTCCAGGCGTATTTGCCAGTAATCCGAAACATCCAGAGTGAGATTAGGGTCAACAGTCAGACTCATCCATAATTCACGAATTTGGGTTGGTTTTAGTCCTTGCTCGATTTGCTCAGGGAAGAAACCCAGGTTGCCAGCGGCTGGGAAAACCGCATCAATGGTCAATAAACCAGCTGTCCGATGATCAGGATGATTGATGTAATGCGTATGAAAGAATGTCTGAGGATCGCTGCTGATGACAATGTCTGGTTGACGTTTGCGAATTTCAGCCACCAGTTGTCGGCGGTTCTCGAGGTTGCTTTCCAGGAAACCATCCGGATGATCGAGGAAGCTGACCTCACCCACGCCCAACACATCAGCAGCGTCACGCTGCTCGATTTTTCGAACATTCTTCAGGATTTCACCATCAGGAAATTGCTCGCTGACACCCCTTTCACCTTTTGTAAGCAGCAGGTAGCTGACCTTGTGTCCCATTTTGGTCCACATCGCAATGGTTCCACCCATAAAAAATTCCGGGTCATCCGGATGAGCAAGGATGACCAGGATATTCATTGCCTCTTCCCAGTTGCTAAACTTAACCGGATTGATTGTTTTTGTTGTCATTTTCTTTCACCCTTTTATTGGATCTAAAACTTCGTCGGTTGCGTTGTGAATTTGATCGGTGATCGCTGCTGTTCTTTTGGTTGTCTGGTTTTTCTTTCTCAGCCATGTCTGACTCACTCACTTCTGGGGACTGATATTTCGGGTTACCCTGTGGGGAGAACTCTCTGGCCGTTCGCGACTTGCCTTTATTAGTCCCGAAATGCCGGTCAACATTTGTTGGTGGGTGACTAATATTGTCAAAACGTACCATTTCCACATCATCACTCGAAGAGGATTCTTCGGGCTCAGTTGATCGTGGAATTGGTATTTTTTCTTCCATCTGACCCGATTCCAACTCAGAGCGTTTGATTTCTCGCAATCCGACTTCTGGGAGATAGACCATCACGGAATCGCTCATCGGCAGAACCTGGGTGACCTTGCCTTCGCCCAACGGTGTTTGAATGGTTTTTTTTACCTTCGGAAGAAGTTTACGTGCTTCCTCATACGTGTCGTGTTCGTATGCAAGGCAGCAGCGCAGCCGCCCGCAAATCCCAGTAATCTCAGATGGTGTCAGAGAGACGTTTTGGGATTTTGCCATACGAATTGAAATCGAACTGAATTCAGTCAGGAAGCGTGAGCAACAGCGTTTTTCGATCCCGCAGGCACCCAAACCGGACACCTCCTTTGCCACATCCCTGGGACCTATCTGGCGGATTTCCAGGCGGGTGTCCGGGTACATCGGCGCGGCTTCACGGATAAAGTTGCGCATGTTGAAATTTGGGACGTCTTCGTAGGTCAGAAAAAGCGTCAGGCGAGCTGAATCAAAAGAGTATTCCGCGTCCAGTGCTTTAACACCCTCATATTCCGGTTTTTTCAGAAACTCGCGCGCCTTTTCGACCGCTTCTGCTTCTTTTTCTTCGATCGTATCCCTGAGGATCAAGTCTTGCGGAGTCGCTTTCCGTTCCACGTTCAGTAAATCCTGCTCGTGGATTGATGCGTTGATTTCGAAGCTTGTTACTTTTCCGATCTGCTTTCCGCGAGCAGTGTTTACAATAACGTACTCGCCAGGCTGCACTTCCATATCATCCGATAATAAAAAATGAAAAGACTTGCCAACAGGTTTAAATTGCACTCCAATGAGTTTTTGTTCAGGCATAATCTAAAATTATATCATCCCGCTTGATTCTTCTTGAAAGCCTCTTTGCTGGCTTCTGCAGCGATGTTCCGGGCAATTGAGATCAGCGCTTCTGCGGCAGGACTGAGCGGTTCCTGCAACACGACCGGGCTGCCGATATCACCGCCAACCCCAATACCAGGGTCCAGTGGAATGCTGCCCAGGAAGCGCGCGCCAACAAGTGTCGCCAGGCGTTCCCCACCTTTTTCACCAAAGATGTACTGGTGGCTGCCATCGGGCATTTCAAGGAAGGACATGTTTTCAATAATGCCAAAGAGCGGCGTTTCTAATTTTTCAAACATATTGGCAGCCCGAAAGGCGTCATCCACGGCAACTTGTTGCGGTGTAGTCACGATAACAGCCCCGCTGATTGGCAGCGATTGAGCCAGGGATAACTGCACATCGCCCGTGCCTGGTGGCAGATCTACTACGAGGTAGTCAAGATCGCCCCAATCAAAGTCGGTAATGAATTGCTGGATGGCGGAATGAAGCATCGGACCCCGCCAGATGAGCGGTTGCCCAGCCTGTACAAGAAAACCGATGGAAACGACCTTCAATCCAAAGGCTTCTGCGGGTTTGATCTTTTTTCCTTCAGGAGTATCGGGGAGTCTGTCCAAGCCAAGCATGCGGGGAATATTTGGTCCATAAATATCCGCGTCGAGTAAACCTACTTTGGCGCCATCTTTGACAAGTGCCAGTGCGATGTTAAGGGACACAGTGCTTTTACCAACACCTCCCTTTCCCGAACCAATTGCGATCACGTGTTTGAAACAATTACCCGATAGATCCAGCGTTTTCGATTGACTAACTTTCGAAGTAATGTTTATGTTTACTTCTTTTGCTTCGGTCATAGTCAGAATTGCTCTGCGAGCGTCCGCTTCAATCTTGTTTTTTAGAGGGCAACTGGGGGTGGTTAATTCGATGGAGAAACTGACTTCCTCATCGTCAATATTGATGTCTTTAATCATGTTCAAACTCACCAGGTCGCGGTGCAAATCGGGATCCATGACATGGCTTAGGGCGTTTAATACTTGCTCTTTTGTTATCAATTCATTCTCCTGCTTAGATTTTCTGAAGAGTATTCTAAGGTGACAACCGGCTTTTTTCAAGCAATACCCTATAAGTACCGTCTTTTTGGCTATACGAAGGAATTACTCCACCGTCACTGACTTTGCCAAATTCCTTGGTTGGTCTACATCCAATCCATGTATAGCTGCGATATGATAGGCAAACAACTGCAGCGGGATAATCGAAACAACCGGATTCAACAGCCAGGGGGTCTTCGGGATCCAGAAGATTTCATCAGCAATGGTAGGGATTAACTCATCACCTTCCGTTGCCACCGCCAAAACCTTACCACTGCGCGCTTTCGCTTGTTCGATCTGGCTGATCATCTTGTCATACCAGGGATCCTGGGTGGCAATGACAATCACTGGCAGGTCGTTATCCACCAGGGCAATCGGACCATGTTTCATTTCACCAGCAGGGAAACCTTCCGCATGGATGTAAGAAATCTCCTTCAGTTTTAAGGCGCCTTCATAGGCAATCGGCATGTTAACCCCCCGCCCGATATACAGCGCTCCTTTGATATCTTTATAGCGGTTTGCAATTGCCTTGACTGCTTTTTCATTATCCAGTGCTTTTTCAACCAGGGATGGAACGGTCAATAAGTCTTTTACCAGCACTAATCGCTTCTGTTCGTCAATCGTGCCGCGAAGATCCGCGAGGTAAACTGCGATCATATAAAGGTCGAGTATCGGCGCTGTGAAAGCTTTTGTCGAAGCTACGCCAATTTCAGGTCCCACCTGCATGGAGATGCATCCATCAGCAATACGCATCGCCTGGGATCCAATGGCATTTACGATCGACCATAAGACCGATCCTTTTTTTCGGGCTTCTTCCATCGCTGCCAGTGTGTCAGCAGTTTCTCCGGATTGGGAAATCGCCATTACAACTGTTCCGTCCTCTAAAATCGGGTCGCAATAGCGAAACTCGGAGGCAACCATCACTTCAACAGGGATCCGGGAAATGTGCTCAATCAAATACTTGCCAACCATACCTGCATAGGCAGCTGTGCCGCACGCTGTGATTATGATCTTCTTGATCTTCTTTGCATTTTCTTCACTTAAATTCAAACTCGGTAAAACGATCCGATAATCCTCGTAATCGATTCTTCCGCTAAGTGTATCGGATAAAGAGCGCACCTGTTCATGGATCTCTTTCTGCATGAAATGACGGTATTTCCCCTTTTCTGCCGAGATGGGATCCCATGGAATATTCTGGATTTCAGGGTTGACCAAGTTGCCTTCGAGGTCCTGAATGGAATATCCATTTCGAGTGACGATGGCAAATTGACCAGATTCCAGAAAAACGATTTTGCGGGTGTGGCTTACAATGGCGGGAATATCGCTGGCGATATACATTTCATTTTCACCAATACCAAGAGCTACGCCACCGGCATTCCCTAACCTGGCAGCGATCAATTTATCTGGTTCAACGGTGGACATGACAACAAGTCCATGCGCACCTTTGATCATTTTAAGGGTTTTTTGAACGGCGCTGGAAAGGTCGCCTGTTTCGTTGTAGAAGATCTCAATCAGATGGGCAATCGTTTCGGTATCCGTTTCGGATTTGAAATTTACACCTTCGGCAATCAATTCTTCTTTGAGTGAAAGGTAATTCTCAACAATACCATTATGGACGATGACGATTCTGCCCGCCATCCCCAGGTGAGGGTGCGCGTTGATTTCACTGGGAGCGCCATGCGTAGCCCAGCGGGTGTGCCCAATGCCAGTTGTTCCCTGGACCGGATTCTTCTCGATCAACTTTTCCAAAAAATCAACTTTTCCGGCGACCCTTCTGATCTCAATCTTCCCATCATCAAGAATGGCGATCCCAGCAGAATCATATCCGCGATATTCCAGCTTTTTTAATCCATCAACAATAATAGGCGTAGCATCCTGCCCGCCAATGTAAGCGACAATTCCACACATAAGTGCTCCTTAAATTTTCCTTTAGTGTTCTGGAAAAAGGGTTTAACCCTGGAGGCATCCGCCGATCGATCGATTTTCCCATATTGCTATGGTTAATCTCCCCTCGCGGGGAGAAACCTCCCACCTCGTCACCTGCTAACGCAGGTCAGGCGCTCAGTTTTCCAAGTTGGTTCTATTATACATTAGTTTGCAATATCTATACCGTTGGTCGAACGCTCCTCCTTCGCG
>WOZC01000060.1 GCA_011620465.1 Anaerolineaceae bacterium | reverse complement strand
GTAAAAGAGTCACGTTCTGAAAATTATCTCTTCATCTTTCCTTCCCTCAGGCTACCTGGGGGAAGGAAAATTCTACAAGAAGGTCTAAATGGAAAATATTTCTAAAGAGATGGGTGAAACGGGCGGTTACCTGAAGAGAACAGAGGGATTAAAGAAGAAACGACGCTGGTCAGAATCCCTGATACAGGGAATGCTCTTTATGGCAGGTTTCTTTTCCATCTTTATTACATTAGGAATCGTTTTTACATTGGGAAAAGAAGCTTTGCTTTTTTTTCAACTTCCAGAAGTCAGTCTGGGCGAATTTCTGACTGGTACTACCTGGCAACCTCATATTAATGAATTTGGGATACTTCCCCTGGCAACATCCACTTTGCTCACCACCTCCATTGCCATGCTGATCGCCATACCGTTGGGTCTAACCGTAGCCGTTTTCCTGTCTGAATATGCGTCGCAAAAAGTGAGGAATACGCTAAAACCTATCCTTGAACTGCTGGCAGGTATCCCGACCATTGTATATGGTTACTTTGCGCTTACTTTCATCACGCCGTTATTACGAAATATATTTGGTAGCCAGGTGGTGGATATCTATAACACGGGGTCAGCAGGTCTGGTGATGGGCATTCTGATTTTGCCATTGATCGCCTCGATAAGTGAAGATGCACTCAATGCGGTTCCCCGCTCACTGCGTGAAGCAGCATATGGTCTTGGCGCTACCAAATTCGAAGTCGTTTTCAAGGTAGTATTGCCTGCTGCTTTGTCTGGAATCAGTGCGGCAATCATCCTGGGAATTTCACGAGCCATCGGCGAAACAATGATTGTGGCTGTCGCAGCAGGTGCCGGTCCGAACCTGACCTTGAATCCGTTCAAGGGGGCAGAAACGATGACCGGGCACATCGTGAGAATATCCGGTGGTGACCTGAGCTATGATTCAGTGGATTACAACAGTATCTTTGCCATCGGATTGATGCTTTTCCTGGTCACGCTCCTGCTAAACATCATCAGTCAGTCTATTGTCCGGCGCTTCCGCGAGGTGTACGAATGAACAATAACTTGCGGGAACCAAAGCGAATCTTCGAAGACAATCTGACGGTCCGCAAACGTACAGGAAAGGTGTGGCAAGTCATCTTCTTATTGGCAACCATTATTGCCATCATTTCACTCACATTATTGATGATCAATATCATCGATAGCGTTTTTGGCTACGTTATCATCGATAGTGAAATCGATCCTGCATCTCTGGCAATTGATGGAGTTTCGATCGAAGAACAGACGAGTGAGCAGTTGACAGAGATTCTGAGAACAAACCTTTCAAAGGGTGCATTCAATAAGTTGAACAATGAAAAACCCTTCACAGAACGGACCCGCAGCGAGATTTATGCACTGATAGAAGAAAGAATCTTAAAAGAGGACATCCTTGAATCCTGGTCTTTGGGAGATTCCCTGTTAAAAAAAGGAAAAATCCTGAACGAATATGCAGACATCCAGGTAGAACATCCCCGAGCGCGCTTGGAATTCATCTCCTGGCTGACCAAAGACCGGCTTACCCGACCACAATCCAGTGAGGTCATGACAGCCGGGATACGCACGGCTATTCTGGGATCCTTATGGACGATCTTTATCACCATTATTTTCGCTTTCCCAATTGGCGTGGGTGCGGCTATCTATCTTGAGGAATATGCGGGCAAGCATTGGATAAACCGGGTGATACAGACCAATATCAATAACCTGGCTGGTGTTCCCTCCATCATCTATGGCATACTGGGATTAGCCATATTCGTGCGTAGTTTGGAATCACTCACAAGCGGGGCGATATTTGGATATGTAGACCCGATCACAGCCAATGGCAGAACGGTCCTCTCGGCTGGTTTAACATTGGGACTGCTGGTGTTGCCCCTGATCATCATCAACTCCCAGGAAGCTATCCGGTCTGTACCGCAATCTTTGCGTAATGCCGGGTACGGATTGGGAGCCACAAAATGGCAGATCATCTGGGCGCACGTGCTGCCCAATGCTATGCCGGGAATCCTGACCGGGACAATCCTTGCCATTTCAAGAGCCATAGGAGAAACTGCTCCACTGGTCGTTGTGGGAGCCTCCACCGCGATATCCTTTGACCCGTCATCAGTTTTTTCCAAGTTCACTACATTACCCATCCAGATTTACCAATGGACAGCACGCCCACAGCCGGAATGGCGGCATCTGGCTGGAGCCACAATCCTGGTTTTGCTGGTATTATTATTAGGATTGAATACAGTGGCGATAGTGATGCGTAATAAGCTGTCACGTAAATACTAGTACCTTCTCACGGAGTATTTCATGCTTGAAAATGAGACCATTATCGAAACGCACAATCTGAATATCTATTACGGAGATTTTAAAGCCGTAACAGATGTGAATATAAGAATTCCTGAAAGGAAAATCACTGCCATTATTGGTCCTTCAGGCTGTGGAAAATCCACGCTGCTGAGGGCATTCAACCGCATGAATGAACTTGTCCCCGGTACTCACATCGAAGGAGAGATCGTTTTCGATGGGGAGAGTCTTTATGAGCGCAGTATTGACCCGGTCGAGGTACGCTATCGAATCGGGATGGTTTTTCAACGCGCCAATCCATTTCCAAAATCGATCTATGAAAATGTTGCCTGGGCTGCCCGCATTCATGGGTACAAAGGCAGCCTGGATGAATTGGTTGAAACTACCTTAAAGAAAGCAGCCCTATGGGACGAAGTTAAGGATATCCTCAAACAATCTGCACTCTCATTATCAGGTGGGCAACAGCAACGATTGTGCATTGCACGTGCTCTGGCAGTTCAACCTGAGGTAATATTAATGGACGAACCAGCATCCGCGCTTGACCCGATTGCGACACTGAAGATTGAGGAACTGATGCAGTCTCTGAAAGAGAATTACACGATTGTGATCGTTACGCACAACATGCAGCAGGCAGCCAGAGCCTCTGATTTTACAGCGATGATGATGCTGACCGATAACAGCCGCTCCGGTACGGTAATTGAATTCGATGAGACCAACACAATTTTTACTCGCCCGAGGGATAAACGGACAGAAGATTATGTAACAGGAAGGTTTGGATGAGTTCATCGATGTATTTGAAAGAGAGGTACGCATGAGAGCATCATTTGAGGCAGAACTTAATTACCTGAAAGACGAGCTTTTACTACTCGGAAACCTTGTCGAGCAACAGATATTGGACTCTACCGAAGCTTTTCGAAAAAGGGATATCCTTTCCTCAAAGCGGATCGTTGAAATAGATAACAAGGTAAATGCAAAGCGTTATGCAATTGAGGAACAAGTATTGATCACCATTGCCACCCAACAACCGATGGCGCATGATTTGAGACTGCTGGCATCGATCCTTGAAATTGCCGGCGAACTGGAAAGGATCGGGGATTACGCGAAAGGCATTGCCACGATCAATATCCGCATGGGCGATG
>WOZC01000161.1 GCA_011620465.1 Anaerolineaceae bacterium | reverse complement strand
TCCACCTGAAAAAGCTGGTGGTAATAGGCGATCACCTGCTCATCCGGTATATCCAGATTTGTGACATACCCCTTGACGCCTGCGAGTGCTTTTGCTTTATCGATCAGTTTCTGATTGAGCTGTTTTTTCTTGGCTACAACGCTCAGAAACTTTGTTTTGGTGGTCGGAACCTGACCGCTGATCACTTTCATCGCCTTAGCCACCTGTTTCTCGATGTTGCGTTTGTCCAAAGCTGCCCGTTTGGCCCGGTACTGGTAGATCACCCGGTAGCCCTCCCTTTTTTCGACCACAATCTGCTGATCTGTAAGTTCACTGGTCTTCTGATACTCCGCTATATCGTAAGGTACTTTGTGCAACCTTGAGCCAACAATGTAGGTGTAACCAGCCTCAGAAAGTGCTGCCAAATTGGATTCACTCATCATGGCTGCGTCTGCCACAATAGTGGTCTTGGTGAGACCATTTTGCTTCAGAAAGTCTTGAATGACGGGCAACAGGGTCCTGGTCTCCGCTTTATTCCCCTCAAAACTCTGTAATCCCAGCGGAAAGCCATTCTGATCCACCAGGAGACCAATGATGATCTGCGGTTCCAACCGCCGTTCCTTGCTCATTCCAGGTTTCCGATACTCATCCTCTTCCTGTACCTCAAAATACAAGGTGGTGACATCATACAGCACCAGGGTGAGCCTGGTCCTTCCCACATGTTCAAAACAAGCCTGGCTGATCGCTTTCCGGTAATCCAGCTTTGAGGCTTTGGCCAGGCTCCGATAAAGCTTGTTCTGGTCAATTGGATCCACTCCCAGGTCCGCCAAAACTCGTATTGTGTCGATCTTAGAAGTAGGTTCGACAATTCTCGCAAGACATAACGCTTTGAAAGCCTCGTCTTTCAGTCTGCTAAAACCTATTTTCTCGTATTCCTCCTGCAATGTATTCCACAGTAATCCAGAGAAAGATCTTTTTAAACCCACTCGTAATGATGGTTGTGGTTCAGGCAATAACTCTAACTGGCTCCCTTGTAATTGCTTGTGGGCTAATGCCAGCAAGACGGCAAGTTCCTCTTTTGTGTGTGCACTGCCTATGTGGATGATCTTAACTATCTGACCTTTTTGTTTGGTTGCAATCTGTATCGCGGTAGCCCCACTGGTTGTTTTGACCTTACGGATGAATGCCATGTACTTATTGTAGCCCACCCATAATCCTGGCTAGTGTCCCGAAAATTTATTTTTTGAGATCAAAAATGCTGAAAAATGTGGCAAATGATAAACTCAGGTAATACTCCGACAGCTTGCTGCGGAGATAGCAAAAGCAAAGCCACCGGTTTATTTTACCAGTACCTAATTCGGATTAACGATGTGGAAAGAGATTTCTCTGATTATTTGCTTATAAGATTAGCTTTGATGAGTAGAGAACGATCTGAGAGAATTTTTCCAGGAGTGCTCTCTGCGATGAGTTGATGTTTCTCGTCTAATACATACACTCGATCAGCTGTAGCTTCCGCAAGAGATAAATCATGGGTCGCCAAGATAATCGTTTTCCCGTTGCTGCTCTGAGCGTTGATGAATTCTATTAACCAAGATACAGTTCGCGGATCTAATCCAGCGGAAGGTTCATCTAATACCCAGATTTCAGGGGTCATGCTTAACACGGATGCCAGGGCCACCTGTTTCTTTTCTCCTCCGGATAATTGGTATGGAGCCCGGTCTCGTAAATTCTCAATATGAAGGGCAAGTAGCGCTGTTTCGACCCGCGAAATTACTTCGTTCTGATCCAGCCCTAATTGTAGTGGGCCAAAGGCAATTTCATCCCATACTGAGGGCATAAATAATTGAGTGTCACTGTCCTGAAAAACAAATCCAACCAGCGACCGAAATTCGAAATTGAAACGGTCATCACGGAATGCCTGCTCCGATAAGATTTGCCCAAAAGCGGTCACTGTACCGCTGTCTGAGAAATAAAGGCCGTCCAGAATTTTGAGCAGCGTACTTTTCCCTGATCCGTTCGAACCAAGGATAGCCAGTTTCTCGCCTGGATGGATTGTAAGATTGATATGATCCAATGCAACAATTTGTTCGTTGTATGAATAACAAAGATCTTTTACGTTAAAAATAAGTTCGCTGCTGTTATTTAGAAAATCCATTTAAATCCTTTTGTTAATTCCAATAAATCAACGCCCGAACCAGATGGCCGCGGCGGTAACAAAGCCTACAATCAGAACCGCCACCCAGTCAAACCAGCGCATCTGAAAACGATCCATGGTCCGGGGATACCCACGATACCCACGCGATTCCATTGCCAGATATACGTCACTGCTAATTTGTAATGATTTTCCTAACAGTGTCCCGGAGGTTGCGGCCATCAAGCGACGCTCTTCGGCTCCGCTCATCCGCCTGAGGATGCGGCTTTTCCTGGAAAGGAACATATCATTGGCAGTATGTAAGAGCAGATGAATATACCGGTATGTCATTCCTAATACCAATATAATTACATCGGGAATTAGTAGCACTCCCATCGCTTTTAATACACTATTCCAGGGTGTAGACAAGATGAATAGAAACGCAAGAGAAACTGATGTTCCCACCCGTAATAACAAAAATAAAGCAGTCATTGCTCCGGTGCGAGTTATTACGATCCCGAGGGGCAGGTTAACCAAAACTGGACCGGGTGTGATGAATAATGCCGGTAGTGCGACGATTCCGGTAAAAACAAGAACAACGACCAGGACCCTTTTGATAAAGAAATCCACCGGTGCAGTTGACAAGGCGGCAAGTATTAGCGTGCAGATATACAAAACAGCAATAACTGCCAGATGGTGAGATAGACTTACCGCGAATAATAACATGATCAGACTAATTATTTTTATACGCGGATCTAACTTCTGGAGTAACCCCTTCTGCCGGGCAACTTTTTCGGTAAAAATAGATTGCTCCAAAGCGTTATTAATGTCAACCAACGTACGTTCGATATAAGAAGTGCGACTATTCAATCTAGACGATTGATTGGATTGATTCACTTGTCCGAGTCCTCGGTGGCAACTTTTTTACCTCTGGTTACCAAACTGATAAATAACCAGACGACGCCGACCGTGACTAAGACGCCCACGATAGCTGAAAGGATGTAGGCAATATTACCATTGCCAACAGCAGCGACATCATAGTCATGCATGGGAGCGGACCAGAAACCTGAAAGCTGTTCCAATCCTTTGGGAATGAAGGACAGCCCCAGGCTGGAGAGTTCTTCAGTACCCCACTCGCCCCAGGCCGTTCCCGGAGCCAACAGACCGATCGGGGTAATAACGATCAGAACAGCCAGTCCAATCCACAGCGCACGCCATTTGGCAAAGCTGTTCGCTTCGGGTACTATCTGGGCTTTGTTGACCATCGACAGGGCGGGTTGGTTGGCCCGCATCAAATATGCCACCACCAGACCAGTCACCAGGGCTTCTACCACCGAAGCGA
>WOZC01000027.1 GCA_011620465.1 Anaerolineaceae bacterium | reverse complement strand
CTGATCGTCGGAACGCTGCTGGTGGTGGGATTCTTGGCGTTAATCATCTACTTCAATGATTATTTCACGTTAGTTCTGACTGCGTTTCTGCTTTCCTTTCTGTTTTATCCGATCTGTGATCTATTGCGCAAAGTTACCCACATAAGCTGGCGGGTTTCCGTGCTGATCGTATATGTTTTGCTGGCAGGTTTACTGGTCTGGTTGATTGCCAGGGGCGGTACCGGACTTGCTTTGCAGGTTCAAAACCTTTTTCAGACCGTTATCGATAATGTAGATAACATTACCGTATTGTTGGAAAAGTGGTCCGGCCAGACGCTCATGATCGGACCGTTTCAGTTCACTACACCACAACTCAATTTTGCGTTGATCGGGCAGTGGATTTCTGATGCACTGCAGCCTATCGCCAGCCAGGCAGGCACGATCGCTACAACCGTAGTTGGTAAAGTAGGCGGTTTTTTGGTTAACCTCGGTATCACTTACATGGTTTCTTTCTTTATAACTTCGGAGACCGAAGGTGCCAAACGAAGACTCATCAATATTTCTATCCCTGGTTATGAAAAGGATTTTCGACGGCTTGGGCTGGAAATTGGGAAAATCTTCAATTCCTTCATTCGTGGTGAGTTCACTGTAGTGAGTATCGCCATTATCGTTTATTCCATTTTCCTGGGCATCCTTGGGCTGCCTTATTTCTTTATCCTGGCGCTGATCGCTGGGTTGGGACGCTTTATTCCATACCTGGGCGCTGCCCTTGGGTGGATTTCCTTCTTTATCGGCGCGCTGCTGCAGGATCCTACCCCCTTTGGATTGACCAAAGTGATCTACGCGCTTCTTATTGTCGGGATTTCGGTCGTGATCGATACGATCTTTGACCAGGTTCTCATGCCAAAGGTGATGGGTAACTCGCTGGAAGTTCACCCAGCCGCCATCATGATTTCTGCCCTGGTTGGATCCCAACTTCTGGGTGTTTTGGGTATCATCCTGGCTGCGCCGGCTTTTGCGACCTTGAAACTGATTTTGCGTTATAGCAGCCGCAAGTTGTTTGATCGTGATCCGTGGGAAGGGATGCAGTATTATCAGAAACCCAATGAACCAGCGTTAATGAAAGGATTGCGTAAAATTTGGGCGAAGATATCCTCCTTTCTGGAGAAGCCCTGGCGCAAGGTCAAGGACTGGTTCGAAAAACAAATCCGTCGATTCAAAAAAAAGAGGGACCAAGATGGATGAAAACTAATTTTCTCGTACGCTCGCTTGCGTTGTTGGCGTGGACGTGAGATAATTGTTCAATATTAACGGAGGCAAAAATGACTGAAAACGAACCCATCACTACTACTATCGCAGAAACCGAAAATTATCTGGCTTGGAAAGCTGAAGAACCGGATGGCGAGACGACTTATCATTTGGAACTTAACAATGTCACCCTGCATTTCTTTACCGAAGAGTGGCAGGAGTTCCTCAAGTTAACCGAAATCATCGTCGACGAAGAACTGTAAACCACAAGCATCTATCATTGACAAAAGCTTGCCTCAGGCAGGCTTTTTGTTTTGAATAAGTGAGTTGAAGCAGGCTTTACGAGAAACTCCGCGCTTCCCCGCCTGCAGGTCACTGTGAGATGAGTTGATTGCTTGGGCAATCCGAGACTCTTCGCCACTTAGCATCGAGTTTCCATCAGGCAATTCTTTGGCTAAGAGCCGTGGCAGTCTGCCTTTACACAAATGCTTACTCAATCAGTTTTTCCTACATTTAATAAAGTCTATGTTTTAAAAGTAGAAGGCGGACTGCCACGAGCCCTGTTTCATGACATAAGCTTCAGCTTATAAACATCGAGGTCTCACAGTGACCGTGGATTGAGGGTATGCAGCAGTTTTTAAAGTTTTTCTTATTTGAAAATGATTACCGCTTAAATTTCATCCAGTCCAGACGGCGGGTCAGGTGGAAACCTAAACGTTCCAAGGTGTTCTCTGTTCTACCATCGGGATATTCAAGGCGGGTGGTTCGTCCTGCCCATTCATTGTTAAGAAAATTACCCACCAGGCAATTCAGGCTGGTAACTTCATCCTGGTTCTCCGGCAAAGCCAGCCACAGGTAGTCAGCATTTTGCATTCCCTGCTGCCAGCTGAGCAAGCCGGCAAGTTCGAGCCCTTTACGAAGGGCAAAATGGGTCAGGGTTCCAGCCCAATCCCAGGAAAATGGATTAAGCCATGACCCGGGTTGAAACTGGCTGAAGTTGACCGAGGCGTACCAGCGTGTATCGGTAGGGTAAGCTGCTTCGAGCCAGGTTTTCTGCATCGTCCAATCTCCAAGCCGTCGACCCGTCAGCTTGAAAACTGCTGGATCACAACCTCCCTGTAACTTTGCTATGGGCTGAGCCTGCTCCAAAACCCAGTTGTTTACCCTGCGGATGACTTCAAAACCCAAGCCTGCATACAAATTTCGAGCTGCCAGGTTTTCACTGCTGACTTGCAGCCAAATTTCCGAGGCGCGTTTTTGCTGTGCGTACCGTAGGGCATGTTTGGTCATGGCAGTGGCAATGCCCAGGTGCTGGAATTCAGGTTTGACAGCCACATTGGCTATCAGGGCGATGTGCCGAAGCTTATCTAAAAAGGAGACGATGTTAATATTACCCACAATCTGATCATCCACAACCCAAACATAACCGGGTTGACGATATCCTCCTCCCGAAATCAACCCACCTTGCACCTGGCGATGTGCAGACTGGCGCATTTGGTTGATCACGCTCATGCTTTCGGGATCGTTGTTGAGGTTGAAACTTTCTTCGATAAGTTTGAGGACGGCATCTGCATCCCGGGCAGGGTCATAGGTCTTCAAACGACCAGGTGGAATCAACGCAACTTGGGTCATTAGCAGATATTGTAAATCAAAGAGAAATTAAAATAAAACCAGCTCCCGATGGAAGCTGGTAGTCTGATGTCTTATTCGGAGTCCATGTCAGAAGATCTTGGCCGGCGAGCGCGGTAAACGATCCGGCCTCGATCCAGGTCATACGGTGACATCTCGACCCGGACAGCATCTCCCAGTAGGATGCGGATATAATATCGGCGCATCCGTCCGGACAGGTAGGCCATCACTTCATGCCCGTTATCAAGCTTGACCCGGAATTGTGTGCCCGGGAGAGCTTCGATAATGGTACCGTCTACGGTAATCTTCTCTTCTTCTTTAGCCATAACACCTCACTTACTTGGCTACTGACCGATCGGCTTCCGGAAAGTACGTCGAACAGCCTTCTTATCATCCATACGGCGCTGCTCGCTCTTGGAAACGAACCAGCGTTTGCGACGCACGGTGCTGAGCACACCACTCTTCACGACCTTCTTACGAAAGCGCCTAAGCAGGGAATCTTGCGATTCATTGGGTCTCAAAGTTACACTTGTCATTGCTATTCACCTCCTCTCCAGGTAACAACCATTGCGCATTTATACGCGCAACTTTGAATTATACACGG
>WOZC01000069.1 GCA_011620465.1 Anaerolineaceae bacterium | reverse complement strand
AAAGCTCGTTGAGTAGTTTCGAGAAGGTCACATCCATCACGGTAAATGAAAAACGACATGTCATCCATATCAACGAGAAGTATTCCCGCAATCAGGTTTATGCCGATTCTGCTGACTTTACCTTCGTAAAGAACAGGATCATCAGCCGCTGCAAGAAAGCCAAAGTGATCTACCGATAACAGGCAACCCGTGGTGGGGATTGAAAAAGTTTTCCCATTTTTTTCGGAAAGTGGGGAAAAAAGGAGACCGATGGCGCAACAACCCATGACACTAGACCAAATGCTGCGTGCCTACCAGCAGTTAACTGTTGAAGATCGGATGCGGGCCAAGAAATAGATAGCGTCGTTTCGGTTATTAATGGCCGTATCGTATAGTCATTGGTGAACATGACGCAATAAGGAAGATTACCCCAGTCAATAACTACCATCCAATTACGACGAAAAACCGAATTATCACTCAGGACTTTATTTACAGACAATAAAACCTGTCCGGTAGCTATCATTAATGGGGGTACTGAATTGACGGATCTTTCACCTTTCATTTTAACGCTTCCAGGCGATTGCCAGGAGGTGGCGCTTGCAGATCCGTTAAGGACAAGCGGAATCGAGTTGATCCAGTTTTCGGAAAACGACGTTCAACAAGGATTGATGACATGTCGTTCTGGCAATTGATAAATTCTTTCCGTTGAAGATATCCTCTGTGCCAGTATTCTCTATTACGTCAGACTTTCTTACAGTGACGCTCTGACAAATATTGGATCAAGTCCACAAAGAAATTAAAAACCAATTTTCGGTACAATATTAATCCCCAGCAAGGTCTTCCTCAGGGTGTGGTGTATAAAAATTCCAGTTCCAAATCCTCCTGGACGTCAGTGTTTTTAAAGGTAGTTGTCAAACCATATTCACTGGATTCGCTTCTAGCAACAATGTCATTGTCATAGGTGATGGTAAATAGGAGGAATAGCTGATCGCCTCTCATTTCCATAGTGAAGTTGGCAGTGCTGGTCACAGTATCTGTTTGGAAGTAAGTGACCTCGCATTCGTTTCTTTCATCCCAATCGCTTGTAATTCTCTCCGTCACAAAATTACAACTGACCGTGCCTGTGCCTGTTTGGCTATCAGGAGACCACGTTCCAGTAATATTAAAGTCATTGACTTCGATTGTGAGTTCTGGTTCTCGAAGAGATTTGAAAGATGATATGTCTCTCTGCGTCTTGATATTATCTGCGGTTGCGGTAAAGTTACCGTACTCATCAAGGGAGATGTCGCCTATTGCCATGAGCGCAGCGCTGTAGGCTGCTTCGATATTATCACTGGTATCTTCTTTTGCTAATTTGATCGTTTCAAACATCAAACTTGGCTGCAGTTGCACAGAAATATTGACGTCCGCTCTGCCGGACTCCTGCATCCCGACAACCAGAGCCATAAACAACACGTCGTCCTCAAGTTTATCTTTAAAATCCTTCAGCTTGACATTACTTCCGTTGCCCAGTTTTTCATAATTGATTCCATTGATGGCGTAAACAGTCAGTGTGATATTTCCCTCAGCATTTACAACAGGATCCATATCATCCGGCAGATTTTTTAACGACTCGATATCGACATCCAACGCGACCACCCGAGCGCCCAAAGCCGGAATCGACAGCTGTGTGCTGCCGAGGAGAGGTGCCTCGTCGTTTTTAAGGGCTTCGTTAATCTCGTCTGGTTCCGGCACAGTCAGATTCAGAACACTACCAGCATGGGTAAATTCCTCTGACCCACTTAAAAGAAGATCATAAAAGAGCTTGGGTACGTAGTACGCTGTGGTTTCTCCCAAGAAATACTGATTGTAAAAATCATTAACCCAGGCAGTGCTTGGCTCCTTCAGTGAAACATGCAGTGCGTTGACCCAATCGCCGCTCGGACCGCCCATTTCATAGGTATTGAGGATAAAATCTTCCGAGTGTTTCTGCGCAAGATAGGCAATCAGCGGCATGCGTGCGTACCCATGGGCACGGGTGTCCTTTTCAGGAAAAACGCCGTCATAGATGAGGTGCCAGTTTGCGATTGTTATATCTGGGAAAGAGCCTTTTTCAAGCCACTCAAAATAAGTCGCGGTCGATTCGTCCAGCCAATCGGAGCCGGTGCTGGAGTTGGCGTAATTGTATTGCACGAAATGGAAGAATTCATGCGCCAAAATCTCTTTGACCCGCTGTCGCCGATAACCATCTCTAAACAGGTTGCTGTTCAAGTAGATGCAGCCAAAGTCTGAGGTATTGGCGTAAACTAGACCGCCCATAGTGCCAATTTTCCCTTCCGAGTAATATCCCTCAGCCTCAAGGCTCTGGATGTATACATCCATTGGCCAACGTGTCCGATTTTTATAGGCATACCCTTTGGCGATGTAGTTTTGATAAACTGACTCCAGATCCTCCAGCAGAGCTTCTCTGTCGCTAAAATTAAAGAAAAACGTTTCTCGACTTTGAATTTGACCAGGGAACCAGACTTTGAAATGGCCGTTTGCTTTATCATAAGAGGAATACCAATAAACCCCCAGATACAATTTTTCCTCGACAGGCTTTCCGACCGTGCCGAGAGGAGAGATACCTTTAATAAAAGTGGTATCAAAAATTTCCGCCGGAATGACCGAGGCCGTTGCGGTTCCATCGATGATGGTTGGTTCAATAAACTTATTCAAAACGGACCCGTCGTCAGGCGCTTGAATTCCAATGCCGATCATCAGCGCTTCGCCGTCTTCCTCGCTAATGGGCGCGATCTCGTTGAGATCCAATGAAACGGTTATGGGTTTCTGGCAGGTGATGTCCATTTCCAGGCGGTAGAGGCGGGAGACAAGCCCGTCAACCTGAATGGAATCGGTGACATCAGATATTACGGTTTGGGAGCTTCCTGTTGTGTCGTTTTCACCGAAATCAACCTGAATTTCATCCAGCGAAAGCATGCCATTTTCCAGGTGGGCCTGTTTGCCCGATAGATTGAAGGACAGCGTGCCATTCAACGCACGGGCGCCCATCTGCCCAGTGAAATACCCCATCAAGACAAAAATTAGTATCAGTAAAACAATAATTGGGTTGCATTGAAAAGATTCCTTTTTCATTTTTCTAAACCTCCAACTATTCTTTTTTGGGTTAAATCCACTGGACTGTTTTATTTGATTTGATAACTATGGATGGATTTTCGAATTGCCAAATTCAGACCTGGCGGGTGCCGATTTTCCTATGCTTTTAATGCTGCCATCGTGCGCTTGCAAAATTTCCATATCGCAGAGATCGGGAAATTATTGATTTCCCCATCTTTTTTAATTGCAAGCGTTAAGCTGTAAAAACCTCACTTACCAGGATTATCACCATGACATTTTAGAGATTTTATCATAATTTCTTAATCTGGGCTATATATTTTTGGCGATGCTCTGTCGATATAGTTTGACGAGGTGGACTATCTCGTTGTCATAGGAAAACGAAAGGGATATAT
>WOZC01000070.1 GCA_011620465.1 Anaerolineaceae bacterium | reverse complement strand
GTGGCGCCGGTGTCGATAAACAGTTTTTCCAGGCTTGGATGTTCGTCTTTATCCAGTCTTTCCATGCCAATCACACCCTGGGTTCCGTTCATAAACAAAACCCTGCCGCCGATGCACGTAAATGGGCTGACCCCACCAATGGTAATAAAACGAGCAAAACCATTGTCATCAATATATGTGACCATCAGCCCGATCTCATCAACGTGGGATGAGACCATCACACGTTTTCCGCCTTCGGTCTTACTGCCTTTTTTGGCAATCAGGTTGCCAAGCGCGTCAGTATAAACTTCATCGACATAGTCGCGGATCGCTGCCTCAACTTTCGAGCGGATCAGGTGCTCAGAGCCAGAAGGACCAGGGGTTTCGACCAACATCTCCAGAACGTTCAATAAATCGTTATTCTTCTTTGCCATTAATTATTCTCCTGCGGGTTT
This sequence comes from Anaerolineaceae bacterium, assembly GCA_011620465.1. Lineage (GTDB taxonomy): Bacteria > Chloroflexota > Anaerolineae > Anaerolineales > Anaerolineaceae > Mesolinea. Next base: position 3,099 of record WOZC01000070.1, on the reverse strand, counting down.
AGGATGCTTCTTTCGAGCCGTGAAAGAGCGGCATGCATTAGTCTCAATGTGTTCAACTCGTCATCGATCCGGACCATGCCGGCGGGCGAGTGTAAATATCGTTGTGGTACGGAAACCGACACGCTGGGTACCCCTGCGCGGGTCTTGTGGATCGCGCCTGCATCGGTACCTCCCTTACCAGGCTGACGGTATTGCCAGGGGATCTTCTCGGCGTCCGCGGTTTCAGTCAGCCACTTCACCAGGCGGCGGTCGCCAATGGTAGCGCCATCCATCAGGTAAATCGCCGGACCACCATCAAGTTTGGTGTTATGAGTGGGATTTGCCTCACCATCAAAATGCGGAAGGTCATTTGCCGGGGTCGAATCCATCGCGATGCCGATGTCGGGATTGAAATGATAAGCTGCTACGGTAGCACCTCGTAAGCCCAGTTCTTCCTGGACCGTGAAAGCAGCCAGCAGGTCGATATTTTCAGGAGCATTTTTAAGCAGTTGGATCAGATTGAACACGCCCAGTCGGTCATCCAGGGCTTTACCGCGCAGGCTCGGACCCAAAACCGCCAGGCTGGTCGAAAAAGTTGCCCGGTCTCCGATTTCAACCAGTTTTGAACCGCCAAGCCCTACGTCGATCCGTAAAGAATTGACTTTCAGAACTTGTTCGCGTTCCTCTTTGGTGGTCAGGTGAATCGCTTTTGCGCCAATCACGCCTGGCACGTGTTTTCGACCGACCATCACTGGTTTGCCCACCAACTGGCGCGGGTCGACTCCGCCAATGACAACAAATTCGAAGAATCCGTCGCCGTCCTCTTTGGTCAGCATCATTCCGACCTCATCCATGTGAGCGGCAACCATTACCTTCAGCCTGTCAGCGCCTTTGCCTTCATGCTTCACCAACACATTACCCATCGCGTCAGTGTGCATGGAAACATCAAGAGCGCTCAGTTCTTCATAAACGATCTCCCGCACTTCCTGTTCGTCACCCGAAACAGCCAGGGCATTGCTCAGGCGTGTGAGCAGATCCAGTTCTTGTTTACCCAATCTGGGAGAGTATTTCTTCGAGTTTTCCACTTTTCTCGCCATGATCTACTCCCATTTCACTGTATTCATAAAATCAAGCGGAAGGTTACTGATAAATTCTGCCATCAGCCTTCCTGCTCGTTTAATATCTTTGATACTGACAACTTCGACCGGTGTGTGCATGTAACGCAGTGGAATTCCCAATTCAACCACCGGGATACCAGCCTGCGCGACCTGAACATCATAAGCATCGGTACCAGAACCGCTCGGAGCAAAATCACGCGCTACTGGAATCTCATATTCATCCGCGGTCGCTTTCATTGCATTGTACAAGGCTGGATGAACGCAGGAACCCCATGTGATCGGGACGGTTTTTCCCAAATCAAACAGGACAGTATCCCCACCGCCCGGACCTTTGGCAAAAGTCACGTCGATAACGATGGCGAAATCGGGCATGATATCAAAGGAACTGCCCATCGCACCGATCCCACCCACTTCTTCCTGGGAAGTGGCGACTGCGATCACATCCCAAAGGTGTTTGCGCCGGGAGAGCAGATCGAGCGCGACTGTGGTTGCGGCAACAGACGCGCGGTTGTCCAGCGTGTGACCGCTCAGCGTGTCCCCACTCAATTCACAGGGTTCAGTCGCAAAAGAGATCACATCGCCTACGCGCACAAGCTTGTTTACCTCTTTTGCGCGTAACCCGCTGTCGACCAGCAAATATTTCTGCGGGAGCGGTCCGCTTTTGCCGTCTTTAGGCAGAAGGTGAGCTGGGGGCATTACTACCATGCCCGGTAACTCCACGCTCTCGCCGCTATTGCTGCCGTGGACCATCACCATCTGACCAGGTAAAATGCGCGGGTCTACGCCGCCGACCTGGGTGATGCGCAGGAATCCGTCTTCGATTCCAGTTACCATCAGACCGATAGCGTCCATATGGGCGGCAATCATCACTTTGGGACGGGGTTCGGTACCCTCGCCGTAGCGTATGGCATGCAAACTGCCATGGCTGTTCACCCAGGTGCGGTCGCTTAATTCTTGCCATACCGGGGTGACGACATCACGTATCGGCGCTTCGTAGCCAGACAATCCTGCTACTGAGAGCATCGACTTTAAAAAGGGAATAGTCTCAAAAGTCATAAGCCTCTTTCATGGGTTGGAACTTGGAGTTGGTTCGTCTGTTGGTGGGACCTCTGTCGTCGGTTCGGGCAGTAGTGTTTCGCTTGGAATTGCTGTCGGTGGTTCGGGCAAAGGTGTTTCGCTTGGAATTGCTGTCGGTGTTGGCGTCGCGCTCGGCTCAGGCGTATCTGTTGGGGGATGGGTTGACGTGGCTGTGGGTGTGATCGAGGCGGTGCGCGTCATATAAGGAGTCAATGTGATCGTCGCGGTGAGGGTGATCGTGGCGGTGCCGGTTGGGGTGGGTCGGTTTGGCTGAGGTCCGCGGTCCAATCGGAGCACAATAAAACCCAGAAGATAGCAGGGAATGGTAATTAAAATCAGCAAGGTTAACAGGTAACGGATCCGTGTTTGCCTTGAAAGCTCTTCCAAACCATCCTCCTCGAACATGAAATTACCTGCGCAGGCAGGTACCAGACATTAATAATACCATTGCCGGGAAATCTTTACCCAGAAATGGGTTATAATAAATAGGTAACTCATCCGCAAATGGAGGATATTATGGCTACTAAGGATAAAGCAGGAAAAGAAGAACGCAAAAAACCCAAATTAACCATCAAAGAAAAGCGCAAGGTTAAAGACGAGAAAAAGAAAAACACGTCTGTAACCAACACCGGCGCCTAATACCAATCCCATTCAGATAAAAGCCAGCTCGTTGAGCTGGCTTTTTTGTTGTTGATTTTTCGTATGCCGGGTTGCGGTTTCAACCCGTTAAATCCTTGGTAACCTTAACAATCCCGCCCCGAAAGCTTGGACTACTCCGTGAGGATGAAAACGAAGACCTCAGGAAAAAGGAGTGGGGGAGAGGAAGTGGTAATCGCTACTTGTCTTCAATGTGGTATATTTTTATGTGACATGGATGATACGAGTTCATGTTCAGGGAGGGTGGAAAGATTGGTTGAGCCACTTC
>WOZC01000156.1 GCA_011620465.1 Anaerolineaceae bacterium | reverse complement strand
TGCGATGCGGTAATCCCAAATGGTAGAAAGAAGTCGGGTTCAGAGGCGGAACCCGGCTTACGCTTTCTTTATAATCTACAGCTCAAACGTCTGCATCTTTTCGGCGAAAGTGGGCACGGGCAGCTCGGGGTATTTGGCGAGTTTGTCCATGAAAGCCGTGGCAGCGGTTTCTTCACCATGTACCAAAATGAGTCTCTCGAGCGTTTCTTTGCTGGAAAGGGCGTAATCGACCAGCAGGTTTTGACCAGCGTGCGCGCTGAGTCCACCAATTGTGACCACCTCGGCTTTGCGATAGTATTCCTCACCAAAGATGCGCACTTTGCGTTCCCGGTCAGCCAACCGACGCCCAAGGGTATCAGGGGCTTGCCAGGAAATGATCAGGATGGTGTTGCGTCCATCTTCGATATTGTTTTTAAGATGGTGCAAGATTCGCCCGCTTTCCGCCATACCAGAGGCGGAAATGATGATCATGGGCTCCTTCCATTCGTTCAGAGCCTTGGATTCATCCAGGCTGCGGGTAAAAATCACGTTGTTATAATCGAGTCCGCGCATGCGGTGTTCAGCGATGAATTGCCAGGTCTCATCATCAAAACATTCAGTGTGTTTGCGATAAAGGTCCGAGGCATTGACTGCCAGGGGGCTGTCAACCACGACCGGGATGTCGGGGATGTCGCCGTTTTCGATGGCATCGCTGAGGAAATAGGTCAGGTTCTGCGTGCGTCCGACAGCAAACGCGGGCACGATGATCTTTCCTCCGCGTTTCACGGTACGTTTGACCGCGTCGATAAACTCATCGTAAGCCTCATCCATGCTCTCATGAGGTTTATCGCCATAGGTGCATTCCATCACCACAGTTTGCGCTCCCCTGGGGAAGATCGGGTCACGCAAGATCGGTACATCGTACCGCCCAATATCCCCTGAAAACCACAGGCGTTTCAAGTTACCGGCAACGTCCAGATAATCGAGCACGACTGCCGCAGAACCAAGAATGTGTCCGGCTTCGACAAATTGGGCAGTTACACCCGGTATGACTTCTTTTTTCTCCTGGTACCAGAGTGAACGGAATTGCGGCATCGCTGTAATGGCATCTTTTTGGGTGTAGATGGGCTCCTGGTCGGGTAGTCCTTGTTTACGGCGTTTTTTATTGACGTATCTGATGTCGTTTTCCTGGATGTGACCGGAATCGCGCAGCATAATATCAGCCAGGTCGATGGTGGCATTGGTAGCATAGATCGGACCAGTGAAGCCTTGTTTGACCAGGTTAGGGATATTGCCGCTATGGTCAATGTGGGCATGACTGAGGATCATCGCATCGATCTCGGCGGGATTGAAAGGGAAATTTAAATTGACCCGATAAGATTCTTCACGCCTGCCCTGGTAGGTACCGCAATCCAGCAAGAGTTTGTGTCCATTATGCTCAACCAGGTGCATAGAGCCGGTCACGGTTTTTGCCGCACCGAGAATTGTTAATTTCATTGGTTTTTCCTTTTGATCAATTCGAATATTTGCGGTCCATACTCTTCATAATGATGGGGATAGTCCCGCATGACGTCGGCTAATTCCTCGTCTGATTGAGGGTCATAGTGCGCGATCAGTTCCACCAGGTCGCGTGACAGGATGGCATTGGAGGGCACACCTTCTTTTTCACCGACCTCTTTGCGCCATTCGCCCAGCTTTTCTCGCATTTTCAGTTCGCGGTCACTCAGGCGGTGATTTTTGCGTGGTTTGACTGGTACAGGGTTTTCACGCCAATCCTTGATAGCCTGCATCAGTTGTTTGCCATAGCGCCTGATTATGCCGGGGTTGAGGGAGGGCAGTAAACTCAACTCTTCCATGTAATGCGGCTGAGTAGTTGCGATCTCGATCAAGACTTTATCCGAGAAAACCTTGAAAGGTGGCACGTCTTTTTGTTCCGCGATCATTTCACGTAAGTGATTGAGCTCTTTGAGTAAGCTGAGAGCAGTAGGCTTAAGATCTTGCGAGCCTTTTACCTTCCAGATGTCTTCTTCATGGTCCTTCATTGGCAGCGTGATCCGCGCCAGGGCGGCACTATCTTCGAGAACGTGAGCAAGGCGATTTACTGCTCGTAATCTATCAACGAGCAAGTCGCGAAGCTGCAGCAAATAGTGTGAATCACCCTGCGCGTAAGAGATCATCTCCGGGTCGAGGGGGCGCTTGCCCCAGTCAGCCCTCTGATACTTTTTCACCAGGTGCAGGTCATAGTACTTTTCAAGCAATGCCGCCAGCCCAATGGCGGGTTCAGCCAGAGCGGTAGCCGCTAACATGGTGTCAAAGATGTTAGTGAATTCGAAGCCAAAATCTCGTTTGAGGGTTGCCAGGTCATAATCACCCGCATGGAAAACTTTTTGGATAGACGGGTCGGCGAAGACCTCGCCCAGCGGGCTCATGTCTTGAATCGGGAATGGATCGATCAGATAATCAGCCCTGGGGATGGATATCTGGATCAGGCAAACCTGCTCCTGGTAAGAATGCAGGCTGTTCGATTCGGTGTCTACGGCTATGGAGGGTTGATTTTTCAGTTCTGCCACCATTTGGCTGAGAGTTTCTTGGGAATTAACGAGGCACGCAGGCTGCAACGCGGATAAGGTCATAAAATAATTATACACTGGCTGGTTCAGTTACCAGGACGGGGTGTCAGGGTAAGGTGTTCCGCGTTGTTTTTTGCTTAAGCTCCATAATTTCTTGCCAGCTATGGTATGGTTTTTGACACTAACAGTCGCCAGATTGCCCGCAAAAAGGCAGCCTGTTCAGAACACGTGGAGTTTCTCTTATGACAAAAATCAAATTTACCAGCAACTATGAAGATCTTTCGATGACGATATTCTTGCTTTCACCTTCTTGATTTTTTCAGTCCGCCAGATCAAATCAGGCAGAAGTGCGTCCGTTTATGTCGCTTCTCTCCGAAAACTTGGTAAACTTGAGCCGAGGTGAAAAATATGCACTTAGTAATGATCAGACATGGAGAACCAGATTATTCTTACACAGAAAGCAGAGGGTTCAAGGGACCTGCGCGTGAACTGGCACCGCTATCCAAACTTGGCATTGAGCAATCTGAAAAGGTTGCCCTGGATCCGCGGCTCGACGGCAGCCAGTTGATCATCAGTTCCCCATATACCCGCGCTCTTCAAACCGCAGCAATCATTTCGCGTGTGACAGGTCTGAAAATCGAGATTGCCTTTGATCTATATGAATGGCTGATCGATACAACATTTGAGAACAAGAACACGGAAGATACGATTGCTGCCGTCAGGGAAATCAGCACTTTCAAGGGAGATCGCAGCGAAGGCGCCAAGCTGAACTGGGAGGGTTACGACCAGGTGGCTGAGAGGGCGTACGCAGCGCTGTATCCGTACTTGCATTATGAAAAGGTGATCGTCGTCTGCCATGCCTACGTGATTAAACAATTCTACAACCCGGGCAGAATTGAGCATTGCGACATTGTTGAAGTTGACTTCGATGAAAACTTTACCTGGCCCGGCTATATCGAACGTGGCACAAGGAGTTGGTATTAATGCGAGCTGTTTTGCAGCGTGTCAGTTTTGGTAAAGTGATCGTTGAACACCAGGCGGTTGCTTCGATCGATAAAGGTTTGGTAATCCTGTTGGGCGTTGGACCGGAGGATACGATCGCGAAGACGGAAGAGCTGGCAGAAAAGTGCGCCAGGTTGCGCATCTTTGAGGATGAAGCCGGCAAGATGAACCTTTCTCTGTTGGATGTGGGGGGTGAGGCGATCGTTGTATCGCAGTTCACGCTTTACGCCGATACCAGCCGTGGTCGCCGACCCTCGTTTGTTGATGCTGCCAAACCTGAAATTGCAGAACCGTTGGTGGACATCTTTGCATCAAAACTGCGCAAGTTGGGGGTGGAGACCGGGCAGGGTGTTTTCGGAGCACACATGATGGTGGAACTCTGCAACGACGGACCGGTTACGATTTTGCTGGAATATTAATTTTTTATTTACAAAGAGATTGCTTCTTCGATCCTCATGCTTCGAACGCAAGCAATTGCAATGACGTTTTTTCATCTGTTATCAGCTTCTTTTGCGAAGAATCTCTCTTTTGACGGTGTGATTGTTTCGTCGCTCCGCTACTCTAATGACGAAAAAAACAAAAACAGTAAAGAGGGCAGCTTTTACTTTTTCAGCGACCCTTTCAACAAATACCAGAAACCCCTCAAAAAGTGTTTATTCAAGAAGTGGCACATACCTATAGAAACGTTCATGGATATGCCTCCCATATTATACGATCGCAATGGGGCGTCGTTGGTGGAAACTTCAACTGTGCGGCGGGTATTACCCGAGGTATCGGTGGAATTAACGATCATACGATTGGCTGCCTTCATGGCGTATTTGGAAACCAGGCGCCCCTGCCAGTAATTCCGTGCTTCCCAAAGCGTTGAATTCAGGTCAAAATTCCCGGGAGTGCGCAGCGGGTCGTTTACCTTCACTGAACCGGGTAATTTTTCGAATTGCTCCAGGCTGAAGTCGGCTGGATCTTGCGGCAGTTGGTAGTATTGAGGCGTCAACTTGCGAAAATCAGGCGTTTGGGTCGCCGACTGCGCTTCAAGTTGAACCACGATACGTAGTGGTAGGTCTGAACTGCTGCTGCCAATCCTGACCTCGTAAGCACCTTCTTCAACCTGCCAGGCGTGCGTTTCCGGATTCCAGAACGCGAAATCTTCATAAACCAAGCCGATTTCTACTTCTTTTGTCTCACCAGGCTGTAGTTCAACTTTGCAGAAACCCTTCAACTCTTTCGCTGGTCTGAAAACAGTGCTTTCAGGGGCACTGACATAAACCTGCACGACTTCTTTGCCGATTTGTGCGCCAGTGTTGGTCAACTTCAACTTCAGCGTAAGGTTTTCACCGGGGTGCAATTTATCATTGGAAACCTGAAGGTCTGAAAAAACAAAATTGGTATAAGAGAGCCCATACCCAAAGGGGAAGCGGACTGCTTTCCCAGCGCTATCGTAATAGCGATAGCCGACAAACAGGCTTTCAAGGTAAGGTGTGTTGTAGCGCTGCCCATAACTGTTATTGGAAGGCACATCGGCTAACGAGAGCGGCCAGCTTTCTGCCAGCTTACCGCTGGGGTTGGTATTCCCCAACAGCAAGTCCAGGCAGCCTTCTCCAAACCCCTGACCAGCCAAACCTACTAAGAGCACTGCACCGACCTCATCCAGCCATGGAAGTGTCACCACCCCGCCACCTTGCAAAACGACAACCAGGTTGGGGGTGACTTCTGCCAGAGCTTTGATCAGTTCGTTTTGATTGGACTGCAGCTCGAGGTGTGGGCGATCAAAGCCTTCAGTTTCATCCTCTTCAGTCAGACCAACTACAACAACAACCGCATCTTTACCTTTTGCAGAAAGGCATGCCTCGGTAATCAGGTCAGCGAAATCATCCTGATTGTCAATTAGGTAACCAGGCACATAATCCCAGTCCAAACTGCATGCCGCCATTGCCTGGGTGAGGCTGACCAATCCTGTGGGGTTAACGCGGCTGCTTCCTGAGCCTTGATAATGGGGCTTTTGGGCTAATTCCCCTACGATCAGTATCTCAGACTGCGGCTCAAGAGGAAGAAGGGCGGACTCGTTCTTCAGTAAGACTGCCGATTCAGCCAAAATTCTTCGAGCCAGCTGGTGGTTTTCCAGAAAAATGTTTTCGGAAGACAAGATTTTGGGTCTCAGGCACTTGTTGATCAGATTGAGCAGCTTTTCCACAGCCCTGTCCAAGAAGCGTTCCTCGAATTGACTGTGTTTGAATGCCTTGAGCAACTGAGCATCCCGGTAACCATCACTACTGGGCATCTCCAGGTCCAAACCCGCTCGCACAGCCTGCACCCGGTCATCCACGGCGCCCCAATCACTAATGAACATGCCCTCGAAGCCCCATTCTTCACGAGCGATTTTGGTCAACAGTTGTTCGTTCTGGCAAGCATAGACTCCGTTGACACGGTTGTAAGCAGGCATAATCGTCCAGGGTTGCGCTTTGCGGACCGCGATTTCGAAAGCTTTCAAGTAGATTTCGCGCAGAGCGCGCTCGTCTACCTGAGAATTGCTGAGCAGACGGCAATACTCCTGGTTGTTGGCGGCAAAGTGTTTGAGACACGCGCCAATACCCTGGGCTTGCATCCCTTGAATGTAGGCAACCGCCAGCTCCCCACTGAGAAGTGGATCCTCCGAGAAGTATTCAAAGTTTCTTCCGCATAATGGTGAACGCTTGATGTTGATTCCAGGTCCAAGCACGACATCAATTTCCTGTAAAAGAGCTTCTTTCCCTAAGGCAGCTCCCAACTCCCAGAGCAATTCACGATCGAAGGAACAAGCACTGATTGCTGCAGTGGGAAAGCAAGTGGCTGGTACGCTTTCATTTAGACCAAGGGCATCAGAGGTATCCAGCTGCTTGCGCAAGCCGTGAGGTCCGTCATGAAACAGAAGAGAAGGGATTTCCAAGCGAGTTATGGGTTTAGACTGCCAGGTATCTTCGCCTGAACCCATGGCACATTTTTCTTTCCAGGTTAAGAGTGGAATAATCTCTTTTGCTGATTTCATTCTTTTTGGAAGTCTACAATATACCAGCGATCAATAGAATGCCCAGGACCAGCACGATAACACCAAGCAGGATCAGTAAATAGAAATTGCGCGAGGCAGCCTTATCCAGCCCTTCCAGTTTGGCATCGATCCCGGTGCGCTCCTGAGTAGTGTTGGCTAATTTTTGGTAAGTGGCATCCAGCAGGTTGTAGGATTCCTGCAAAACTTCAGAAGATGGTCGGGCAGTGTCAACCAGGTAACCCAAAGATTTGATCATTGGTTCCATCTTGTTCTCGAGATCCTTGATTTCTTCACTTTTCGTGCGCAATTGTTTTTCGAGCGCATCCACCTGGAGGTTGAGCGGCTCCAATTCCTGTGACTTCTCACCTTCAAGGCGGCGGGCTTGATCCGAAATTTCGGTGATGCGGGCATTCAGCGAAAGAACCTCGGACTGATAGCTGGGGATACGACCAGCAAGCTCGGGCTCGTCGTTGCTGACTTCGAGCAATTGCGATACAAGCCCATCCAAGCGCGCATTTAGATTGCTCAAGATATCCTGGCGGTCAGGTTCGTCTGATCCTTCCGTATTGATCAGATCGGTACGGGTGGCTTTGATTTCACGCTGTAAGCTACTTTTTTGACTGGCAAGGGAATCAATATCTGTCTCAAGTTGATGCAGCGCAGACTGAGCTTGTTTCAATTTGCTTTCAGTATCCTTGCGCTGGAGGTCCAATTGGGCTATCTGATTATCAAAATCGAGGGTGAGGTTCTCGCGCTCGCTGCTGACCCGGTTCAGGTTGTCTTGCAATGTTCGGGAATGTTCTTTGATCCGGTCGATTTGGGTTTCAACCGCCTCGATATCAGCCCAGGCTTGTGCGTAACTGGGGTCGCTCACCCTGGATTGCCATGCTTTTCGACCAAGCTCTTCGATTTGAGCAGCCTTTACCTTATCAATTTTTCTGGCTTCGCCACCAAGCTGCATGTCCTGGATTTTCCATTTGCCGCTTTGGGTGCCTGCTTGAAACCACTGCTGTAATTTCTTGGTGGAATAAAGCCAGATCAACAAGCCGATAAAACCAAGAATCAGGAGGATGCCAATCACAATCGAGACCCAGTTGGTTGTGGGTTGAGTTTCTTGCGTGAGATGAATGGGGAGGAAAACCCCAAAAAGTGAGAAGAAAAGTGAGCTTGTCATCGTCCCTCCAGGATATCGTTGAGAATTGGTTGGTTAAAGTATACCTTATGGGTGCTCGGTAAAATGTCTGATTGGCGGGGGAAAAAGTAGACTAAGATTGTAGCAACATCCTAAAAGTTAATGTCGCTGCTAACCTCATCCCACGGTCACTGCAAGACCCTGTTGTTGGAATCACGAGAGCCGTAATTAAATGGAAAGGGGTCGTGGCAGTCTGTCTTTGAGCCTTTATACTACGGAAATATAGCTCTAGAGCCAATCTTCGGCAAGGTCTTTCCAATCAGGTTTCATGGAACGGATTAGATTTCCTCTATAGGCTCTGGAGTTGGCTTTTATCTGTTTTTCGCGATTAAGTGCTGTCATAATATTCCCGCCACATGCGAAAAAGGCCAATTTGTAGTCCTTATTCTTTCCAGTAAAAGTGCTTGGCTTGTCTTCTCGGTGTTCTGCGACTCTGCGAAGCAAGATGCTGGTGACACCAGTATAGGTGACTTTGTTATCGAAAGAAGACATGATGTAAACGCAATTTGTGTCGTAACTCATGATTGTTGACTTTACTTTAGGTTGAAATGCAAAAAATCCCGCAGTGACCGTGATTCGAAGAAAGTCTTGCTCTATTCGGGAAAAAAGATTAAAGGCAGACTGCACGACTCTTTGCCAAACGAAGGTTAGCAGTACCCTTGAGGCTTAATGGCAAAGGGTCTCGCAGTGACCGTGATCCAAAGTAAAAGTGACTTGGTAAGAGTCTAGCCTTACCAGAGCTTTCATAGAAGTTTTCTGATCTAAGTGGCGGACTCATCTTCACTCGTGCCTCGGAGAGAAAACAAAACGTTCCGGCTGGTATCGTTAGCCAGGGCAACTTTTTTCAGATGCTCGAGGTGCTTTATCTCCAATTCCCGTTTGAGAGCGGCGCTGTGGTCTGCGACCTCTTCGACATATACCAGTTCACACGGACTATTCATGCGGGTGTAGCGGGCGCCCCGACCAGCGTTATGCTGCTTGAGCCTGCGAAATGGGTCAGTGGTCCATCCAGTGTAGTATCCACCATTGGAGCACAGGAGCATGTAGCAATAATAAGTCACGAGAGCCTGTCAGCCGCCAATCAGGAAGTTCACGATCGCCATCAGCGGGCGGCGGATAATGACTCCGAAGAGATCAAAGCCGAATTGTGGTCCGATGAAGACCAGCGCGAGCAGGAGAAAAGGTCCATATTGGCGGATGGCTTGTGAGGCACCTTTCCAACTGTCGGGCAGGAAAAATTCGAGCACTTTCTCTCCATCCAGCGGCGCTAGCGGCAGTATATTGAACAGGAAAAGGGCAACGTTCGTGTAAATGAATTCGAGCGCGAAATAGCCTGGTGTTGGGAAGATGCCGCTGGCTTGGTAGGAGACCGGGAACAAACCCAGCCGCAGAGGAATGGCAGCCAGGACCGCCATGAGCACATTAGAGACAGGTCCAGCGATCGAAACCAACATCACGCCGGCTTTATTGTTCTGGCGGATGACGTAGGGGTTGATGGGAACCGGTTTTGCCCAACCAAAACCTATCAACACGAGCATAAGTGATCCAATGGGATCAAGGTGTCTTAAAGGGTTAAGTGTCAGGCGACCGGCGTCTGCAGGGGTGCTATCGCCAAAACGTGTGGCGACAAAAGCATGGGAAAACTCATGTACGGTGAGTGCGATGATCAATGTGATCACCCTGGAGATAAGCGTGGCAGGATTAAGATTCATCATAAGATTTTAGTGGGGCAGTTGAGTGAACATTGCCGGCGAAAATTATAACATGGGGATGTTATAATGCCGTTATGGTTAGCGAGATCAAGGTTGGAGACAAGGTCCGTTTACGCAAGGCGCATCCTTGTGGGGGTTACGAGTGGGAAGTGGTGCGGCTTGGCGCGGATATTGGACTGGTTTGCCTGACCTGCGGACATAAGGTTTTCTTATCCCGGCGCGATTTGCAGCGCAGAATGAAAGAACAATTCCCAAAGGGAGATGCTGCAAAATAATCCATCAAGCCAACTCCTGATCGAGCCGGTGCCCCCAGCGTGTGCGGAAATTGACCGCAGGTCTCCAAAGGGGTGAAAGGGTGGACACTGACGGTGAGATGGTGTGCTCGGTCGGGAGACCAGCACAATCTATTGACAGTTGGATCGCATTGCTGTCTTCACCGCGCTCATAACTGAACAGCACAATTATGAGAAGCTAATTTTCTCTCTTTCAAATAAGGTACAATCGAGGGCATGAAAATCAAACGATGGCATGTCTGGTTGGGACTTATCATAAGTGCCTTTTTTTTATGGCTGGCTTTCCGTAAAGTAGATTTTGCTCTTGTTTGGGCACAACTCAAAACTGCTAATCTCAAATATGTCGCACTCGGAATCGTTGCTTACTTTATTACCCTTTTCCTGCGTACCTGGCGTTGGAAAGTCTTGCTTCTGCCGATGAAACCGATCTCAGTAATCAAGCTTTTTCCGGTCCTTTCCGCTGGATACATGGCGAACAATATCTATCCTGCCCGTGCCGGTGACCTCTTACGTACGGTCTTGCTGCGAAAGAAAGAAGGAGTACCAATTTCGGCCTCCCTGGCGACCATTATCGTGGAACACCTCTTCGATGGTATCGCTATCCTGGCACTGGTTCTGCTAAACCTGGGGCAGTTGACCAGCTTTGCGCCCAATAGCCAGTGGGTTGGAATCATTGAAAAAAGTGCTTTTTGGGTTGGTTTGATTTTCGGTTTGATCCTATTGGTTTTTATTGGGATGGTATTCCTGCCAGAAAAAATGCACGGTTTTACTAATTGGGTGTTGAACCACCTCGTCCCAGCAAAACTTCGTGACTCATTGAGTGGAATCATCGAAAAGTTCACCGACGGCTTGCGCGTGCTGCGCTCGCCACTGCAATCGCTATTAGTTATGTTCCAGTCGGTCTTAATCTGGGTGATTGAAACTGGGCTGTATTGGGGCGTAATGAAGGCGATGGGATTTGACCTGAATTTCCAGAGCTTGTTAATGGTCGTTGGCATTGTGAACCTGGTGCTGTTGGTGCCAGCAGCCCCGGGTGGATTGGGTACTTTTGACGCAGCTACAAAGTCGATGATGGAGTTGTTTGGTCTCAGCCCGGAAAACGCGCTCAGTTTTGCTTTGCTCTTGCGCGTAGCATTATGGCTTCCGGTGACTTTGGTCGGAGCTTTCTTTTTTGTTAAAGAAGGCTTTGGGCTGACCACTGACTTAAAAAGCATCCAGGAAGAATATAAGGAAAATGATACGAACCTGGCAGAATAGCCTAAGGGAAAGAGGATATGATGACTGAAGAGAAGCGAAAAATTGCTGTAATCGGTGCTGGATTTGCCGGTCTAAGTGCGGCTTTGGATTTAAGAAAAGCTGGGCATGACGTCACAATTTTCGAATCGAGCAATGTCCCTGGCGGTTTGGCTTCTGGTTTCAAAGAGCCGGAGTGGGATTGGTCGGTCGAGCGTTTTTATCATCATTGGTTCCAAAGCGATTCGCATTTGTTAGGGTTGATTGAGGAATTGGGTTGGTCGGATGAGGTTATGTTCCCAAAACCGATCAGCGTTATGTATCATAAAGGCAAGTTTTATCCCTTTGATTCAATCCCTGCGGCAATTATGTACCCCGGGCTGGGCTGGGGAATCAACAAGATTCGGTTTGGGCTGGTAGGTCTTTACCTTCGTTTTACAAATAACTGGAAACCGTTGGAAAAGGTAACAACGGATGCATGGATGCGAAAATTCGCAGGCAACAAAGTCTTTGAGAGCATGTGGAAACCCATGCTGGACGGCAAATTTGGTGAAAACTGGGCCGATAAAGTCAATATGGCGTGGATGTGGGCGCGCTTGCATTCGCGCACTACCCGCCTGGGGACTTTCAAGGGTGGTTTTCAGCACTTTGCGGACAAGTTTGCGCAAAAGCTGGTTAAGGACGGTGTGAGTATCCGTTATTCTCAACCTATCAATAGGATCAGCCATGCTGAAAGTGGCGGACTGGACTTGCAGGTGGGCGAGGAAAATATCGAACATTTTGATCAGGTTTTGGTGACGCTTTCACCGGGCTTAATGGCAAAACTTGCTCCAGAATTGCCCTCAGATTACCTGGGCGAACTGCTCAAATTGAACCACATGGGCGCAGTTGTGATGACAGTCTCGCTGAAACATCCGTTATCACCAGACGGTTACTATTGGTACAACATCCCTAAACAGGCAGGCTATCCTTTCCTGTCGCTGGTGGAGCACACAAACTTCCTCAAACCGGAATATTTTGGCGGTGACCACATCATCTATATCGGCGATTACCTGGAAAAAGATCATCCAAACTTTAGCAAGACAGATGATGAATTGGCGGCAGAGTTTCTTCCTCACCTGAAAAAGATCAACCCGCAGTTCACGCAGGAATGGGTCAAGAAAGTTTGGGTCAGCAAGACAGGCTATGCTCAACCGATCCCATTGGTGAACCACAGCAAGAATATCCCTGCCATCAAGACGCCGTTGGAGGGGTTATGGTTCGCCAGTATGAGCCAGGTTTACCCCTGGGACAGAGGCACAAATTTTGCTGTAGAGATCGGTCGTCGGGCTGCGAAGCAGATGCTTGCAGAATAACTGGGGTTGGCGCGTAGTCTACAATTTCTTAAAAAGGTAAATGCCAATACTTGCAATACTATCGATTTATTCTGGCAAAAAAAGTCAAAGTTAAGCAGATTCTGCCACCCCCAGTTATTGGAATATTTGATCTAACAATTGAAATGAACCTATATCTGGGGGTTTCACCGCTTCTGAATCCTGCTAATTAGGGTTGTATAAGCAAGTGGAAAAAACAATCGAATTCATAATTTGTTAACTTATTGTTGACCTGATTTCAACCTTAAAAAAATCAAATATTTTAAGCCACAAAGCAAAGAAAGCTTGCTTTCAGGTGTTAGAATTTATCCATTCACTTACCGAAACAATTCTGGGGTTGTTGAGTGAATCGTTTATAACATAACCGATCACATTTATTAACCGTCGGTATTGCATTTACATCATCAATGGTTTGGGAGAAGACCTCATGAATGCTCAACAGGCATGGCAGGCAACAATTGGACAATTACAAATGGAGCTTAGCAAAGCTTCTTTTGATACCTGGGTGAAGAATACGTGTCTGATTTCATATGAAGATACGTCAGGAACCTTTGCACTGGGTACAGGGAATGCCTATGCTTGTGACTGGTTGGACAGCCGCCTGAAGAGCACAGTTGTCAACAAACTTTCGGGTATGATGGCTCGCCAGGTGAATGTGGAGTTTAAGGTTTGGGCTGCTCCACAGGTCGATCTGGAAGAAGAAACCGTTTCGATCCCAAAACCTGCTCCTGTTGAGAAAGATAGTTATGACACCCAGCTAAACCCGCGCTATCGTTTTGATAATTTCGTGGTTGGTTCTGCCAACCGCCTGGCGCATGCTGCCTGCCAGGCTGTTGCCGAGAACCCAGCCCGGGCATATAACCCACTTTTCATTTACAGCGGTGTTGGTTTGGGGAAAACCCACATGCTGCATGCCATCGGCAACGCCGTCCTGCAGCAGGGCAAACAGGTTTTATACATCTCATCGGAAGAATTCACCAACGACCTGGTGCAGGCCATCCGCACGAAAGCCACCACAGCTTTCCGAGAGAAATACCGCGAGGTGGATGTGCTGCTGATCGATGACATCCAGTTCATCGCTGGAAAAGACTCCACCCAGGAAGAATTTTTCCACACCTTCAACGCCCTTTATGGGCAGGACAAACAAATCGTGATGACCTCCGACCGCTCCCCCAAAGCCATGAGCACGCTGGAAGAACGCCTGCGCTCACGCTTTGAATGGGGTTTGACCGTGGATATGCAAGCACCGGACTATGAGACCCGACTGGCTATTTTGCATTGCAAGGCTGAGAAAGTGGATGGTCATGTGCCCGAAGAAGTAATCGAACGCATCGCTAAACTGATCCAGACCAATGTGCGCGAGCTGGAAGGCGCCTGGAATAGGGTTTTGGCTTTCTCGCAATTGAGTGGGCAAGCGCTTTCATTAAGTTTATGTGATCGTGCCCTGGCAGATTTTCTACCCCAACCCAGCAGCATCACTCCGAAAACTGTCCTCGAGATTGTTTCTGCTTTCTTTGGTGTCAGCATGAGCAGCCTGACCGGACGCAGCCGGGCGAGAGACGTAGCTTTTCCTCGCCAGGTGGCGATGTATTTGATGCGCGATCTGGGCGATCTTTCACTACCCAGGATCGGGGAAGAATTGGGCGGTCGCGATCACACCACCGTGATGTATGCGTGCGAGAAAATTGCTGATTTGGTGGAAACTGACGACCACACCCGCAAGCAGATCCTGCAGCTCAAAGGGCAATTACAAAGCCAGGCAGTCAGCGTTTAAGTTTCAATTTCTGCAAATACTCAAAGAAAAAACAACCCATATCCGCTTGTCTTGGAGGCAGAGCGGATTGGGTTCTGTAAAAATGGCAATATAGATCAGGTTGCGTAGTTCAAACTGACCCACTCAGGCTGGCTTGGTTACATATCCAACACCATCGGCAGATCGGGGTCGACGACGGTCAGTTCTCCCCAGTTGTCGCCCACTCGTGCTTCAGTGACCAATGGGACTGAAAGCTGAAGTGCACCCTCCATCACTTCTTTAACTAACCTGGTGGCTTTATCGAGTTCTTCCTCTGGCACCTCAAAAATCAACTCGTCATGCACCTGCAAGAGCATGCGCGTTTTCAATCCGGCTTTTGTCAGGGCTTCCGGCAAGTGGATCATCGCCAGCTTGATAATATCAGCGGCAGTTCCCTGAACAGGCGCGTTAATGGCTTCGCGTTCCTCACGCTGACGGATCGTGTAGTTGGTCCCGGCAGCCAGGGCTGGGAAGTAGCGCCTGCGTCCGAGCAGGGTCTCTACATATCCCTGGCGGCTGGCTTCCAGGCGGGTGTTATCAAGCCATTTTTTGACACCCGGGAATTCCCTGAAATATTCTTTGACAAAGTTCTCAGCTTCTGCCAGGGTCAGGTCGGTGGTGCGAGTGAGACCAAAGGGGCTCATGCCGTAGATCAAACCAAAGTTGATCGCCTTGGCATGGCGGCGCTGTTGTTTCGTAACTGCACTCAAGGGCACATCTTCAATAGCAGCTGCAGTAGCGGCGTGAATGTCCTGGGCTTCATGGAAGGCTTTCATCATCGCTTCGTCCTGCGCCATATGCGCGACAATGCGCAGTTCGATCTGGGAGTAATCTACTGCCAATAATTTATGTCCTGGTGCGGCGATGAAACCCTGGCGCACCTTGCGTCCCAGCTCAGTTCGAATGGGGATGTTTTGCAGGTTCGGGTTTTGCGACGCGATTCTGCCGGTCACTGTTCCGGTTTGGTTGAAGGTGGTGTGTACGCGACCGGTTTTGGGGTTCACCTGTATGGGCAGAGCATCCACGTAGGTTGATTGCAGTTTGGACAGCTCACGATATTCGAGGATGGTATCGACCAGTGGATGCGTTCCGCGCATGGTTTCGAGCACGTCAGCAGAGGTCGAATACTTGCCACTGCTGGTTTTTCGGGAACGATCAGGCGGTTCCAGGGCGAGTTTCTCGAAAAGAATGTCCGAAAGTTGTTGGGTGGAGTTGAGGTTAAATTCTTCTCCTGCCAACTGATATGCGTGCTTGGTCAGACGATCAACATCACTCTTCAGTTCTTTCGAAAAAGTCTCAAAAAGGGCATCGTCTAGTAAGATGCCAGCTTCCTCCATTTTGGCAAGAACGGGAATCAAAGGATTTTCAAGGTCTTGATAGAGCTTTTCGGCAGCATGGGTGCGTAGATCTTCGCTCATTGGCTTTACCAGGCGCAGCGTCATGACGGCATCGGCCGCCGCATAGGGAGCAGCCTGCTCAATTGGCACCGCAGCCATGCTGATCTGGCTTTTGCCTTTACCGATGAGCTCTTCGATTTCAGTCATCTGCACACCCAGACGGGTCTTTGCCTGGGCTTTCAAACCAAGGTTGCGCGATGTGGGGTCGACCACCCATTCAGCGATCATGGTGTCGAAGGTGATCGGAGCGACCTGGAAACCAGCCTGTTCAAGGACGATCAGGTCAAACTTGGCATTATGAGCAACTTTTGCGATTTTTGGATCGCTCAAAATCGGTTGGAGCGCTTGTTTGATCTCTTCCAGCTTGAGTTGGGTGCCTTTTTCATGGCCAATGGGAAGGTAGTAGCCCCTGGCAGGGTTAGCTGCCAGCGAGATACCGACCAATTCTGAAAGCATTGGGTCCAGGCCAGTAGTTTCGGTGTCAAAGGCGATTTGCTGCGCATGTTTGAGATCGTCAACGCAGGCGTCGAGAGTCTGGACGTCATTGACCGTGATGGTTACAAAGGAGGAGTCTTGTGGATCCATCTCAACAGGCTTCGGTTTATCTGCTTCCGGGAACAAGCTTTTCTGGATACCATTTCGCCCTTGCAGGGAGGGTTGGAGCCTGGCGGTCATTTTTTTGAGGCGCTGCGTGAGGGTGCGGAATTCCAGTTCTTCGAAAAGTTGCTCCACGGCGGTGGGGTCAAACATAACTGGTTCAGCTTGCTCCAGGTCCAGGATGACAGGCAAGTCTGTACGGATGCGCGCCAGGTCCTGGCTCAGGTAGGCAACTTCCCTACCTGTACTGAGAGGCTTGTTCGCTCTGCCTTTGATTTCATCGAGATGAGCAAATAGGTTGTCGAGCGTTTCATACTGCTTCAATAGCTCAATGGCGGTCTTTTCGCCAATGCCGCGAACGCCAGGGATGTTATCAGAAGGATCACCAACCAGGGCTTTGTAATCCACGATTTGGTCCGGTCTTACACCCATGCGTTTGACGACATCTTCAGGAAAGTAATCTTGATCCTGCCCGCTCTTGCGGTCCGGCAGCGATACGACGACGGTGTTGGTAACCAGTTGGAGCATATCACGGTCGCCTGTGATGATCTTGACCGCCAGTCCCTTCTCCTTATTCGCCCAGCGCGCCAGGCTTCCGATGACATCATCCGCTTCGTAATTATCGATTTCAATGCGGGGAATATTGAAACAATCCACCATCTGGCGGATGCGCTCGATCTGAACTCTCAAATCGTCAGGCATCTTAGCGCGTGTGCCTTTGTAATCCGCGAACATCTCATGGCGAAATGTCCGTCCTGTGTCGAAACTAACAGCCACGTAATCGGGCTCTTCCTGCTCAAACATGCGTATCAGGCGGTTGGCAAAGCCATAGACACCCGCTGTTGGTTCGCCTTTACTGGTGGTCCAATAGGTAGAACTGCCGGAGGTGAGGGCAAAATACGCCCGATAGGCGATGGCGTGACCATCGAGTAAATAGAGGATTTTCGGCATGATCAGCTCCTTCTGAGAGGTTTGTACTTAGTATACCTTCAAGGTCCGGGTTCTTCGTTGTATTGTTCGGTTTCAGGGATCAGAGGTGGATCGGTTGCGTATCACCCTGGTTGGCTTTGGTTGGATAGGTTTTGATTGCAGACTTATCCAAATCAGAAAAAATGGAAAGAAAATCATCCTGCTCAGGTTGAGGGATAGTGCCAGCTTTCAAATCTGATGTAGTCAGGTCCTGCAGGATCACTGTAGTTGGATCGGGG
>WOZC01000152.1 GCA_011620465.1 Anaerolineaceae bacterium | reverse complement strand
CGAGTCCTTTTTTGACCGCGAAACCAGAAACTTGTTCTTCCATGCAACCTCCAACATTGTGATTAATTGTCTATTCGGATTGTACCATTAAGCACAGAGGACTTTCGATTAAGCGGCTGCCTCTCTGAAAGCGGCAACCAATTCGCGGTTAAATGCCGGGATGTCCGCTACAACTCTGCCCCAAACCTGGTTGCCATCGCGGAAGGCAGGTTCATCCACCCAGATGGCACCGGCATTGAGCAGGTCGTCCTTGATCCCAAGGGAGCCAATGGTTTTCTTTCCGGCAACAATTTTGGCTGAGATCGCCAGCAAGCCGCCATGGCAGATGATGCCGATGATCTTGCCCTGCCCGTTAACCTTGGCGACTAAATCAGTTACTTGAGTGAATCTCCGCAGCTTATCCGGAGCCCAGCCGCCTGGCAGGACCAGCCCAAACAGATCATCAGCAACCAGGTCCGCGATCTTGGTATCTGGTTTGATCACAAGCCCGTTCTTGCCTTTGATCGGGTTCAAGTCTAATCCCGCTGTCAAGACCGTCATGCCTTCTTCCTGCAAGCGCATTGCAACAGCATAGTATTCCAGATCTTCAACGCCTTCCGCAACCAGGAAAGCTACTTTTTTTCCTTCGAGTGTCATTTTGTCTCCTTTTCAAATTGATAGCATCAATTTTTTTATTGATTTCATCATATCATATTGAAGGCTGCTTTTTCACCTTTCGGTAATAGGTATGAGTGAAATCTATACGCGTCTATCAATAATGAAAAGTACGGATGGGTTTGCCCCATCCGTATAGTCCTCTAAAAACACTCGATTTTATAATTTTGATTGGTGCCGCTATAAATCAACAAAACGGCTTTCGTCGAGGTCGTCTTTTTCTGGTTTTTCCGCAACTTCCTGGGGTTCTTCCGGATGGGATTGCTGATCCGCCCACGTTATTTCCATCGGACTGGCTCGTCGGGTTATCTGCCACTTTCCGCAATGAGGGCATCTTTCAAACTTGCCCACCACTATATTCATTCCAAAAAACGAACGGGGAAAGGTTTTTCCGCACCGATTGCAGACAGCCAATCCATACATGCCGCCTGTTGCAGAAACGCCGCCTTTCTGCCTGGAGGAAATAAACCAGCTCAGCCCCATCGCTGCCAGGGTTATCCCAATTATTATGACAATCATTGTGGTGGTTCTTTCCCCGGAATCGGAGGCACTCAAAAAGTTATTCACGATCGGTCCAGCAGGTGTTACCTTGCCATCATTACTGCTGATCTCCGCCCTCATTTCGTGGACACCGGGTCCGTAATCATCCGTGTTAAAAGCTAACTTGAATGGTTCCTGGAGGACTTCCGCCATGATTTCGTCGTCCATATAATAGACGACCTTTGTGATTGTGCTCAAATCCCCACCCAGGTACAATGTCATTCTCCCCTGGATATCCGAACCGGATCCATATCCAAAGTCCCTGACAAGCTTCAAGGTCCATGGCGATGTACTCTGCGCCTGTGCTTCTGAAAATACGAGAATAAGTGCTAAAAACAGCAATAACCCAAACCAAAAACGCGTCTTTTTCATCCGATTACTTCCATTTTGTAAGAATATTTTCGCGGTCAAAGATCACCGTTCCCAAATGCAGCATCCCAAACGCGACGACCGCACAGAACACGATCGCGATCAGCATAAACCAGATATTGATCACCAGTTTTCCGGCTAAAACGGCAAACATGACCAGCATGAGCGGCAAAATCACCATTGAAGAGAGTTGTTCCGCTACGCGAGGGTCACTTGCCCGGGAGGAAACATAAGTTGCGAATATGGTGGCGATAACAGAAAGGATCGGTCCCAAAACCAGGACCCCTAACAGCCATGTTGGGCTAATGATGTGAGAAAACACAGCCGGACTCAGCTTCAGCAAGAGACTGCCTAAAATAAACACGCCGAAGGCGGCATAACTGATCAAGACACCAGGAATGACTGCCGCCAGACCCTTCCCCGCCAGCAATTCTATCGTGGTAATAGGTGTGGCTAAAAGCGGCTCCAGGCTGCGGGTTGTTTTCTCGCCAACAATGCTGTAGGCAGCAATCGTTGTGGGGATCATGAGCGGCATCATCATAAATATCAACATAAACTGGTTGAGTAAATAGATCTGCGTGCAATCCACTGCACTTAACCCGGCGCAGCTTGCAACAACCCCCGCGGGTAAGCCGCTGCTTTCTGCACTTATTTCTGCCGACATAGTGCTGCCCCCGGTCATGGAGAGCATCACCAGCGGAAGCGCGGTGAATAGCAACGGCAGCATCGTCATGGTTGAGATCACCCAGCGGTTTTTGAAAACTTCAGACCATTCCTTGTTGATTATGGTGCGAATGTGTTTCATTGCTGCACCCTTTCACTGCCTTTGACCATCTCGAGATAAACTTGCTCCAGGCTGTGCCGAATCTCACCGACAAATTGCACATCCGCTCCTGCCGCAACCAATGTCCTGACGATTTCAGGATTGCTTTCATCGGGATCCTTGAGCGAAACCACCAGTTTATTGTCCACAGCCTCAACACTCCCTGTTCCAGGAATGCTGGAAACCAGGTCGACCCAAGCTGGCTGAAGTTCGCGCAGATGGAAGACCACCCTGCGACCATACATTTTTTCTCGAAGGTTGGCAGGGCTGTCCTGGGTCAGCAGTTTCTGTTGAAAAATGCCCACTCGGTCACATAATCGTTCAGCTTCATCCAGGTTGTGAGTGGTCATAAAAATGGTGCGTCCTTCAGTTTTGAGCTCTTCCACGAAATCGCGGACAGTTTTGGAGGCTTCGGGGTCCAACCCAGTGGTGGGTTCATCCAGGAATAGGATTTGCGGTTCATGGATAAGCGCTCGGGCGACTACCAGTTTTTGGCGCATGCCTTTTGAAAAACTGCCAACCGCATCGTGCCGTCGCTCCCACAAACCTAACATACTCAGATACTTGTTCACCGCTTTGTCAATATCAGGCACATCATAAAGATTCGCGAAGATGGTCAGGTTTTTCTCGGCTGAGAGGCGCTCGTACATCCCAGGGGATTCGGTCAGGATGCCGACATTTCGGCGGATCTCGGTGTCATTTTTACCCAGTTCAAACCCGGCAATCTGTGCGCTGCCAGAGCTTGGACGGATCAAACCCGTTAACATACGCACGGTGGTGGTTTTGCCAGCGCCGTTGGGTCCCAAAAAGCCAAAAACCTCCCCTCGTTCCACTTCCAGGCTCAAATCGTCAACTGCGACGAGTTCGGTTTCCTGCTTCTTGCCAATCTTAAATATTTTCGTCAATCCTTGCGTTTTGATCATGTTCCTCATTTCGAAACCCAGTAATTATACTCATCTGAACCTGGTGTGATGATAGTTTCACATAAAGGTCCTTCACCACCTGGCCATTCTGCAACAGGATTACAGTCCCGATCTTGAAAAAAAACAGCGCCCTGGGATTCCAGGGCGCTGTTGTCTAAAACCTATTTATTAACTATCTGAGGATCAGCGGCAGGAACAAGCGCATCAAAGGATTGACTGTAATGGTCACTGTGGCGTCATCA
>WOZC01000155.1 GCA_011620465.1 Anaerolineaceae bacterium | reverse complement strand
ACCGATTGATTCCTTTCCAAGGAATTCCAAAAAAAGAATCGCCCAGCAACTCTTCTATCTGAGTTCTATCATTATGGGACGGATAATAAATTACCAGGCTTCCCTTTCCAGGACAAGAGTTGTCTATGGTGATCTCAATATTCTCGGGATCGATATTCTTGATCTCCTGAATGACCTGATTATGTTGTTCCATTACACTTTTCACATCGGATAAGTCAGGCAATTCATCACAACTCATGAAACTCGCATGATTGTCATAGAGCGTGCCAGCGATCCACCTTCCCACGATATGGTTGGTGGTCTCTACCCAAAGAAGTGCAGCAAGGATGAATACAGTCACTACAACGAATAGCCCTCTTTTCTGTGATTTGGTCATAATGAATTCCTCCATATCCTTCAGAGAGGTGTCTCTCCATTTGATTAATCTGTACTCACCTTGACAAGCTGGATCACCTGGCCTTCCGTCTGCCAGCGGGCAGGATCCACATCGATGATATAGGTAAAATTCTCACCCTGCAGCGGGGTTTCACCCACCCAATCGACTACCGGCTGCTCGTAGCTTTGCCCGTTCACTTCAACATCGTAGGCGGCGTAACGGTAGACACCTTGCGGTACCTCTCGATATTCCGTAGTTGTTCCACCCGGAACATCCCCGAACTCGATTCGCTCGTCAGGGAATCTCACAACCAGATTGTGGAGCGGGAGTTTGCTCTGATTTATGATGCGCAGTTTTTGCATTGGCGAGGTAGTGGACAAGCCTCCAGCAGGTGTGGCTGTGATGGACGAAGGCATCACTTGCACGGTGGACGTGGCTTCAGTTGTGGCAGCCGGCGATTGACAGGCGCTGAGTAGGATTGCAAAGATCAGAAAAGTTGAGAAGATCAAAAACCTTTTGGACATAGCTTTCTCCTTGCAGGTTATTCTTGCCGCGAGCTTCACAGGTGTTTATCCATTTCCACGGAATATTAAAAATAATTTTTTGGTGAGGATATTATGGATGGCATCCCGGTCTTTAAGTGAAAAGTAAAGGATGAACAGATCAACTTTCCCGAAGCAGGCGACCCTATCGACATGAATCCACCTTTTCCGAATCTACATCTTCAATCGCTTGAACATTACCCGGATGGTTCAGTAAAGGATCGCTGCCCACAACATTGCTCTGCAGGTCAGTTCCCTGAATTTTTGAGAGGAGCATCCGTTGTTATCGTAGGAAATTCCGCACCGGGCAGCAGAGGTTCCAACGCAGTGTAGAATTTCAAACGCAAGATTTTGAGAGAATCAGGTTTAGGCAACAGACAGTAGACATTACCATCTGGACCTACAGTCAGGTTGCGCATAACATAGTAATAACGCTCATCCACCGGCACGCGGGCAATACCAAGCTGCACACCCCCCGCTGAAAAGTAATGGACTGTATCGTCAACCTGGATGACTGGATCATTAACGACATCAGACCGAACAACAAAAAAGCTTCCATCAGGTAGAACTTTAAGCAGGGATAAGCCTCCATAACCAAAAGTTAAAGAAGTCTCGAGGGTGAAGGAACCTGCAGTTAATTTGGGTTTTTCCCCAAGTTTAGTCTCATGAACATAATAAGTTTTGCCATTGCATTCATAATTTTCTTCACTTGCGGATGAGGTCAAGGTCACATTTCCAATCGGCAGAGGGTGCAATCGACCTTCTAAATCTAGAAATATTTTCCCGTTGCAGTCGATCATAAACGCCGTCAAGCCATTTTCCAGGTGGTACCCTTCAGGAATGTCATAATAAGCTTTGAGTTCTCCTTCTAATGACAGACGATTGATACGGTAATGAAGCGGTGGATTAAGATAGATTTCCAATACATATAGTTCGTCGTTATATACTTGCATATCAGAGACGTTCATGATCCCTACCGTGTATAAATCGATGATCTTGAGTTGTTCACCGGCGGGACTAAAGATCCACAAACGATTGTCGATCAGATCGGCGATCACGTACCGTCCATCCGAAAGAATGGCAAATGCGTTCGGCCCGGTAATTTCCATACCGGGAATGTCCACTCCTCGGTAAGGCAATCCAGTCTTACCGGCTGGGATCGATAGGACCGTTTCGTAGAAGCTTGCGGTGGCTTCGGCTGAAAAAATCTCTGGGGATGGGACGAAGGGAAGAGAAGTGGTGGCCGGAACGATGGTTGGAGCTGGCGTAACGGTGGCAATCACTGGCACGGTTGACGTGGCTTCAGTTGTGGCAGCCCGTAGTTGACAGGCGCTGAGGAGGATTGCAAAGGTCAAAAAGATTGAAAATATCAAAGCCTTTTTGCTTATGTTTTTCATCTTAAATCGATCTCCCTTATCCTTAATATAATCCTGAGGCAGCATTTAGAATAGGTAGCGGAAAGAAGAAGTCGGGTTGAACGAAGCGAAACCCACCCCATGCAATATTAAGGAGGTTCGGTGATATTGATCGTCACCTCAAAAGAACCATTTTGAACCCGGCATTTGCCAAAATCGACACCTTCATAGCGTATCTCATAATATTCTGGGGGAACGCCATCATCATTGTACATACGTCCCAGGACGATATCGGGAACGCAATTCAACTTCAAATTTGCAAGCGGGAAATCAGCCTCTTTGAGGACGATCGAGAACCTTGAAGTCAGAACAAAATCAATGGTCTTGCCGCTATCACTGGCAACGATGCTATCCGGGGAAGGCGTCCAGCCTGCCCAGTCCATGGTGGGATAAAGCTCAGTCGGAAAGGAAGTCGCAGGGTACAGGGTTGCTTCAGCAATTTCGGTATATTTACGGGCAACGACCGCCGTGCCGGTTGCCAGTTCAGGGGGTAGGGTCGGTTCACTTATTGATGAACAACCAGCAATAGAGACGAGGATCAAGAGCAAAATGATGCAGGTGACTTTTTTCATCATGTGGTCTCTCAGCTACAGGTATCGCTCCATATTTTTTTTGAAAGAAATTTAATTAAGATCAAATACAATTACATCCGATGGTGTTGCTTTCTCAGTCAAGAAATCCTGTACTTTCTGCACAGCTTCTGCTTCCGTCAGTCCTTCTGGCTTCTTGGTAATTGAAATGTAGGAACCGTGGCTGATGACCACATAGCTAAATTCAATGCCTTCCTCGGCAAGTTTATTTTGAGCATGCGCGATCACCTCATAAGATATTCGCTCCGGTTGAACTGTCGTTAATTTCGCTACCAGAATTGACAGGTCCGCTTGCGGCGAAAAATTAGTGTCAATTTGGAATGGATACGAGTAATTAAGGCGATAACACATTTCAGTGGCTGGATCTTCATTTGGGCTATCCATGAGCTCCCCGCTGAATCCATAAATAATATTTCCTTTATAGAGGATTTCTACATCGGGAATCCATTGTTCCCCGATTGGAGCATTGACACACAAAATGACAGCTGCACTGGATGGATTTACTTCTAAGCCTTTGAACGTAACAGTTTTATTTTCAATCTCAGCGGTCTTATTGGTAGCAAAGGTTAATGACCTTGAATAAGTGGGTTTAACCTGCACATGAAAAGTGGTCGATAGTAGCGACTTGACTTCT
>WOZC01000136.1 GCA_011620465.1 Anaerolineaceae bacterium | reverse complement strand
AGCCATGGTCATGGTGACCATGCCATCTCGGAAACCAAACAGGATATGCCAGGGCAAATTACCAGCGTTCAAAGGGGTAATCGGATGGTAATCAACGAAGACAATGTCTGCCGCAGCACCTGGCTCAATAATGCCTACGCGCAAACCATCCCAGATTTGGGTGGCAAGTCTCGAATTGTTGTTCACGGCGATTTTAATCACATCGTAACCGTTCATTGCTCTCGGATCGCCTTTGCGGTCTTTCTGGAGCAGGTAAGTGAAGAACCATTCCTGCCACATGGCGTTGGAAAACCCGTCATTTCCTAAACAAAGGTTGACACCGTTCTCCAGTAGTTTCTCCACAGGTGCGACGCCAACGGCATTGTTCATATTTGACCTTGGTTGATGGGTCAGCCAGCTTTGGCTTTCTGCCATCAGCTTGATCTCGTTGTCCGATAGATGTACGCCGTGCGCCAGAATACTTCGGTCGCTCAGGACCTGCTTGTCCCAGAAGCGTTCCACCACCCGCTTACTGTATTTCGCCAAAGAATCTTCCTGGTCAACCACTCCTTCTGCGGCGTGCACATGAAAACCAACCCGGTTTCCGTTTTCCTCAACGCATTTTTCAAGGGTCGCATCCGAAAGGGTCAGGCTGGCATGCAAACCAAAATGCGCCTTGACCATCGGGTCAACCTCCTTTGTCTGAACTCTATTGATGAAGCGGCTGTTTTCTTTTATCCCTGCCAGTGCGCGGTCTTCGCCATCGCGGTCAGTCACCTCGTAACACAACGCGGCGCGTAATCCTGCTTGTTTGACAGCTTCATACACAACGTCCAGCGAGCCATCAATGAAATTTGGGGAGGCGTGATGGTCGATGACGGTAGTTGTGCCATATTTGATCGCATCGATCAGCAAGGTCAGAGCGGAATAGCGGGTACCTTCTTCATCGAGGGCTTTATCGAGTTTCCACCAGAGTTTTTCGAGGATTTGCTGAAAGTTGACAGCTGGCTCACCGGGAATTGCCATTCCTCGCGAAAAGGCACCATAAAAATGGGTATGAGCACAAATATTACCTGGCATAATCAACTGACCCTGTGCATCCAACACTTCTTCCTGTGGATACTTTGCTCTCAACTCTCCTTCAGGCTCAAGCGACTTGATTAAGCCATCCTGAATAAGGATTTCAAACCCCTCCAGGATCTGGTTGGGCTCGGTCCAGGTAATGATGCTTCCGTTCCTAATGATCATTTCATCCTCCTTAGGCTATGGTCAATTCAGTCAGTCAGTTGATACAGTTCGATCAAGACCCCATTGCCAGCTTTGGGATGAATAAAAGCCATTTTTCGTCCGGGCAATACTTCGGCGGTCTCATTGATCAGGCGAGTGCCCTTTTCTTTCAATTCAGCTAATTTAGCGTCGATATCGTCCACTTCCAAGCAAAGGTGATGCATGCCTTCACCTCGTTTTTCGAGGTAGGCTGCCAGACCGGTCTCACTACTGGTGGGCTGAACCAGTTCGATTTCACTGTCCCCAACGGGGATGAAAGCGACCCGGGAATTTTGGGATGGGATCACTTCGATATGGTCCAGGCTTAAGCCAAGGCTTTCTTCCCAAAATTTCAGCGATTCTTCGATATCCCGGACAACGATCGCGACATGATTTAGTTTGGTAATTTTTGCCATCTCTCTCCTTTAGACGTTTTCTTTAGATGAAATTGGGGGCGACGTATTCACCCCAAACTTTTCGCAGACGATTGCAGATCTCACCCAGGGTGAGTTTGTTTTCAACACATTCAATGATTACCGGCATCAGATTGGCATCACTGTTGGCGGTTTCTTCGAGTTTATCTAACAGAGCGTTCACTGCCTGCGGATCGCGCGAAGCTCGCAGAGCAGCCAGGCGTTCGTGCTGGTCTTGTTCGATTTTTGGATCGATCTTCAGCGATTCCAGTGAAATTTCTTCCTGCACCTGGAACTTATTAACGCCGACCACGATGTCTTCCTGGTTTTCCAGTTTGCGCTGTGCCTGGAAGGCGGCTTCCTGGATCTCATTTTGGATAAAACCATTCTCAATAGCAGCCAGCGCACCACCAATAGCGTCGATCTTCTCGATGTATTCAGCAGCCTTCTTTTCAATTTCATCCGTCAGGTATTCGACCAGGTAAGAACCTGCCAGGGGATCGATGGAATCGGCAACACCCGATTCATATCCGATGATCTGCTGGGTGCGCAGTGCCACCTGGACTGATTTCTGAGTTGGCAGCCACAGGGCTTCATCCATGCTGTTGGTGTGTAGCGACTGGGTACCGCCCAAAACAGCAGCCAGGGCTTGCAAGGTTACTCTGACGACGTTGTTTTCGGGTTGTTGGGCTGTCAATGTTGAACCGGCGGTTTGGGTATGAAAGCGCAGGCATTCAGATTTGCTGCTCTTGGAACCAAACCGTTCGCGCATGATTTTAGCATATAGCCGACGCGCAGCCCGGAATTTGGCTACTTCTTCCAGAAAATTATTGTGAGAATTGAAGAAGAAGGACAGCTGATTGGCAAATTCATCCACATCCATACCCGCTTTGATGGCGGCTTCGATGTAGGCAATCGCGTTTGCAAGGGTGAATGCGACTTCCTGCACAGCCGTGGAGCCCGCTTCGCGGATGTGATAGCCAGAAATGCTGATCGTGTTCCAGTTGGGTACTTCCTGCTTGCAGAATTGGAAGATGTCCGTGATCAGGCGCATGCTCGGTTTTGGCGGAAAGATATACGTTCCGCGAGCAAT
Source organism: Anaerolineaceae bacterium (assembly GCA_011620465.1). GTDB lineage: Bacteria > Chloroflexota > Anaerolineae > Anaerolineales > Anaerolineaceae > Mesolinea. The sequence goes on along the minus strand of WOZC01000136.1, from coordinate 819 downwards.
ATACTCCTTCAGGATGTCATTCTGGATCGTACCGCGCAGCGCGGTTGAAGCTACCCCTTGTTTCTTAGCCACAGCAATATACATCGCCAGCAGTACTGCTGCTGGCGCGTTAATGGTCATGCTTGTTGAGACTTTATCCAGCGGGATCTGATTGAAAAGAGCTTCCATGTCTTCAATAGATGAAATGGAGACCCCCACTTTACCCACTTCGCCGAGGGCGATTGGATCATCGGCATCATAGCCAATTTGGGTTGGCAGATCGAATGCCACGCTTAAACCAGTTTGTCCCTGCTCGAGCAGGAAACGGTAGCGCTTGTTCGATTCTTCTGCGCTGGAGAAACCGGCGTATTGGCGCATAGTCCACAGACGTCCGCGATACATGGTTGGCTGTACGCCGCGCGTGTAGGGATAAGTGCCTGGAAGACCCAGTTCTTCAAATTGCTCCGGGTTTATCCGCTCAGGAGGGACGATCGCGGGAATCGGGATGTTGGATGAAGTTTTGAACTGCTCTTTTCGTTCCGGGAAACGCTTAATGGCGGGATCATAGCATTTCTCCTGCCAATGATCAAATTGTGTCTGGTTTGTCATACCTCTCCTCATATTAGGTTAATGGTTAACAAATTAAGTATACCTGATTGACTCCCTAAGCGGTGAAAAAACAGAAAAAACAGTGAATGTAATGTCTGCAAAGGTTTCAGACCGGGTGTAAATCCTTTAAAAAAAACTCTACCTCTTGCAAATTGATTTTTATGGTAATATTGACCGCTTGGATGTTGTACCCTTCATCCATCGAAAAAATCACTTAGCACAGAAAGGGCT
>WOZC01000157.1:5693-18042 GCA_011620465.1 Anaerolineaceae bacterium | reverse complement strand
CGAATTTCCTGCTTCATCCGGTCGACTTCCTCAGAAGGTTCGCGTGAAGTTGTGCGGCTGGTTTCGAGCCCTAGTTTATCTGAGAGCAACAGGGTCAACAGCCCTTCCATGACGCTGCTGCCCGAAGCGCCTCCTTCGCCTTGACCCCCGCCAACCACTACTCTTGGCACCACATCCACTCGGGATTGCTGGACAGCTTCAGCGAAGCGGTTCATGACCTGCTGGGTCACCTGGTATTGTGGACCACCATAAGCAGCCACTTGTTCCTCAGTAGCAATAGCCTGGGCAATACCGGTTCGAGCGATCTTTTCAGCTTCTGCTTCCGCAAGCGCGCGGATTTGGGCAGCTTGCTGTAAAGCTTTCATGTAGTCAGCTTTACCCTGGTTGGAGAGCACCGTAATGCTCAGTTCGGATTCGGTGATGTTGCGTTGTTGTTCTGTACGTGCCTGGGCTTCGCGCAGTTCCCGTTCCTTGACGGCAGCATCTTGCTGACGTTGGAAAGTTTCGATTTGTTCAATAGCGATCTGGCGGGCACGCAGTTGATTCAAGATCACTTCCATGTTTTTATCGCTGCCAATGGTCGTGGGCGTGCCAATCAGTACCTCTTCCAGTTCCAGGTTGTAATGCAGGAACTTTGCCTTCATCTCCTGGCTGGAGAGATCCTGGATTTCGTTACGATCATGAATGAGCTGGATCAACGTGCGTGTTTGACCGATATTCTTGAAATAGGCTGACACCATCGGGTCAAGGGTTTGTTCCACCAACTTTTTGACGTCTCCAAAGCGCTGCACCACTAATGGAGCCTTCTGGTAATCGATATGGATCACCACCGAAAGCGGCAAGGAAGGTTCAAAGGCGTCTTTGGTGATCAGCGATACTTCTGAGAGGTTTTCATCCAAATTATGCGAGCCAACCTCAGATTTGATCCATTTCAAGATAATGTTGGTTGTAGGAACAGCTACCACTTTGCCGGCATAGGTATTGAAAGCATATTTACCCGGCAGCAACGGCACATTCCAGACACCCCGGCTGCCGATACTGACCAGTTCGCCATGGCGATACTCTGTTCCAGAAAGGTCTTCGCTGATACTGCCGGTATACGAAACAACTACACCAACAAAACCCACCTCGATGATGGTTTTTGGGATTAATTCCACTGTTGCAAACAGGCGGTTGAGGTAAAAAGTTCCTTCAACCAGTACCTGCAGCTGACGTCCGCGCAGACCATTGGCAGCAATGAAACGATCAGGCATTTGGAAATTGTTATGATAAGTCGCTTCATTGCTTTGGTCCTGACCAACAACTGGAGCGATGATCTCGCCCGATGGCAAGGAAAGTCCATCGTGAATAGTGACAATGCCAATCATGTCATCAGAGTCTTTGATGACCAAAGGCGTAAAACCCTTGCGGCTATTGATCACAGCCGTCATGGATTCGATCGCCGACTGATCATCTTTGCTCAATGCCAGGTAGTGCACGCGTTCCTCCGTGATAACCACAAATTGAGCAAGATTGATAGCATAGGTTCCTTCGCGCAATATCTGTCGTTGCGGACCACGCTGACCGCCGTTAGTTAGAAAGTCAGTCACATCCTGGAAGTTATTCGCAGTGGTATTGCTTGCAAGGACCTGCATTGCAGAAAGCGGTTGACCGTCGCGAGCGAATACATAGCCGATTTTGCCCTGGGGGATAGTCACCAACGACACCACAAGGACACGATATTGAATCGGCATCAGGTAATGAAGACCGCCTCGCAAAACATCGGGTTGATAACCAGCTTCACCGTGCAAGGCGATAAAGTTACCCTTTACAGACTTCCGACCGAACCGTTTTTCGACGATACCAATGCGGTTATTTGGAATGAAACGGATGCCAGTAAGCATGATTAGAAAAAGAATGATTGCCAAAGCAATCAAAACGAAGTATTGGTTGGGATTCATATGTTCTCCGGATCTCTTTGAAATTAGAGATACAAATAAATATACGCCTTTTTTATTTGAATAACAATAGATAATATATCTTCACGATTGCAGTGAAAGAAAAATTAAAGCTTGGAACAGAAGATGAAATCATCTTTATAAAATAGCTGCCCGATAAAGTGAACTGCACCTCCTTGGTTGGATTTTTTATCCAACTTTTGGTTGCAGTTCAAAGTAAGGGGCTTTTTATGATTTGAATTAGTCATCCTGTTTAGTTTATTCTTGATCCAGCAATGCTGATTGAGGGTTGCCATAAGTGTAGTTGTCCGAAAACTGATTTAGGTAATTTAATAGCATCTTGTTGATCCAGGTTAACTTGCCCCCAGAAACGCCAACCCCTTCCATTGGGTGGAGGGAGGAGGACATGGGTGGGTTTATTTGTAGGATAATTTGTGTGATCTTACCTGGTTTGGTTGCACAGATCATCGTAACTGGACGGCGTGGAAGCAGTCCCCAACAGACAAATTACCCGATAGTCTTCATTGCTCTGCCTAATTGCCGGATGATGTCCGATGGTAAGGTGGCGGCGGGGTGACCGACCTCAGCCAGCGCCAACTCGGCTGCGCAGGCGTGCAGCCAGACCGCGAGCGTGGCAGCATCGAAAGGCCTAAGCCCTTGCGCCAATAAACCGACAAGCAGCCCTACCAACACATCGCCGGTACCGCCATGAGCTAACACTGAGTTAGCAAAAGGTAAAACACGGTTAACACCTTGAGGATTGGAGATGATGGTATTTGCCCCTTTGAGGATCAGTGTTTGTCCCCATTTTTGCGCGTAGGTGCTGGAAAGTTTCAGGCGATTAGCATGGATTTCGTCCAAGGGCAGCCCACTTAACCGTGAGAATTCCATCTCATGCGGGGTCAGAACGGTTCGGTTCGGCAGGAGATTGCACCAATCGGGTTGGAAACTCAAAATATTGAGCGCGTCAGCATCGACAACCAGGGGCAGGTCAGGGGCATGCTCACGAAGTTGTGCCAGAACAGCAAGTAGAAAAGCCTGCGTACTTTCTGCCTGACCCAAGCCAGGTCCGATCAGAATAGCATCCTTGCCCTCCATCATTTCGCCAACCCTGAAATCTGTTGAGGACAAGTTTTCCCGCTCCCCATCCCCGATTGCATTACCTTTCTCTGGCAACAAGAGCCAAATTGCTTCAGGAATACTGGCAGCAAGGGGCAGGTAGATGGATTCGGGAATGGCAGCATAGACTAAGCCAGTACCGCTGCGCAAGGCTGCCTGGATGGAAAGGTTTGCAGCGCCTGTAAACTGGCGTGAACCGGCGATAACCAGCGCTTTGCCAAAGCTGCCTTTGTGCGAATCGACTGGTCTGCCTGGAAGTAATGATGCAGCTAATTCAGCGGTGATTGGTGCAGCAGAATAGTTTTCCATTGTGAATAATTTTACCAGTGGAATGGTGATGATAAGGCTGTGGACATACAGAGAACTAAGCGAGAGTTGCTTGCTCCATCCACGGTCGTCAACATGCCTTATGGAACCTGGATGACGCAAAAAGAATTTCCGTCCGGATCTTCCATGACCACATAATCTGCGCCTTCCTCGTAATTCCAATCCTTTTGGGTGGCTCCCAGGCTGATCAGGCGCCGCACTTCGCCAACCTGGTTGGTACTGAAAAGGTCCATGTGATGTCGGCGGGGATGGGGGCTGGTGACCCGGTTGAGCGAGAGCTGAAAACCATCACCTTCGCGTGGGATCAGGATGGCGAAATCAGTTTCCGGGGGATATTTGGGTATGTAATCTAAAGCCTGGCACCAAAACTTAACTGCGCGATCGACTTCAGTTACACCCCAGACAATAGCCCCAATTTTCAGCATACCTACCTCCAGTTTGATCCCGATAATTGTAGCCTCTCCAGAAAGTTAGTGTTCCTGGATTTCTTGTCAAAAAAAACAGTTGGCAAAACGCCAACTGCTTTTTATTATAGAACCAGACGATTTTTATTTCACTGTGATTTGTGTATAAACTGGGGTGATATTGCCGTCCCGGTCTGCCACCAGGAAACCGACCAGGTAGGTACCGTCAGGTAGATATTGGGTACCCGATTCGATCGTGTCTCCGGAGAAGCTGATTGTATCGCCGTTGTCAAAGGAAATACCTGTGACATTACCGCTGCTGTCAAGATCCATCCAGCGGCGGCTGACGGTAAACGTGTCGCCAATATTGGGGGTGATCTCATAGGGCGCGCTTGCTGTTGTGCTGCCGGTATACGTTAAGACCTTGAACAGCTTGTTATCACGGAAGAGCAGTTGGGCGGTCCGGCTTTCACCAGTACCTTGGTAAGTATAGGTGCCATCGACGTAATAAACTGCTTCGGAAGCGTTGCGTCCATAACTTTGCGGGTTGAAGAGCGCCAAAACTTCCTGGCTGCCATCGCTAATGGTGTAAAGGATGGGTTCAAATTCGAAATTGAGACGGAACTGCTCAGCATCTGGCCAAATCGGGTAATAGATGCCGGATTCCTGCCCTGTCTGCGGGCTTTCCAGGTAATCTGTATCGGCAACATAGATGCTGTTCGATTCCTCATCCAGCAAACCTGTGAAGAAATAGATGTACCCAATGTTTTGACCAGTGATGACCGTGCTGAGTTCCACAAAATTGCCAGGGGTTACACTGTTGGCGGAAGCTTCGATTGGTCCAACCTGTATGTTGCCCAAACCCGGAATCTGGCTGGCGCGTTCAATTGCTACTGGCTGTACCGCGGTCTCTTCGAAGTTCCGACCGGAGTAATGGTAGCCCAGGAAGTCATCCCAGAGGGAGGAACGGCTGAAACTGTCAGCGATCATAGTATAAGAAGACATTCCAGTCGCGGCTGTAGAATAGAGCTGGGAATTGGGGTAATAGATGGCGATACCGGTCGAGCCCGGTTTGGCGGGACCATGTTTCTCGGCCACAATGGCGTTGTTCAAACCAGTGATCACATTTTCTGCAGCAGCTCGAACATTGGCATCCTCGGTGTTTTTATAGATCAGTTGAACAAAATTACCCAGGTCGATGAAAGACGGGGGCACATTGCTGCCAAAGATGGAGGTGTACGACTGAGCGTAGCTGCGTGCCTGGGCAACCACGCGCTGATCCAGACGTTGAAGTTGATAGGCGAATCCATTCAAGCTATTAAGCAAGCCCTGGAAGTTCTCAAGGTTGACGCGGTAAGCGTAATGTTTTGTTCCAGCTGCTGGGCGAGTTGTTCTGCACTCATTCGATTGACAAACCAACCGCCGCCACTGGAATTTTGTGCCAAAAACTCAGCCCGAGCTTGATCGTCCAACACACGCTGATCCTGGCTGATGTAAGAATCGACGATATTTGTAGCCAACTCTTCGGTGGAAAGATCGGGGTTGTAGACCATCAGGCTGAGGAAAGCGGAATATGCCCAGCCCAAACCTGGTTCGGTTTCTTCGGAAGCGACAGCATACTTGGTGTACGGAGCCAGGGCGGAATAGACTTCCATCTGGCTCATCAAACAAGCATCCATACCGATCAACTCAAACTTGTCGATATTTGTTTTCGATTTGATTTGTCTTAGCGCACCTTCGATCTCGTTGAGGTAAAGGATATCGTCCTGTAGGGCTGAGGTCAAAGGTGCGTTCGAGCTGTTGTCCTTCTGGGCAGGAGAAGGGTCAGACCAACCGCCGGGCCAACCCATGCCGTGGTCAGACATGATCAGAACGTAATTGTCAGCCGGGTAGGTGCTGGCCGCCCAGGAGACAAAGTCTACCAGGGTATCAGCATCGCCCATGTTTACTTCCCCGATATCCGCAATCAAATCAGAACCAATACTGTTGAGGTTGTCATCATAGGTGACCAGGTAACGATGGGCAGTAGACCAATCGCCATCGCCGCTATAGCCACCACGATAGCGATCCAGTTGACTAACAACCATGACCTGGTCAGTTGAACCAATCATTTCGGCTTCGTTGAAATCGATCAGGATATCACGTTCTAAAGCGTTATCATCTGCGTCTTGGTAAAGCATGACCAACCAGGTTTTACCAGAGTTATTCGAGGGTATGGGTGTAGGCCAGATTGCGGTTGGTGAAAACGGCTGAATAACGGTGTCATCCGGAGTAGGTTGTTGAAGGACAAAAGAATCATCCTGGTTAGGTTGAGTAACAGCCGGTGTTTCTTGTTCAACTTGAGGTAGCAACGAAGTGCCGCCAGAACACATGCGGAAGAGGAAGAAGATAACCAGGAGCAACAGGATAATGCCTACGATGCTACCGCGTCCCCCTCGCTTGCCGGAAGTGGCGGAGCCCAGACCGCCCAATAGGCTGCCCAGACCACCACCAAGACCTCCGCTGCCATAAGAACCGCCACCGGAGGATGATGAGCTGCCACTCCAACCACTGCCACCGCTACCAGAAGTTGGTGGGGGAGTCATACCAATCCCGCCGCTGCTGGAAGATGTGGGGCGGGACGGCGTCTCACGGCGTACCGGTCGGGATGCCTGACCAGTTGGTTGCGAGCCTCTACGTCTACGTTTTGCGTTTACTTCGGGAATTTCATCGGACATAAAAACCTTCCACTTCTTTGATGAAAATATCGACCAATGAATACAAGATTCTATAAAAGATTTTAATCCATTTTGAAATTATCGTGGTCTCACATTATGTATCAGAGGGTGAGCGTTATTCGATGGTTCCGTGCCTGGATCAATGTTGAAGGGTAAGGATGATAGTTCAGGAATGGGAATGTTCGTGAAATTCTTCAGATTTGTTTTCGTGGGCATGAAAGTGAGAGTGGGTGTACGATTCAGTGACTTCTTTTGGTCCCTGCGCTGTCATGCGGGTGACGATGTGTTGGTGGGTATGCTCGTGCGTGTGTTGGACGCCAATCGTATCGTTGATCAGGAACCAGGTGGCAATGCCCATCAGAATCAGACCGAACCAAAAGCTGCTGTTGGGCTTTCCGGGGAATAATAACAAGGAAAACGCGACGCCTATGAAGGGCGCAAAAGTGTAATAAGCGCTTGTCTTGGCAGCACCCAAATCTTTTTGAGCTTTTACGTAAAAATTGATGCTCAAGCCATATGCGACGAAACCGAGAACCAATATGACCGGGATTACCCAGAGTTGGGGGAAGACTTCCTGGGTCGCAACTGCCAGGATCAAGGAGCCGAAACCGGATCCGAGACCTTTCATAATGACAATATCGGAACTGCTGCGGTTGGACAAGCGCCTGGTGAAATTGTTTTCAAGCCCCCAGGCGAGGCTGGCTCCCAGTACAAGCAGCGATCCACTGGAAAAACGGAAGGCAGCGCTGGTATCCAATGAGAGCAAAATGCTTGAAGCGGTGACCAAAAGAATCGCTGTCCATAATTTGGGAGAGATGGCTTCCTTAAAAATCATCAGCGCGATCAGTGTTGTTCCGACAATCTCGAAATTATTGAGCAACGAAGCGTTTGCGGCATGGGTGCTGCGTAAACCAAACATCAACAAGGCAGGAGCGAGAATGTCAAGCAAGATCATCCCGATGATAAAGGGTCTTTCTTCAGGGCTGATCGGAGCGATCTTTTTTTGATTGGAGCGATTACTGCCAAGCCATAAGAGCAGCATGCCCAATCCTGCACCAAGATACAGGAATGCAGATAAATAAAGTGGGGGAACCTCTGCCAGCAAAAGCTTGGAGAATGGCATATTCAGCGCATAAAGAGCTGCTGCCAGGATGGCGAATAAACTCGCTTTATGTATGGTAGTAATTTTCTTCTCCGAAGATGATTAGAAAAAAAGGTCGACACAATGCCAACCTTTTTTTCTTGTGAGTCTTTACTTCTTGCGGCCGGTGAACCAGTTGTAAATCAGCAGAACCAGCACCGCACCACCAATTGAAACCAGCAGTGTAGTCAGGTTAAAACCAGTCACGAGGTTAGTGCCTAATACAAGACTGGTGATCCATCCAGCGAGGATGCTGCCGGCGATACCGATAAGGATATCAATAAACCATTTATGATTGGTTTTCAACAGCCAGGAGGCTGCCATACCGGCCAAAAGACCAACGATAATTGAGGTAATTAATCCCATGTGAATTCTCCTTCTTTATTATGCATGTGGGGATTGCGCTTCAACAAGTCTGCGCAAAGCGTTTGTGGCGTTCTTGACGCGGAGCATATCACGAGGATTGCCACTGGTCATAAAACGACCGATGACGCCGCCACCAGTCAAGGTGTCGAGCTTGTATTCAACTTTGACCTCATCATCTTTGAGACCAAAGAAGCCACCGCTGCTGCGCAGGGTGAAATTGTGCTTGTCTTCATCGCCATCCAGATTGGTGAGGATTTCAAGTTCTTTTTCGGGGATAAACTTGGTGATCGTGGCAGTGCCGTCTTTATCACCGCTGCTCCAGTTGATCACTACGCCTTCAGCAAGCGGTTGGACATTGGAAACACTTTGTATAAAGGGGAACCATTTTGGCCACTGTGCAGCGTCGGTCAGGACTACCCAGGCGTTCTGGGTCGGGGCATCGATCTCCACTTCTCTTTCAAATTTTGACATATATACTCCTTTGTTGATAAAACTAATTGTTGGCAATGTTATTAGTCAACCTGACTATTCCATAAATGTAACTATATGATCTTTCAAGTATAGCATTGTAATACCGTCGAAGCCACAAACCTTGTCATCACTGTGTCTTTCGCCTTCTCATTTTGCAGAATTGCAGACCTACGGCTCCTGTTGGGGGAAGGTCATAAAGCGGGATACATCGATCATCGAACTGCTGCCGCTGGTCATGACCTGGGGTAAAATGCCGTTCCACTTGGTCAGGAAAAGATACTGCAGATACTCGTCTGTTAATGCGCCGGTGTCCGCAAGCGCTTTTTGAGCGTCCGCCTGACCTCGAGCCTGGGCGATCACGGTTTGGGCGTCGATCTCCGCCTGGGCCAGCTTTTGCTTGGAGGTCTCTACTTGCTGTTGTACCACCTGTTTGGCTTCAATTGCGCTCTGATACTCCGCTGAGAAATCGAAATTGACGATGTTGAAGTTTTCAACCACGATGAAGTAAGGTTCCAGCTGCTTGGTCAGTTCTTCTTCAGCCTGAAAGCGGACTTCATCGCGCTTGGTAATCAGTTCCTCAGCAGTGAACTTGGCAGTCACCGCCTTGAAGGTGTTTTGAATAGATGGCGCCACGATAATGTCGGCATAATTTGCACCTACATTCTGATAGACTTCTTTGGCATGGCTGCCATCAAGATGATAGTTGACCGCGATCAGTGATGTAACCACCTGCAGATTCTCAGACATAGCAGTCGCCTGGACTTCATCCTTTTGTGTGCGGACGCTGAGCATTACTGCCTTCTCTGCGAAGGGAATTTTGACATTGATGCCGGAATAGGCAACCCTGTTGACCGCGCCAAAGCGAGTAACCACGCCGATATTACCAGCAGGCACCTCATAGAGAGCGGATGTGATGAGGATAAACAAAGCCAGGGCGATGATCATCCCAAAGAAGACCTTTTTCCCCACTTTTAATCCTTTAAAACGGTTATTTCCTGATGTGTTTGAAGCTTTAAAGTTTCCGTCGAACATAGTTCACCTCTTTCCACACAATTAGAACAGAAAATCGCCAATACTACCATAGATAATATGGGGTTAATGCGCTTTACCGAAAAATCATGACTTCGCAGTTGGATTGTGCTGTCCAGGCAACCAATATGTTCTATCTCAACCATTTCTTGGTTTGCTTGATAAAATAGCCCAAATGGAAAAAATCATTGAGAATGAAACAACAACTTTAGAGATAAACAGCCCGATACCCAATTCAGAATCAGAGGTTGATCTTTTTAACTCCCGTTATGTTGGCTCTATAGCTCTTGCTCACGGAGTGCACGATCTGTACGCCGGCTTTTTACCACCGCTTCTGCCAATTATGATAGAAAAACTTAGTCTTAGCAACCTGGGTGGGGGTTCTTTGACCTTGTTCTTCTCCTTACCCTCACTCTTGCAACCCGTCATCGGTTCTTTGGCAGACCGCCGAAACTTGAAAATTCTGGTCATCCTGGCACCCTTTATCACTGGCGTTGTCATGACCTTGCTCGGGTTAAGCTCAACCCCATTGATGATGATGGCAATGTTGGTTTTAGCTGGCTTGAGCTCAGCCTCATTGCATGCCATCGGTCCAGCATTAAACAGCAAGCATGCCGGAAAAAAACTGGGTAGAGGAATGAGTTTTTGGGTTAATGCCGGTACTCTGGGTTACGCGCTGGGAACGCTTGTTTTGGTTTCAGCATATGATCTTCTTGGGCTGTCGAAATTGCCCATTCTGGCAATTCTTGGTGCTGTTGCTTCGTTGGTAATTTGGCATGGATTGAAAGATGCGAATACCTGTACGGGTGAGATTAGGATGCAGAAGAGCATCCCCAGGGATTGGGGCAGAATTCTGAGATTCATGGTTCCTGTAGTTTTCATCATCGCTACCCGGGCAATGATGACTGTCACACTCTCGACTTATTTTCCGGCTTTTTTGCTTGAAAGAGGAGCCAGCACATGGGTTTCTGGCGCTGGGATTTCCTTGATTTATATGGCAGGTGTGTTCGGGTCTTACATTGCCGGTAGTTTGAGCGATAAATTCAACCGAGTCAAAATTCTGGCGATCGTCACCATCGCGCTGTTTTCATTTATGATGGTTTTTTTGCAAATCAATAACTGGTTACAGATACCAGTGCTCTTTTTGATTGGTTTTTTTGAAATTGCCGCCATGCCGGTTTTGATGGTGTTGGTACAAGAAGGCTTCATGGAGGACAGGGCTTTTATCAATGGTCTGTTTCTGTCCCTCAACTTTGTTGGTACTTCCCTGGCAGTTCCTCTGGTAGGGCGTCTGGCTGATTTGTATAGCTTTCAGACCACTTTCCAACTTGCAGCCTATATCTTGCCCTTTGGTTTGATTGGCATGGTCTGGATTCACCGCAGTAATAAAAGCAGCCGGCTGGTTTAGATCCGGCTGTTAGATCCTTTTATTACGTTATTCCAATTTGAGATGCCTGTTAGTCTGCCGCATTATCCAAAGCATCCATCGCACAGCGAAAACCCAGATCGGCTCCGCTGTAAAATGGCAGGTCATATGCGCGGGAGGGCGTCCGCAGGTGGAGCCAACTCCCAGACCAGCCACCGCCGCGAACAACACGTTCCGAACCACTTTCGGGACCAAGTGGGTTTTCGGTAGGACTGACTTCGTAGTAATCGGCGGCGTAATAATCCGCCACCCACTCCCAGACATTACCAGCCATATCCATTACGCCATAATCGCTGCTTCCAAGTGGGTATGACCCGACCATGGTAGTATCGCCCACGCAGGTTGTAGCGTTAAGATTGTTCAGACTGTTGGCCAGGGTGCAGTCCGGGTCTTCGTTACCCCATGGATAGAGCTTAGCTAAAGTTGATCGGGCTGCCAGTTCCCATTCAGCTTCGGTTGGCAGGCGCATCCCCGCCCACTCACAATAGGTCTGGGCATCTTCATAAGTCACGTAAATGACCGGATAAAGAGCATAGTCAGGATTATCATAGTACTCTTCGCGGTTCTTGGAATGGGTTGAATGTGGAGCTTCGCAGACGCCTGCGTCCACACAAGCTTTGTATTGCGAATTAGTGACCTCATACCGGTCTATGAAATAGGATGCTAAGGTTACGTCGTGGTAGGGAAGCTCTGAGTCCAGGCAATCAAGGTCTCCATTGATTTCTCCGTTACAGCCCATCATGAACGAGGCGCCCGGTATCTCCACTCTTTCTCCAACGATGATCTCACTTTCGGCGACCGGAATAGGCGGGTTAGTCGGGAACAGGGTGGCGGTTGGTATGGGCTCAACAGTCTCAGTGGGCGGGAGCGATGTGTTAGTTGGGATCGGCTCAGGTGTGAAGGTTTGAGTCGGGTTGAAAACCTTGATATCGGTTGGAGCCTGTTCGGGTGGGCTTTGTAGTGGTTCGCAGGCACTTAAAACCAACAGGCTCATCAGGAGAAAAATGATGATTCGTTTCATGGTTTTTCCTTATCTCTACTGTGAAAGTGGCTGAAAGCAAAATACTTATAACGTTTCACAAGCTAATTATACAATATTAAAATTCAAATAAATATGTGCGGGAGTTGTGCGGGGGTCAGCACATGGTCTACACTTTATGGAAAACTTTATGGAAAATAGTGGACAAAAAAGGATGACTTTGCTATAATCTTTCCACTTTGGGCGCTTAGCTCAGCTGGTTAGAGCGCACGGTTCACATCCGTGAGGTTCGGAGGTTCAAGTCCTCTAGCGCCCATTTTTCATCTAGAACACAATTTTAAAATAGTCCACATCCGAGCCCTAAAGGGGGCTGCGCACAGGTTCGGAGGTTCAAGTCCTCTAGCGCCCATTTTTCATCTAGAACACAATTTTA
>WOZC01000157.1:0-5593 GCA_011620465.1 Anaerolineaceae bacterium | reverse complement strand
AAATAGTCCACATCCGAGCCCTAAAGGGGGCTGCGCACAGGTTCGGAGGTTAGCCCCCAAGGGGGTAATAAAGTCTTCTGGCGCCCATTTTGTTTTAAAGAACCTTCTCCCTTATCCCCATAAAGAATTTTTCTATCGAATCTCGAATTATTATTTTCTCGTAGGCCGGGATTGGATATGGCGTGAAATGTGTGATCGCCAAGCCTTTCCCCATATCCAATCCGGCAGCATTCAACCTTTGTGACGTTGGTGTGCAAAGGTTCATCTGTTTCCAGCGCTAAGATCCTTCGCTGACGTACAGGATGACAAGATTTAGACCATGATAACAACTCGTCTATAAAACCTTCTCTCCCCACCTTTCAAATTAACTGGCATAATTAGGCTATGCTACCTGACTATCGCGTGCGGCAGCGCGAGTATCTGCTGGAAATATCCCGGGCTCTGACCGAGGAATTAGACCTGAACACCCTGCTTGGGCGCATTCTGCAAATTTCGATTGAGATGCTCAGTGGTCATTCCGGTTTTATTGCCTTGACTGAAGAAAACCGGGGCTGGCACCTGGCGGTCTCCACGGGCATACCAGCGGCCTTATCTGAATACCTTGAAAATTGGCTTCGTGCCTTGCCAGAAGACCTGACAGAAAACAGCCAGTACATTCCTGAGATCAACAAAATGCTGAGTGACATCAGCATGGGCATGATCACAGGTGTGGGCTTACCCTTGCTGGTGCAGCGCAAGCCGATCGGACAAATTTTTGTGTTCCGGAACTATCGGGGCGTCTTCACAGCCAACGACCACAGCATCCTCAACAATTTTGCAAATCAGGCTGCCATCGCTGTACGGAATGCCCGTCTCTATAACCAGGTGCGCGATCAGAATTTACGCATCACTGCATTGTTGGCTTCCGTGGCAGACGGTATATTGATATTAAGCCCAGACCTGCACATACAAAGCGCCAATAAAGCGTTTGCCAGGCTGATTAACAGCCCGGCTGCGTCACTGGTAGGTGAAAAGTACGAAGATATCGTTCGCTGGCAGGGTGAGCCGATTGGTCTCAAGATAGTTGACCTGACCCAATCCGGCTGGCAGGATTACGAACCGGGAGAAATATTTCTGGAAGGCGATATGATCCGCAGGGGTGGGCTGGAGCCGATCCCCGTTGCAATCACCTTCGCTCCGCTTTTCTCAAGAACAGGGCAATTGCTGAATGTGATCGCGTCTGTGCGCGACATCACCCGTTACCGTGAAGCAGAAGAAATGAAAACAGGCTTTATTTCAGCAATCAGCCATGAATTGCGCACTCCACTGGCACTGATCAAAGGCTATGCCAGTACACTGAGACGAGAAGACGTCAAGTGGGAGGCGAAAATGGTGCAGGAGAGCCTTAAGGTGATCGAAGAAGAAGCTGATCATCTCGCGGCCATGGTGGATGACCTGCTGGACGCGACCAAATTGCAATCCGGGGATGTCATTCTAAAGAAGTCACAGGTGGATATCCCTTCCTTAGTACAAGCTCAGATCAAGCGTTTTACACCGGAGACTGCGAATCATGAGATCAAAGTGGAAATGAGCGATGATTTTCCAGATATCATCGCCGACGAAGAAAGAATCAAGCAATTGTTCACCAATCTGATTGCCAACGCTCTGAAATATAGTGACAGCGGTCAGGTTTTGATCAACGGGCAGCATATTGGCGATGAAGTCATGGTTTGTGTCAGCGACCACGGGAAAGGCTTCGACCCTAAAGATATTCCTTACGTGTTTGACCGCTTTTATCGCTCTGAGAAAGACGCAAAATCTACCAAGGGAACCGGGTTGGGTCTCTACTTGTGCAAGTCGATCGTTCTTGCTCATGGTGGACGCATCTGGATCGATGAGGATTATAAAGAAGGTGCCAGGGTCTGTTTCACCTTGCCAGCGGGAAGTTAAGTGAAGATGGGTGATGCACGTTTCCCGAATGGCGGTTGGATTCAACTGGCAGGTTGGGATGTTTTAGTCTTGGAAGAAACAGGCTCAACCAATGATGATGCTAAAGCGTTGTCTGAGCAGAGAAATGGTGAATTCGCAGTCTGGGCAAAAAAACAAAATGCTGGACGAGGACGGGAAGACCGCCAGTGGCATTCGGTTGAAGGGTGTTCGCTCACTTTTTCTGTTTTGTTTTATCCAAATGAAATTGAGAAAAGATTCTTAAGCCGTTTTACCGCGCTTGGCGCATTGGCATTGACCGATTTACTGCGTAGTGCCTACGCCATCGAAGCTGAGATCAAGTGGCCAAACGATGTCTTGATTGGCGAAAAAAAACTAAGCGGTATCTTAACAGAGATCACCTGGCGTGGGTCAAGTATCGATTCTTTGGTAATGGGAATGGGGATCAACCTCACGAACGAAGCATTCACGAACGCTGGAGAATTACGTTTCCCTGCCACCAGCCTCGAAAACGAAGGCGTGAAATTCGAGTCGCCGCAAGCCTTCCTTGAAAAGCTTCTTATCTCACTGCGACAACGCAGGCAGCAGCTTGATTCCACTCAATTCCTGGAAGACTGGAACCAAAAACTGGCATTCAAAGATAGCTACATGCCGATTAAACAATACCAGGGCAAAACGGAAATGCTCTGCCCTGGTTCAATCAACTCTGATGGTTCGCTCAATACCCGCGATCTGGAAGGCAATTGGCGTGTGGTTCAGTCAGCGGAATTTTCAGCGTCGTCTTCAACCTCAGAAGAATCTTCCTCATCCTGATTTTCAAGTTCCTCAGCGTCAGCCTGGATGACTGGATTTTCCTCTAATTCTTCCGCCAGGGCTTGTTCACGGGCTTTCGAGGCAGTTTCGACTTCTTCAGCCGAGATCCTGACCATAGCAGCCAGGCTGTCACCTGCATCGATGTCCATTACCTTGACGCCTTGAGTAGCCCGACCTTGGATTGAGATGTCCGTGACCTTCGTCCGCAAAACGATCCCAGCCCTGGTGATTGTGGTGATGTCTTCACCCTCCAAGACCACCATTGCCTGGGCAATGTCTCCGATTTCCGGGCGGGCTTCCTGGCTTATGGTTGTCACGCCGAGGGTACCGCGCGACTTCGCCAGATATTCGTCAACCGATGTCCTTTTACCCTGCCCATTGTCAGTGATGACCAGCAGATAGCCGTCCGGTTCAACCACGTCCATGGAGACAACGCGGTCATCCCCGCGCAGGTGAATACCGCTGACGCCCATCGTGGTTCGACCGGTTGGGCGGACTTCAGCCTCGCTGAAGCGCAGGGCTTTGCCGTGGCGGGTGACCATCAGCAGGTCATCCTTGCCGCTTGTCATGCGCACCCAGCCCAATTCATCGCCGTCATTCAAGTGAATAGCAATCAAACCGGAAGGGCGAACATTTTCAAAGTCGGACATGGGCACCCGTTTCACTCTTCCAAGCCGGGTTGCCATGGCACAATATTTCGCCTGGCTGAAGTTTTCCACGGACAAAACAGCGGTAACGGTCTCTTCGGGTTCGAGATTGATGATGTTCACCAACGGGATACCGCGTCCCTGCCGGCTCTCTTCAGGCAACTCAAAGACGCGTTCAGAATATACCTTGCCTTTATCGGTGAAGAAAAGAATCGTATCCAGCGTGTTAGCGCGCACGAAGAAGTTCACTTCATCTTCACCGCGCATACTCTGACCAATCACACCCCGACCGCCTCTTCCCTGGCGCCGGTAAGCGTCGTCGGAGACACGTTTGATGTAACCGCGATTGGTGATCGAGATGAAAACCGGCTCATCCTGTATCAGCGATTCATCCGAAAGGTCCATTTCCGCATCAGGTGCGATACGGGTGCGGCGGTGATCCCCATATTTTTCAGCAACTTCATTGAGGTCTGTTCGGATGATTTCGAGGATCTTATGGGGATTGGCTAACAAATCCTCCAATTCCTTGATCAGTTCCATCAACTGCTTGTATTCATCCTCAATTTTCTGACGCTCAAGAGCGGCGAGTCGGCGCAGCTGCATGTCCAAAATTGCCTGAGCCTGGACATCGGTCAGCTTAAACCGCTCCATCAAACGGGTCTTGGCTACGTCAGCATCGGCAGATTCACGAATGGTCTTAATAACAGCGTCCAAATTAGCAATCGCGATCAGCAAACCATCCAGGACATGAGCTCGTTTTTTAGCTTTATCCAGTTCATACAGCGTGCGGCGGGTGATGACCACCTGGCGGTGTTCCAGGTAGAGCTGCAAGGCGCGCTTTAGGGTCAGCATGCGCGGTTCCTGGTTGACCAAAGCCAATAGTTGAACCGCAAAGGTGGATTGCAGTGGAGTGTATTTATACAGTTGGTTCAAGACCTTCTTTGGCTGCGTCCCACGCTTCAGTTCAATCACGATGCGCATCCCGTCACGATCCGATTCGTCGCGCATGTCTGAGATCGAGTCGATCTTGCCTTCGCGGTGTAATTCCGCAATGCGCTCGATCAGGCTGGTCTTATTCAGTTGATAGGGGATTTCATTAATGATGATGGCATAGCGACCTTCACGGATCTCGTCGATGGTGGCTTTTCCGCGCATCATCAGGTGCCCACGACCGGTGCTGTATGCCTGGCGGATACCTTCGCGACCGACAATGATGCCACCGGTAGGAAAGTCTGGACCAGGAATGAGTTCCATCAATTCTTCGACGCTGACTTCTTCGATATCCTCAAAACGATCGATCAACATATTGAGGGCATTCACCAATTCGCGCAGGTTGTGCGGAGGAATGTTGGTTGCCATGCCAACAGCAATACCGTTGGAACCATTCATCAACAATGTCGGAACGCGGGCAGGCAGGACCTCGGGCTCCTTCAGGGAGCCATCGAAGTTGTCGATGAAATCGACGGTATCCTTTTCCAGGTCAGCCACGAGCTCGTCAGAGATCTTTGCCAGGCGGGCTTCGGTATAACGCATCGCAGCAGGGGAATCTCCATCGACAGAACCAAAGTTGCCTTGCCCCTGTATCAACATGTAGCGCATTGAGAAGTCTTGCGCCATGCGTGCCATCGAGTCGTAAACGGCAGAGTCACCATGTGGGTGATATTTACCTAAAACTTCACCGACGATACGAGCAGACTTCTTGAAAGGCGTGTTTGCGCGGATGCCCATGTCATTCATGGCATAAAGGATGCGGCGATGGACGGGTTTAAGACCGTCACGCACATCCGGCAAGGCACGGGCGACGATGACGCTCATGGCATAATCGAGATAAGCCGTGCGCATTTGGTTATCGATGCCAACGGTTTTTAGACCAGCTGCGGGCATTTCAACTTGTGGAATTTCAGTGCTTTCGGGTAAATCGTTTTGTTCAGACATAGTTTCTTTCAGCCAAAAAAACGGCTTTTTTTCAATTTTTTACAACCTTATTATTATATCAGAAAATGGGTCTTCTTACAATAAATTGCGTCTGAGGCAAAAAAAGCTGGAAAATTTATGATTTAATGTTAACAAATCAAATCTCGCTGTAAAAAGACGATATTCAACATGTTCGTTTTGGCACCAATCCAGTTGGATAACAAAAAGCCCGGCTAATAAAACCGGGCGTTCAAAATCAAAACGGCTAAATCAATAACAACCTGGCAGGCGGT
>WOZC01000039.1 GCA_011620465.1 Anaerolineaceae bacterium | reverse complement strand
CAATATATCAAGCGTGGCATCCTTCTTCATTTCGCGGATCGACACAGCAGGCGACCAGCTTCTGAACGCTGTGATCGCTTCACCAAGCAACCTTGCGCATGAAGCGGCAGAGGCCAGGGGCAAAATTGCGGTTGCGAGTGGTAAACTCGCTTACCAGGTGTACCTGGAGCAATTTTCGAGTGAACGTTTCCTGGCATTAAAGCAACAAGGAGCCAAGTCACAGAGACCGTTATGGGCATCTACAGGTACTAAAAATCCAAATTATTCTGACACGCTCTATGTAGATCAACTGGTTGCAGCCCATAGCGTTAACACCGTTCCGCCGAAAACCCTGGCGGCGTTCCTTGATCACGGCAGCACGAGCCTTTCCATCGAGAATGATCTTAAAGAATCCCTGGCTTATCTGCAGTTACTGGAAAAGCTTGAAATCGATCTATCCGCAGTCACACAACAATTGGAAGATGAAGGCGTGGAGAAATTTAAGCAAGCACACCTGTCGCTGCTCGATATCATCGAAAACAAACGCAGCGATTTCATCCAGGGATTGAATGGATTGGCAAGCCAGGTGCAGCGGGCTCTCAAGGATGTGATGGTTGAGGAAGGCGTAAGCCGAATGTACGCGCACGACCCCATTTTTTGGACGAACGATGAGGGCGGTTTTGAAGAAATCCGCAACCGACTGGGCTGGTTGGGTTTACCATCGCAGCAATTCAGCCTGATCCCTGAACTGAAAGCATTCCATGATGAATTGATTACCGAGGGTTTTACGGACGCTTTTGTTCTTGGTATGGGCGGCTCTTCGCTTGCACCTGAAGTGATAAGCCAGGCAATCGCCACCACGCTTGAACCAGGTGAAGGGCTGAAGCTGCAAATCATCGACACCACCAACCCGGAAGAGATCGCTTTTCGATGTACAGGCATCGATCTGACGAAAACGCTTTTTATTGTCTCGAGTAAAAGTGGTGGTACGAGCGAGACGCTCTCTGCATTAAAGTATTTTTGGTCTGAATTGGAAAAGTTGGGAGTACAAAATCCCGGAGATAATTTTGTCGCTGTTACGGACCCGGACACTTCTCTTCAGCACCTGGCAAAATCACAAAAACTTAAGAGAGTTTTCAATGCCCGCCCAGATGTGGGTGGTCGATATTCGGTCTTCACTCATTTCGGGTTGGTTCCAGCCGCGGTTATGGGAATAGACCTGCAACGGTTCCTGGCAGAAGCGATGGAAAGTGAACATCAGGGGCTCGACGTTGTTCCCTATGCTGCCAATCCTAACCTGCTGCTCGGACTGGTAATCGGTGAAGGCGCAAAAGCTGGTAAGGATAAACTAACCTTTATCGCTGAAAGTTACGCTTCATATCTTGTCCCCTGGTTGGAACAACTGATCGCAGAAAGTAGCGGCAAAGAAGGTAAGGGAATCCTGCCAATAGAAGGTGAAAACATTTTAGACTCTCTTGAGTATCCTACTGATAGGCTCTTTGTTTATCTGGCAGTCGATGGAGAGAAGCGTAAGCTTGTCTCCATCCTTAAGGACAAGGGTTATCCAATGATAGAAATCCCGATCAAGAATCCCTATCAACTTGCGAAGGAATTTTATCGTTGGGAATATGCCACAGCTGTTGCCTGTGCTGTCTTGAGTGTGAACGCTTTTGACCAACCCAATGTGCAGCTCAGCAAAACGATCACGAAAGCTGTCATCAAGGAATACCAGGAAAAAGGTCGTCTTTTTGACGGGCAACCAATTTTTGAAAACGACAAGGTCGCCGTATATGGTGAATCAGTACCAGGATTGGCAGCAGCGAGCAACTTGGACGAAGTCCTCAAAGCTTACGGGAAAACAGTGGGAGCGAACGGATATATCGCCCTCAACGCATTTGTACCTCGTCTTGCGGAAAATGAGGTCTTTTTACAAGGCTTGCGAACTGATCTGCTCAAACAATTCAACAAAGCTACGACGCTTGGTTTTGGACCGCGCTTCTTACATTCCACTGGACAACTGCAGAAAGGCGGGCAGCCAGGAGGGTTGTTTATCACCTTTACCAAGGATAGCGCTATAGACTTTGAAATTCCGGGAGAGGGCATGAGTTTTGCCACCTTACAGCGCGCTCAGGCCTTGGGCGACATTGAAGCGCTACGGCAAAAAGAGAAGAGGGTGGTTCGTATCCATCTGAAATGATTTGGAGATGCAATTGAAGTTTTTGGGCATTGACCATGGGAACGCCAGGATCGGAGTCGCTGTCAGCGACCCGGCTGGCTCGCTGGCGCGTCCGCTGCAAATCGTGAAGCACACTTCCCGTGCTGCCGATGCCCAAACCGTTGCCAGGATCGCCATAGAGGAAAACTGCCAGTCGATCGTTGTAGGATTACCACTGGATTCTGACGGTAATATGGGACCAAGAGCAAGATCAGTGACCCGTTTTGTCGAAGAATTACAGCGTCAAACGGATTTGTCTGTGATTGCCTGGGATGAATCCCACTCCACGAAACAAGCAATGCAGGCTTCAATCGACCGCGGCGAAGGCAAAAAGAAACGCAAGGGTGCCATGGACGACCAGGCAGCAGCCATTATATTGCAAAATTATCTCGATAGTCATATTACCAGAGGCTTGGATGAGGTGAACGATTGACCAGCAAGCGTAGACAATTCCCTTTTTTGCTGGTCATCTTCTTCCTGGTGGCACTCGGCTTGGTCTTGTTCATGATGTTTGCTGTCTATAGCGACAGCCAGGTATTGGGAGCTCCGGGCAGTAATGTGAACACGCTAAACAACCTGCGCTATTCCATCCGCCTTTTTAGAAACCTTGATCGGCTGCAAAAACCAGTGGAATTCTCAGGTCAGTCAGAACGAAAATTTACGATCTCAAACTCAGACAGTGCGCTCGATGTCTGTTACAAATTGGAATCCGAGCAATTTGTTTTCTCTGCAATCGGAACATGTGATTTATTGATCTATAAAGGCAAGGATCGCACCCTAAGTCCCGGAACTTATACTATTCCGAGCGGTATGAACGCAATCCAGATTGCCAGCTTTATCGCGGAAGGTTTTAACCGAGATATCCAGTTCACGATTTTTCCTGGTTGGCGGTTGGAGGAGATTGCCGCTGTGATCGATCAGATCGGTTTAGGGTTTGGTGGTGATCAGTTCTTATCTTTTGCCAAGGTTCCATCGCCTGCGATTGCGCAGGTTGTCAACCTGCCTTCATTAAGATCGCTTGAGGGTTATATGCATCCGGGTTTTTACAGCCTTAAACCAACGATCTCGCTGGAAGAATTCGTCTTGCAATCCATTAACCGTACAAAATCTGTGATCCAGGAAGCTACTCCGCTCCTAAATGCCCAAAGTTCTGCGCTCACAACCGATCAGTTAATCATTTTAGCTTCGATCATCCAGCGGGAAACACTCGAAAGCTCGGAGATGCCCGCGATTGCTTCAGTATTCTTCAATCGTCTCGCAATTGGCATGCGACTGGAAACGGATCCCACGGTCCAATATTCACTTGGTTTTGATCCGGTGATGCAAACCTGGTGGAAATCACCTCTGACTTATGCTGACTTAGGGGTTGAATCCGACTATAATACCTACCAGGTGCAGGGATTGCCGCCAGGAGCTATCAGTAATCCGGGGCGAGAAGCGATCCTGGCTGCATTTGCGCCTGATCAGACCGGTTACTTTTTCTTTCGGGCGAAATGTGACGGAAGCATGACACATAATTTTGCTGTGACTTACGAAGAACACCTGGCAAATGGGTGTGAGTGAAGGAGGAATCATGATTGTTTTAGGTATTGATATTGGCGGTTCCGCCACAAAAGGTGCTCTGGTCGATACAGAAACCGGGCAATTAGTTTCCGAACGTATACGACACAAAAGTGACAAATCGAAAAAACCCAAGGAAATCGTAAAAGACATCCACAAAATTGTCAAAGAATTGAACTACAACGGCATTATTGGGGCTGGCTTCCCCGGGATCGTAAAAAACGGAGTTATTGGAACGTCTGCTAATCTACATAAAGATTGGATCGGAGCGAACCTGGCGAAAATGATCGAAGATGAAACCGGGAATAAAGCATTTATTCTTAACGATGCAGACGCCGCAGGTTTAGCTGAGTTTCGCTTTGGGTCTGAAGAAGCCCACAAGGCAAATGTTGTCCTGTTTTTGACATTAGGCACTGGCATTGGTTCAGCTTTATTTGTTGAAGGCAAAATGCTTCAAAACACCGAGTTAGGTCATTTGTTACTCGGCAAATACGAGGTTGAAGAGCACGCATCAGCAGCTGTTAAAACACGCGAAAAGCTGACCTGGAAACAATGGGCAGAGCGGTTTAATGAAGGGTTGAAAATGTATGAGTATTTATTTAGCCCGGATCTCTTTATTTTGGGTGGCGGGATAAGCAGTCACTTCGATGAGTACTCGAATTATTTCACCATCAAGACTAAGATCATCCCTGCAAAACTGCAAAACCTGGCTGGAATTGTGGGTGCAGCAGTTGCAGCGCAAGAAAAACTACAATGATTTTTTAGTTTTGAGCAACAGAAGCAGGTATCGTTCATACCTGCTTTTTTTACTATTTTTGATGAATTTATTCACTTGTGCTGGATAATATAGTGTTGCCAGGAAATTAGTACCGGTCTCTTGGAATCTGAATGGCAAATGGGCTCACAATGACAGAAGATTGACATGGATAATACCTCTCGCAATAGATCGCCTTACACTCTGCTCCTCGTTGGGATCTTCGCGGTTTCGACTGCTGCGATCCTGATCAAGCTGGCACTGCCATCTGCCAGCCCGATTGCGGTCGCATTTCACCGGTTGTTTTTTTCTGCAATTATAGCGATCCTGATTTTTGTATTCACAAAAAGAGAGGAAAAGGTCACTCTCGACCGCCACTTGATTGGCTTGTTGGTACTTTCTGGAATCCTATTGGCATTTCATTTTGCCTTGTGGACTTGGTCTTTAGACCTGGTTTCGGTCAACAGTTCAGTCATTTTTGCCACCACCTCTCCTTTATGGGTCGGATTGCTTTCTCCGTTCGTGCTCAAGGAAAGAGTACCGAGGCGTTTCTATTTCGGCGTATTTTTTGCTTTCCTCGGTGGTCTGATCATTGCGGTTCTGGGTAAAAACAACACCGGAACCAGCACGCTGCCAGGACTTCTCATGGCGCTGTTCAGTGCCTGGATGATTGCAGGATACCTGTTGGTAGGAAGAAAAGTCGCCAGCAAGATGTCCACCGAACTGTATGTCAGCATTGTCTATTCTGTTGCTGCCGTTGTTTTGGGGATCATGTTGTTGTTCCTGGAAAAAGGTTATCAAACCTATTCACCCAGGATTTACCTGATTTTTCTGCTCCTCGCCGTGGTGCCACAGACGCTTGGGCATACTTCAATGAACAAAGCTTTGACACACTTGCCAGCGAGAATTGTCTCGTTGGCGCTTCTTTTTGAACCAGTCGGATCCAGCATATTAGCGATCTTGTTCTTAAAAGAGATACCGTCAGTAGTCGAAATCGCTGGCGGTATCCTGATACTGTTTGGTTTGTTTTTCGCGTTGAGCGCAAAGCCTAATGCGGCTTGACACCATTTCCGCGGTGGGCGTTGAGCCACTGGGTGTAGCGGATCTTCTCTTCCGCTGACAACCGGCTGTAAAGCGTGTTCAGACGACGAATCTTGGTGTTTAAGGCGGAAGTCAAAGAGTCAGGTTTCATCCGCCACTTCCAGTTACCCGCCGTTGTCCCAGGCAGGTTGAAGCGAGTCTCAGAACCCAGACCAAGAAAATCCTGGATTGGGGCGACCGCGTAAAGAGCGACAGATTGCCAGATGGCTCTGATCATCGATTCAGCAACATCTTCTGCTAGTTCGAAATGCAGATATTCCCGGCAGAACTGCTGCTCTGATTCTACGGCATCGTCATACCAACCACGGGCAGTGTTGTTATCGTGTGAGCCAGTGTAAGCGAAACAATGGGTTGGGTAATGATGGGGCAGAAAGTCATCCTCCGGGTCACCTGAGAATCCGAACTGTAATATTTTCATCCCAGGCAAGTCAAAACCATCACGAAGTGATTCAACATCTTCCGTGATGACTCCCAGATCCTCTGCAATGATAGGAAGGGCAGGGTATTTCCGTTTCAGCTCAGTGAAAAGTTCCCCAGCAGGACCACGGATCCATTCACCTTCAATGGCAGTCGTGTTACCAAAGGGTACATGCCAGGCAGCAGCGAAGCCTCTAAAATGATCCAGTCTAACCATATCGACCAGTTCAAGCGTTGCTCCAAGCCGGGAAACCCACCACTCAAATTTGGTAGCAAGATGGTATTCCCAGTCATAGAGGGGATTGCCCCATAATTGACCTGTTGCTGAGAAATAGTCTGGTGGTACTCCCGCGACGAAGGTCGGATTTAGATTTTCATCCAGTAAGAATAATTCTGGTCTTGCCCAAACATCCGAACTGTCCAGTGAGATCACAAAGGGCATATCGCCAATGATCTCGACTTTCTTTTCAACAGCAAATGCCTTCAAGCGCAACCACTGCCTGAAAAAGAGGAACTGATTGAACTTGTGTTTCGAAATCTTATCGACGAGGGTTGTTCTGGCTTCTTGGATGGCTGCGGCATCCCTGGTCTTGAGTGGTTCAGGCCAATCTGTCCAAGGGTGTAATTCCTGGGTTTCTTTGATCGCCATGAACAAGGCATAATCTTCCAACCAGGCCTTTTTCTCATCACAGAAGCGTTCAAAATCGGCCTTTAGTTTCGGATTACCCTTTTTTGCGAAAGCTTCGAATGCTTTATTGAGTAAAAGCGTCTTCCATTCGATCGCCGGACCATAATCAACTTCATCAAGCGGAAAAACGGGTTTTTCTTTGAGATCAGCACTGGTAAGAAGTCCATCCTCAAGGAGTAAGATCGGACTGACAAGGAAGGGGTTACCAGCAAATGCTGAGAAGCATTGATAAGGTGAATCACCATAGCCAGTTGGACCGAGTGGTAAGATTTGCCATAGCTGAGTACCGCTTTTACTCAAAAAATCGACCCAACGGTATGCTTCCGGTCCGAGATCTCCAATGCCATCAGGTCCAGGCAAGCTGGTGGGGTGAAGCAAAATACCTGATTTTCTTTCTAATTCCATACTAATTCATCCTCGTAAAAGTGATTTGTAAACTTCCAGGTATTTCTTCGCAGAAGTCCTCCAGCAGAAATCTGTCTTCATCGCATTCTTTTGCATCAACTGCCAGATTTCCTGGTTCTCGAACGTATCCAAAGCCAGACTTAGGCTCTTGACCAGACCTGCTGTGTTTTTTTCAGTATACAGGAAGCCGGTAGCAATATCTGGATCTGTTGAATAATCACAGATCGAGTCAGCCAGCCCTCCAGTGGCGGTTGCCACTGGCAGGTTTCCATATTTCATGGCAAACATCTGGGAGAGACCGCAAGGTTCGTATAGTGAAGGCATCAGGAAGATGTCACCTGAGGCATATAGGACATGCGAAATCACGTCATCATACTGGACAAAACAAGCGATGCGGTCAGGATGCGCTTCAGCTAACTTGCTGGCCCTTTGTTCGAGTTCAGGATTGCCAGAGCCTAACAGAGCGAATTGCCACTTGCGATCAATGAGTTGCGGTAAAGCTTCAAAAATGGATGGCACGCCTTTTTGTTCGGAGAGACGGGTGACGATCGTGAGCAAAGGAATCTTCTCATCAACTTCAAAATCGAGTGCTTTCTGCAGGTCGAGTTTATTTTGGACACGTTCAGATAATTGATCAACAGAGAAGTTGTGGGATATTGCTTCATCCTTGGCAGGGTCCCAGCGGTCCTCGTCGATACCGTTCAAAATACCCATGATCTTCCCGACGTGCTTTTGGAGGTAATTCTCAATGCCGCACCCATATTCCGGGGTGAGTATCTCACGGGAATAGCCAGGAGAAACCGCGATAACTTTATGCGCAGCAGCAATGCCCATTGGAAGTGGTGTGAATTTAGCCCAGTCTGGTAAATCAGGGTCCTGGCTCGCAGTAAAACCCAACAAATTCATAGCATCCTGTGAGCCCCACCCATTGTATGGCAGGTTATGGATCGAAAGAATGGTTTTCACACCTTCGAAGAAGGGGTCGTCCTTGTAGATGGTTTCAAGGGCGTGAACAGCAAGGGAAGTATGCCAGTCATTGGCATGCAAAATGTCAATCTTCCAATCCAGGTAGCGCATTGCCTCAAGTAGTGCCAGGGAGAAACTGGCATATTTCAACCCATCCAGCTGCCAGTCTCCATGATAGACCGGAGAATCGTGATTGATATACGGGTTGTCAACCAGGTAAACCGGCACTCCATCGATGTCAGAAATAAAAAGTTCACAGTCGATTTGCTGCGTGTTAGCCTGAAAAGAAAAGTCGCCAATCTTCTTATTGGGTGGATTCTTTGCCTTTATGACGGCATGAAAAGGCATGATAGTGCGGATATCGATCTCATCAGCAAAATTGTAAAGCAGGGACGCCGGCAGAGCACCAGCTACATCGCCCAATCCTCCCACTTTGGCGAACGGTGCTGCTTCCGCACTGGCAAACAATACCTTTATTTTTCCAGCCTTATCAGTCATGTTTACCTCAATTCGCTCTTAACCTATTCTCAACCATTTCGAGATAGTCTTGTGTAACGAGTTCGGGATCATGAACACCCAATTTCTGGAAAAGGGCATTAATCAGAGCTGATTTTTGGTCTGCGTCTTCCCGGCTCCAGGTACGGCTCTTGATTTCAAGGAATTTTCCTAATTGGGGACTCATAAGCGTATCGAGATTTACAAAGAATTCGGTACCTTCGAACTCGATCAGGAAACGTAGGCGGTCTTTTTCAATCTCAACCGATTTTGTCGGTTTGAAATACTCGATGTAGAAACGCAAACTATGAGTGGCGGGTGCGTAGTAACGCGTTCTGGAAAGCAAAACGTTTTGGGCATTGAAGCTGTCTTCATCCATTCTTTCACCGATTAGCGTTAGCCGCGACCGAACGCTGGTGATCTTGCCGTTATCATCCAGGAATTCATCTTCCCGATATCGCAGACGTCCGTTTTTATCGTCCTCAAACTCAAAATAGGTGTCATATTCGTGATAATGACGCTTGCGCAGAATATTGATCTCTTCATCATATAAGGCATCAATTATGGCACTTCTATCGTCAATGGGTACTTTTGCCTGGATCTCAAAGCTTTCTTCCTCCGCCGCGCCACCAATTGCGATCAATTTGGAGTAGACCGACTCTTCTCGTCCACGCAAGAATTTATCGATTTCGTCGGCTACAATACTTGCTTCAGCGATTAGCTCCTTTTCATTGAGGGTCAAGAGTTGCTTATTTTTCATCAACCACTTGCCGTTGACCATCACATCGCTTACGTCGGTCGATTTGGCAGCGTAAATGACCTGGGCATAGACACTATCAGGGTTGCGATGGAAGCGGGGTTGATTATGAATGGGACTCAGGTCCACTAGGATTAAATCGGCTCGTTTTCCGGGTTCAAGGCTGCCAGTGATATCACCAAGGTGGATCGCTTTGGCACCGATACTGGTTGCCATAGCCAACACTTGTTTGGCTGGCAGGGCGGTGGGATCTTCAGCTGTAGGCTTGGCAATAAAGCTGGCAAGCCGGATTTCTTCGATGAAATCAAGATCATTGTTGGAACCAGTCCCATCCGTTCCGATTCCGACGTTGCAGCCGAGCGCCATCATCTTGGCGACAGGAGCGAAACCGGAAGCCAGTTTAAGGTTCGAGGAAGGATTATGAGCGATACCGGCTCCGGCGTGCATCAGGGAGCGGATCTCGCCTTGATCAAGGTGCACGCAGTGAGCCGCAATCAGGCGTGTATCGAGCATTCCGTAACGTCGAATATAGGGTACCACCGGGATTCCGTGCTCGTTGCGCATAGTAGCCACTTCGTCAGCTGTTTCCGATAAATGGAAATGGACAATCGTATCCGTTTCCTGAGCTAATTTCACAACAGCGGTCAATACTTCGGGAGTACATGTGTAGACTGCATGGGGAGCGATGGCAGGAACGATCAGGGGGTGACCCTTCCATTTATCGATCAAGGCACGACAATTATCGAGAGCGCTCTCAAATGAGGAGGCATCGGGGGTGGGGAACTTCATTACAGTTTCCCCAACAACTGCGCGCATTCCTACTTCAGCTGTGGCTTCCGCGACATCATCTTCAAAATAATACATGTCATTGAAGGTGGTCACACCAGAACGGATCAATTCGGCGCAGGCAAGCTTGGTCCCAAGGCGGACAAATTCAGGAGAAACAAATTCTCTCTCAACTGGCATCATGTAACCCATCAACCAGACGTCCAGGCGAAGATCATCCGCCAAACCACGCAGCAAGGTCATGGGAACATGGGTATGAGTATTAACAAAACCGGGCATCAGAACTTTGCCGCCACAATCGATAACTTCTCTGGCATCATACTTTACAAGCAAGGTTTCTTCAGGCCCAACTTCAACAATCTTGTCTCCCTGAACTGCAACCGCACCAGGTTCATGGAGGGTATAGTCCGCATCCATGGTCAAAACAATAGCGTTCCTCAAAATGGTGTCAATGGTTTTCATCAATTTCCTTTCATTTTTTTGAGCTTGGTGCGAATTTGATCGAGACCGACATTAAGCGCCCAGCGTCCGGCATCTCCGGATGGTCCGCCATAGAAACGTTTATACTCCTGGATGTTTTGAGCATCCAGCAGGGCAACATACAATTCAAGATTTTCTTCTTTCGGTGTCAACATCACGCCAAGAACAAAATCTGCGTGTTTCTTGTCACGATATTCATGCATGAGCGTCTTGAAGGTTTCATGGGTGATATCAATATCCAGGAGTTGACCGAACAAGGATTCAGGTGAGAGGTGTTCGGATAAGGCGTCACAAATCAGAGCTTCAGTACCGACTTCCAGCACACAAAGGGTCCTATTTTGACGCAGTAACTCAGCAGCAACGACGGATTGGATTGTGTCCTCGTTTTCACCGAAGATATTTTCAGCCAGTTTTTCACGGATTTCCTGCAGCACCGGCTCCATCATCCGCTGCGCTTCTTCAGTCGACCTGGCTTTGGCGGTCACCCTGACATCCGTTTGACCCGGATGAGCGAGCAAACCCACGGTAGGATTGTTCAATTTCTCCATCTCACCGATGATTTCATCAATACTGGATTCGCCCAATGAAACGGTGTGGATAACCCAGGGAAGGATGATCTCATCCTCAAGATGGTAGCGCTCTTTCAGGTAATCAACCACGAAGCTATCCACAATATGTTCCATCTCGCGGGGGACGCCTGGAAGTGCAATCAACGTTTTCACACCCAGTTCAACAGCAAATGCAGGCGCAGTGCCGACTTCATTGCGTATCGCAATTGCATTCGCGGGTATGTAAGCCTGGCGTTTGTTATTTTCAGTTGGGGTTCGGTTGTAATATGTAAAGCGATGCAGGATCTGGTCCCATAATTCGTCTTTGAAGACCAGTTCTACATTGAATGTATCGGCGACAGCCTGGCGGGTAGGGTCGTCCACGGTTGGTCCAAGCCCACCAGTTGTGATCACGACATCAGCACGCATCAGGGCTTCCTGAAGGGTAGCTGTAATGCGTTTGATATTGTCGCCCACAGTTGTAAGGCGATAAAGATCAACGCCGATATCACGTAAAGCTCGGGCAATGTAACGAGAATTGGTGTCTTGTATTTCACCTAAGAGTAATTCGGTGCCGATAGTTACAATTTCTGCAACAGCCATTGGATTCCTTTTTGGAAATTGTTTAAGTCCCATATTCGGGGTAGTTTGTCTATTTTATCCTAAAATTAGCTTTCTTTGGCTGTTTCTGAGCCTAAACTGCGAGTTTAACAAGGTTATACTACTGGCATGAGCATTGATAGCCACTACCGCAAGAAACTTGGAGCATGGGGTGAAACCTTAGCTGTTGATTTTCTGTCGAAGAAGGGTTACGAACTGCTCGAGAGAAATTTCCATACGCGTTATGGTGAAATCGACTTGATCATGAAGTCGGGGGGTCAATTCGTTGCTGTTGAAGTGAAGACACGCAAGTCGAAAGCGTATGGTATCGCTGAATACAGTATCACCCGGAAAAAGTACCAGGCAATGCAAGATTCGATGTTTGTTTACCTTGAAAGCAACAATGACCTGAGTCCCGATTGGCAATTAGACCTACTGGTTATTGAAACCGATTCATCCGGGAAACCTGAAATTATCCACTATGAAAACATCTACCTGGATTATTTGAATGACGGAGATTAAACCGAAACTCATTATGTTGGTAGGACCAACCGCTTCCGGCAAAACCAGATTGGCGATTCAACTTGCTCAAACTCTTGATACGGAAATTATTTCGGCAGATTCACGCTATCTCTATCGTCAATTGAACATTGGCGTTTCCAAACCGACCCCGGTTGAGTTAGCCCAAGTTCGGCATCATCTGATCAACTGCACTGATCTGGATCAACCCTGGAGCATTGGTGAATACAAAGCTGAAGCCGAAAACCTTATCACTAGTTTGAATGGCATAGGTAAAATTCCAATTCTAACAGGCGGGACTGGTCAGTATATTCGCGCGATCAGGCAAAATTGGCATATTCCAGAACTTGAAGCTGACGACCGTATGAGGATGGTACTTGAAGCGATCGGTGAGACTATCGGCTTTGATAAGCTTTATGAAAATCTACAGGTTCTGGACCCTGAAGCAGCTGGTTTTATCGATTACCATAATCATCGCAGGACGGTACGAGCGCTTGAGGTTATCTTCAAGACCGGTATACGGTTTTCTCAGATTCGCTCGAAGGATACCCCGTCTTTTGATTCCCTGATCATCGGGTTGGAATGGCAGAGGATAGAACTATACCAACGAATCGATGCGCGTATTGAGCAAATGCTGACAGAAGGCTTTGTGGAAGAGGTACGCGATCTTGTAGAACATGGATACAGAGAGGCACTGCAAAAAATGGGAGTGATCGGATATAACGAACTGATCGCCTTCCTGGATGGCGAAATAAACCTGGAGGAGGCACTTATCCTGATCAAACGGAACACTCGGAAGTACGTCCGTCGCCAGGCGAACTGGTTTAAACCATCTGATCCAGAAATCCATTGGTTAAATGCACAAGATCCAGCCATCTTGGAAAAGATGCTGGATCTTGTCAGAGTCAAATTCGAAACGAGTTAGATAACGTCCAGATAGGGGATACCCTGGTTCTTTTCGTTCGGTGTCGGGAATAGACTTTCAAATTCTTCTTTGGAAAGGGTTTCCACTTCCAGTAGCTTTTCGGCAATCTCGACCAAATTATCTTTATATTTGAGCAAGACTTCTTTAGCCATATTGTAGGCAGATTCAACCAAATTGTGTACTTCCTGGTCAATCGTTTGCGCTACCAGCTCGGAGTAATCTCGCTGTTCGGATATTTCCCGACCGAGGAATATCAATTCTTCCTTTTGACCATAAACCATTGGACCAAGTTTTTCACTCATACCCAAGCGGGTAACCATTCGACGTGCCAATTTGGTGACTCGCTCAAGATCATTCGATGCACCGGAGGTGATATCGCTGAACATGATTTCTTCAGCAGCCCGACCACCGAGCATGGTTGACATTTCTGAGAGCAGCATCTTTCTGGACTCCAAATATTGATCCTCGAGTGGAAGAGAAAGGGTAAAACCACCAGCCATACCACGTGAAATAATGGACACTTTTTGAACTGGATTAGCTTCAGGCAAGACGCTGGTCACAATTGCATGACCAACCTCATGATAGGCAACAATTTTCTTTTCGCGTGGATTCATCAACTGGCTTTTACGTTCTGGACCAGCGATAACACGCTCGATCGATTCCTCGAACTCATCACGCGTGATTATCTTCTTATTGCGTCGGGCGGCAAGAATTGCAGCTTCATTGACCAAATTCTCAAGGTCCGCACCGACAAAACCTGGTGTTGAACGGGCGAGCTCGCCCAGGTCAACTTTTGGATCCACCGGTTTGCCCTTGGTATGCACTTTCAGAATCGCTTCCCGTCCGTTTTTGTCTGGTTTATCCAACATAACGCGCCGGTCAAAACGACCAGGACGTAATAGAGCTGGGTCAAGAATGTCAGGACGGTTCGTAGCGGCAATCACGATCACGTTAGTATCAGTGCCAAAACCATCCATTTCGACGAGAAGTTGGTTGAGGGTTTGCTCGCGTTCGTCATGGCTGCCACCAAGACCAGCACCGCGATGACGACCAACAGCATCGATTTCGTCAACAAACACGATACAAGGGGAGTGCTTCTTGGCTTCATCGAACAGGTCGCGTACTCGGCTTGCACCTACGCCAACAAACATTTCAACAAATTCGGAACCTGAGATCGAGAAGAAAGGTACGCCAGCTTCACCAGAAACCGCTTTTGCCATCAAAGTTTTACCAGTACCTGGTGACCCAACCAACAAAACACCTTTTGGGATGCGTGCTCCCAGCGCGATAAATTTCTCTGGTTCTTTGAGAAATTCAACCACTTCCTGCAGTTCTTCTTTCGCCTCATCCACACCTGCCACATCCTGAAAAGTCACCGTTGGGTGCTCTCCTGTCAGCATCTTGGCACGGGATTTACCGAAAGCCATAGCCGCATTGTTGGTTCCTTGAGCCTGGCGGATAAATACGAAAAATAGAACTCCCATCAGGATAAAGGGAAGGAAATTGATCAAGAGAGTTGCCGCGTTCGCCCAAAATCCAGGAAGGACCACTTCGATTTTCAAATTAGGGTCGCGTAGTTTTTCAGGCGAGACACCAAGTAAGACCAATTCTTCAATCAGGCTGGCATTTGGATCTTTAGCGGTTGTGGTAGCGGCTCTATTGGTGACATCACGATAAGTAACAACGATATCATCGCCCTTGATTTCGATTTTCCCAACCAGGTCAGCTTCAATATCAGCCGCAAGTTGGTTGATCGGGATCGGCTGAGTGCCAAAGGCTTGTTCCTGGAAGCCATAAAATA
Source organism: Anaerolineaceae bacterium (assembly GCA_011620465.1). Lineage (GTDB taxonomy): Bacteria > Chloroflexota > Anaerolineae > Anaerolineales > Anaerolineaceae > Mesolinea. The sequence continues at coordinate 3,060 of WOZC01000039.1, read as the reverse complement.
CCATCGCGACGATAGAAAAGAGTAATAGCGCCGAGATGAAAAAAGATTGATTACGAGATTTCAATACTGCCTCCGTTTGGCGGTGTTTTTCGCCATATTAATATTATACCAACATGCCTATACATTTTGCCTGCTTGAATAAGGAGAATGCTTACTTTCTGATAGTTTTCTGATATTAGTTCAATGGGTCGAGTTCATGGCAATGCCCGCAACCAACATTGGGATCCCGGACGGATTCGTGCGATTTAGAGCACCAGGCTTTTACTTTCATTTTCTTGTTGAACAAAAAATTACCAATGAAAACTGAGTAAACCAGGTTGTTGCAGGAATTGTTATGTAGATAATCGGGCAAGGGGCAGCCTGAACAAAGCTGGGAAGTCCAAATCTTTTTATCTTCAGGGCTGCTTAATGCGCGGCATTCCTCAAAATTACGGCCGCGATAATAATCCCCGTAGAAGAATTTACATTCGCGACCGTCTGGTGTTCTCATCAAGAATAACTCCGTCCTAAACGCGGGTTACATAATCCCCAGTGCGGGTATCAACCCGGATCGTATCGCCAGTATTGACAAAAGCGGGGACCTGGACCTTCAAACCGGTATCTGTTACAACATGCTTGGTCAAGCCTGTAGCGGTGTTACCACGTGCTGCTGGCTCGGCATCTGTCACTTCGAGATCAACTGTGGTGGGCAATTCGATATCCAAAGGCTCGGTGCCAAAATAGGTCAGCTTGACATCCATATTTTCTTTCAGAAAACCTTCATATTCTGTCACCAGAGAAGCTGGTACGGCTGGCTGCTCGAAAGTGTCCATATCCATAAAATAGAAGAAATTATCATCCCTGTAAAGATATTGGACGTTGTGGTATTCCAGGCGAATGTCCTGAACACGATCACTGGAGATAAATGTCATTTCCAGCGTAGTGCCTTTGCGTAAATCGCGGGCTTTAATGCGAATAGTAGCACCGCCGCGTCCTGGTTTGTTGTGGGAGTATTCCAGTACCTTGTATAAGCTGCCGTCCTGCTGGAACGTGACACCTTTTCTTAACTCATTAACTTCGATCATATAAATCCTCTTTCATTCTTGAAACTTAGCCCAGAAATTATAGCGCAACTCCCCATGGTTTACAATCTTTTCTGGTTTTCTGGTTTTGCCTTTTATATATGACGAATAATCTACTGATTATCTACTGATTATGTATCCTTAATTAGAAATTTAGGTTATAACAACTACAATGTTGCTTATTTCAACATCACTGGAGGCTTTATGCTCGAAATATTAGATGTAAACAGCAAATCTCTTCAAAAAGAATTCGTTGATTTTCAATATAAGTTATATGAAGACTGCCCACAGTTTGTTCCCCCTTTTAGATCCGACATTTTTATGATGATGAACAAGAAAAAGCATCCGTTTTATGATCATTCGGATTCTGATTTTTTTATCGCAAAACGGGATGGCAAAGTGGTGGGTAAGATCGCTGCATTAGAAAACAAACCTTTCAATGAATATCATCAAGTCAAAGACAGCGAATTTTACCTGTTTGATTGTATCGATGACCAGGAAGTTGCCAACGCACTTTTTAATAAAGTGAGTGAGTGGGCGAGAAACCGTGGACTGACGCGCATCGTAGGTCCAAAGGGCTACGGTCCACTGGATGGCTATGGCATCCAGGTGGAAGGGTTTGAACACCGCCAGATGATGAATATGATGAATTACAACTACCCCTATTACCAGAGGTTGGTTGAAAATTATGGTTTTGAAAAAGAAGTTGACTTTGTTTCCAGTTTCCTGTCCCCCCAAGAATTTGTATTGCCAGAGAAGATAAAAAAAGCTGTAGAAATCGTGGAAAAACATGGGACACTCAAGGTAATGAACTTCCGCAACAAAAAACATATTTTGGAGTGGAAATACAAAATCAAAGAGGCATATAACCGTTCTTTTGTGAAGAACTGGGAGTATTATCCTCTCTCTGACAGAGAGCTGGACTATGCTGTCGATAACGCCATCCAGGTTGCGATCCCGGAGTTACTTCAAATCATCCTGAACGAAAATGATGATATTGTCGGTTTTGTTCTACCTTTCCCAGACGCTTCTGCGGCAATGCAAAAGAACAAAGGCAGGCTCGGACCAATTGGTATCCTTAGGCTGTTGCGCGAGCTGAAAACCACCGAGTGGTTGGATTTCAATGGGATCGGAATCTTGCCGGAGTACCAGGGTATGGGTGGTAATGCTTTGCTCTTTGACTCTTTAATGAGAGCTGCGCAAGCCAACAAACGCTTTATCTATGCAGAACTTACCCAGGTAGCTGAAACCGCTGTCCAGATGCGCAAAGATTTGGATAACCTGGGTGTGAAGTATTACAAAAATCACAGGGTCTACAAAAAGCAACTTGACTGAAATTTAGGTTAAATGAAAAACTGCTTAAGTTCAAGCAGTTTTTCGTTATTAACAGTAAAATAGATGAAAAGCGGGTGATGGGATTCGAACCCACGAATGTTAGCTTGGGAAGCTAATGCCTTACCACTTGGCAACACCCGCGTGAGTTCACTATTTTACCTTGTTTTATAATTCTTGTCACAAAAATATGGCGAAAAAAGCAACAACTGAAGCAGAACAATTTGTAAAGAGCAGGAAGAATTCCTTTCTCGCAGCGTTCCAAGGCTTGGCGTTTGTTTTTCGAACCCAAAGAAATGCCTGGATACACTTTGCCGCTACAATTGTGGTGATCGGAGTCAGTATTTTTCTTCATCTCGAAAGAGGTGAGTGGATAGCGATCTTATTGGTCATCGGGTTGGTGTGGTTGGCAGAATTTCTCAACACAGCCTTTGAAGTCATCGTTGATCTCGCCAGTCCTGAAGTGCACCCCCTCGCAAAAATCAGCAAAGATGTTGGCGCAGCCTCTGTATTGATTGCTGCATTCCTGGCTGTGATCATTGGAGTTTTGATATTAGGACCAGCAATCATAGAAAAATTTAATTTGTTTGGTTAATCTTTGCTGTTGTAAATTAAAAAGATAGCAGTATACTTTTAAAATAAATTGTTGAACTTATTGGAGGAATAA
>WOZC01000140.1 GCA_011620465.1 Anaerolineaceae bacterium | reverse complement strand
TAGCGGACATCCCGGCATTTAACCGCGAATTGGTTGCCGCTTTCAGAGAGGCAGCTGCTTAAGCGAAAGTGCTCTGTGGTTAATGGTACAATCCCAATAGAATATTAATCACAATATTGGAGGTTGCATGGAACGGGAAGTTTCGGGATTTGCAGTTAAAAAAGGACTCGCTGAGATGCTTAAGGGCGGCGTGATCATGGATGTGGTCAATGCCGATCAGGCTAAAATCGCAGAAGACGCAGGAGCGGTTGCAGTGATGGCTTTGGAACGCGTCCCGGCAGATATCCGCGCAACAGGCGGGATTGCTCGTATGAGCGACCCCGAACTTATCATTAAAATCATGGAAACCGTCAGCATTCCAGTTATGGCGAAATGCCGCATCGGGCATTTTGTAGAAGCTCAGATTTTGGAAGCACTTGGTGTTGATTTCATCGACGAATCAGAAGTTTTGACTCCTGCAGACGAAGCCTATCACATCAATAAGCACAACTTTAAGGTGCCGTTTGTTTGTGGATGTAGAAACCTGGGTGAAGCGTTACGTCGGATCGGTGAAGGCGCTGCCATGATGCGCACCAAGGGCGAACCTGGCACGGGAGACGTGGTCGAAGCTGTGCGGCATGCCCGCTCGGTTTTTGGCGATATCCGCCACCTGCAGTCGCTGCCTGAAGAAGAAGTAATGACTTTTGCCAAGAATATCCAGGCACCCTATGAGATCTGTATGCAGGTGCGGGAACTGGGCAAGCTGCCAGTGGTCAATTTTGCCGCCGGCGGCATCGCCACACCTGCGGATGCTGCCTTAATGATGCAATTGGGCGTGGATGGTATTTTCGTGGGTTCGGGCATCTTCAAGTCTGGCGATCCGTCCAAACGGGCACAAGCTATCGTAAAAGCAACCACCCACTACAGAGAACCCGGCATCCTGGCTGAAATCAGCCGCAACCTGGGTGAAGCCATGGTGGGTCGGTCGGCGAGCCAATTGCCAGATGATGAACGAATGGCCGGTCGCGGTTGGTAGGATAGAAAGACGAAGCACTCAGAAACATGAAGATTGGAGTCTTAGCTTTACAAGGCGATTTTCGTGAACATCGTATCAGCCTCGAAAAACTCGGGGCTGATGTCTCTGAAGTCAGACATCCGGAACAATTGGAAGGCCTGAGAGGGTTGATCATTCCAGGAGGTGAGTCTACTACCATCGGAAAATTGATGGTCGCTTATGGCTTGCTGGATGCGATTCGTGATTTCGGGCAGACAAAGGCGATCTGGGGCACCTGTGCGGGAGCAATTTTGCTCTCCAAGGATGTTGGCAAGAGACAGCCGCTTCTTGAGTTGATGAATATCACTATCCAGCGTAATGCTTTTGGAAGGCAGATTGATTCATTCGAGATCGACCTCCCCGTTCCTTTCCTAACACCGAGTGAACCGGATTATCACCTGACCTTCATCCGGGGTCCAATAATTACCGAAGCTTATGGAGGAGCGCAACCGCTGCTGAGTCTACCAGATGGCAGGGTCATTGCCGCGCAGCAAGGCAAGCTGCTGGCAACCTCTTTTCATCCGGAACTTACCGACGATTTGCGTTTCCACCGCTATTTTTTGGAGATGGCATTATCGGAATCCGAAAATTAAGTCCTTTCGACCTCTATAAAATCAGCCGAACTGGTGCTGTTTTACAAAGCCTGGACTCAGTCCGTTTTTTCACGCGAGGTGACCCGCTTAACATGCGCAATGTCATGCAGCGGATCGCACCTTTAGTAGAACAAGCGGCGGTCAGTTGGGAGGAGGAAGAGGGCGTCCTTTGTTATGGTCAAATTGAAAAAAGACAGACAAGACAATACGCCCAGATGTGTTATTTAGGCTGCCAGGAAGGATCGGATCCGCTTAGTATCTGCCGGGTGCTCGAGCCCCTGGTAAAAAGTGCAGGAGCCTGGAAGGCTTGGGGTGTTTTGGCTGAATTACCAGAGTCTTCCCCACTTTTTGAGGGCTTTCGAAAAGCCGGATTCACCACTTGGGCAAGGCAGAACATTTATCAACTGGATTCGAAGGAAAAGCACGATGATGAGACAACAATCCAATGGCGCTTGTGGACTTCGGAAGATATCAGTTCATTGAACAAATTGTATAAAGAAGTTGTACCTTATTCGGTACAATGCATTGAGCCAGTCACCCGTAAGGCAGCACTTGGATTGGTGGCATTTCAGCAAAACGGACAACTGGCAGCTTACGCAGACCTTGAATATGGACCCAAGGGCGTTTGGGTGCAGGTGATAAGCAGTACGGAGGTTGGGGCGGCAGGTTTGCTGCAAGCCTTACCAGGGGCTATCCCGGAGTTGTTGGGCAGACCAGTCTACTTGTGTGTGCGGTCTTACCAGCCCTGGTTAGACACTGCCATGGAAGAGGCTGGCAACTCAAAAAGTGAAGCCCAGATACTACTAGTAAAGCATTTGGTTTTACGAAAGTCACTTGAACGGAGCGCAGTACAGAAAATCTTTGAAAATAGCAATATGGAAGGTTCTCTGCCAATAACGCAGATAAAGTAAGGTCAAACTGAGGGGGAAAAAAGGAATGCCAAATAAGAAATCAAGAAAATTGTTTGACAGACTCTCGCCGTTTTACAATCGCTTGTATAAGCGCCAGCACCGGAATTATGCCCGGATCTTTCACGAAATGGACCACTGCAACCTTTCGCATTTCTCTACCATAATAGATGTCGGTTGTGGTAGTGGTGCCATGGCGTCTGTTTTTAGCGAGATGGGTTTGAAAACCTATGCAGTGGATCATTCGATTGGAATGCTGCGAGTAGCAAAAAGCAGGCGGGAGAATGCGAATGTGCGTCTTTGCCGGGGAAGCATCGGGAGCGGATTGCCCTTCTCTGACAACAGTTTTGATGTTGTTATGGCTGCCTTTGTTGCTCATGGGATGAATGCGGATCAGCGTTTACTACTCTATAAGGAAATGAAGCGGGTTGGTAAACACCTGGTGATCTTGCATGATTACAACGGAGTGCGCTCAGTGGCTATAAGTATTGCTGAGTTTGCCGAAGGCGGAGATTATTTCAAATTCATCCGCGTTGTAAAGGATGAATTGATGGACTTTTTTGGTAATCTTGAAGTAATTGAAACCGACAAACATAGTAGTTGTTATGTCTGCAACATTGGATGTAATATATAAACCCTTCACTCGTTGATTGCTGGTAATTATGAAGGTTGACATAACAATACGCAGATTCCGACCGTAGTATTCCATTGATGTCACAAACTCCAGCCAGATCGAAGAAGATCTACTCTGCAAGAATCCGTCCGGTTCCGATTAATATTCCATTAGAAACGCTATAAGGCTAAGTCAATCATGCTGAAATAAGTTAAAATCAAGGTAAAAAAGATATAGAATGAAATTTATGACACAAACAAAATACATAACCGATGATCTGGCGGCAATGCTGAAGGTATTTCCTGAAGAAATCGCTCAGGCTGTTGTCCGGGCAGATCATTTTGATGATTTATTAGAAGTGATCCTTGACCTGGGTCGGATCCCAACTGCCCGTTTTGTTGACGGCGAAGTGAAATTGCTGGATCGTATGGTTGACCACAACGATATCAGTTATGTGGTCAGCCGCATCGGCGAATTCGACGCGGATAACCGTGCTGGTATGGAGAGCACGCTTCACCGTATCTCTGCGATCCGCAACCGACGAGGTAACGTAGTCGGTCTGACATGCCGGGTGGGTCGGGCTGTATATGGCACGATCAATATTATTGAAGACTTGATCGACTCAGGTGAGAGCATCCTGATTTTAGGTAAGCCCGGTATTGGGAAAACGACGATGCTGCGTGAAGCTGCCCGGATTTTGGCAGAAAAAAAGCGCGTGGTGATCGTTGACACCTCGAATGAAATTGGCGGCGATGGAGATGTGCCTCATCCGGCGATTGGGGGTGCCCGGCGCATGCAGGTCCCCAAGCCATCCTTGCAGCACGAAGTTATGATCGAGGCGGTTGAAAATCACAATCCTGAAGTGATCGTTATCGATGAGATCGGACGTGAACTGGAAGCCCAGGCCGCCCGCACAATTGCCGAACGAGGCGTGCAGTTGATCGGCACTGCGCATGGCAACGCGTTGGACAACCTGTTGGTCAACCCAACCCTTTCTGATTTGATCGGTGGGGTCTCTTCTGTGACGCTATCGGACGATGAAGCCAGGCGGAGAGGGACGCAAAAAACTGTTTTGGAACGAAAATCTCCACCTACATTTACCGTCCTGGTTGAAATTCAGGATCGAAAGCGGGTGAAAGTGCACCGCGATGTTGGCGCGGCAGTCGATTCAATTTTACGCGGCTACCCGATGCTGCCAGAGGAACGATTCCGGGATGAAGATGGCAAGGTGCACATCTTGAAGCAAACCAAACCAAATATGCCGACCGTGTCTCAATCGATACGAAAGGGCAATGGGATGGATAAGAGCCCGTTTGATCGCGGCAGCAACCTGACCGCAGCTCCAAAGCCGGCAAGCTATTCCCAGCCCAGGCATGCTGAACGATACGATGATTTTTTGGATGAAGATGATTACCCAAACCCAAATATGCAGGATCGGGAAGGAGAAAAGAGAATTTTCGCCTTCGGAGTAGCACGGAACAGGCTTTTGCAGTCCATTAAAAGCATGGGTATACCCGCGATGGTTGTCAAAGACTTATCGGAAGCTGATGTATTGCTCACCCAAAGACGTTACTATCGCGATCGGCTGCAGCCGATTGTTGAAGCAGAAGAACGGGGCATACCAATATTCGTGGTGAAATCCAATTCAGTTGAACAGATTGAGCAGTTCCTGGCGGACTCTTTTCAACAACCCCAGACACCGGTCAAACGATCGCTAATAGAAGAAGCCATGCGGCACGCTGAACAAGCCATTATGATGATCCAGGCTGGAGAAAAATTTATCAACCTGCCGCCCATGCCCTCGCCCGTCCGGCGCGAGCAGCATGAACTCGCCAAACAAGCGCACCTGGTTTCCCGATCTTTCGGGAAAGACCCAAATCGATACGTACGTATCTTTAGGGATTAAGTATGTTCATTACTTTTGAAGGTCCAGAAGGTAGCGGAAAAAGCACTCAACTCCCGCAGTTAGCCCGATTCCTTGAGGAGTCTGGTTTGTCGGTAGTGAAAACACGTGAACCAGGCGGAACAAAGATCGGGGACCAGATTCGCGAGGTTCTGATAAGGATGGACAACACCGAATTGCACCCACGAACCGAAATCCTGCTTTTTCTTGCTGCCAGGGCTCAGCTGGTCGAAGAGTTGATCATTCCCAGCCTGCAGCAGGGGAAGATCATTTTGTGTGATCGCTATGGTGATTCGACTCTGGCATATCAAGGCTATGGTCATGGGCTGGACCTGGAAATCTTACGGGCTATGCTACAATTTGCTACCGGTGGTTTAAAGCCAGATCTGACCATTTTACTCGATGTCGATATCATGACTGGGTTAAAAAGGAAGAAGATCAAGGAGGAATGGAACCGTCTTGATGCTTTTGAGTTATCATTCCACGAACGCGTACGTGAAGGCTATCAAATCCTTGCTGCACAGGAACCTGAACGCTGGAAGATTGTTGATGCCAAGCAAGAACCTGACCAGGTGCAAAAGGAAATCAGAGCACTGGTTATGGACGCGTTAGACAAAAATAGAATCTGAAAAAGCAGCGGGACGCAAAGCCCCGCTGATCGAAAGGAATTTCAATATGAAAAATGTAAAGAAGTATCTGTGGATCGTAATGATCTTTATGTTGGCACTGGGCGCCTGTCAAATCCAGGAAGTTACCCCTCCGCCTACCGAGACTCCCGCCGTTGTTGAAACTGAAGCTGCCAGTCCCGAAACAACTGAGGTCATTCCAGCAATTCCCACCGAAGTTTTACCCATTGTAGATGAAGATGGCAATATGAGTTGTACGCTGGTGGGTCCGCTCTTTGCGGAGCTAACAGATGAACAAAAAACTCAGCTGGCGATATTCGCTGATGTGAGCGAATCAGATTGGACCAAAGGACCGGAAGATGCCTTACTGACAATTACGGAATATACCGATTTCTTCTGTCCCTATTGTTCAATGGCTTTCGCTGAGTTGAATAAATTGATGGAAAAGTATCCAGACGATGTTCGGCTTGTATATCGTCCTCTGCCGCTCGATTCCCTCCATCCAAATGCTCCGCTGGCAGCCTATGCGGCTGAAGCAGCTGGCATGCAGGGAAAATTCTGGGAGATGTATAACGCCATTTTCTCGAACCAGGAAACCCTGTCCGCATTTACAACCGAGGAAGTTACTGAATGGTTGAAGACCACTGCTGAGGAAATTGGACTGGACGTGGATCAGTTTACCGCAGACATCGCGAGTGAAGATGTGATCAACAAGATCACAACAGAACAGCAAGCAATGTTTGCCGCTGGTGTCAGCTCTACTCCGACAATCCTGGTCAACGGACGACCGGTCGGTAACTGGACGTCAGCCTATCTCAGCAACTTCATTGAAGTGATGAAGGCTGAGAAGGAAATGGTTACCGAATGCCCGCCTTTTGTCATCGACCAGAATAAAGAATACACTGCCACGATTACAACAGAAAAAGGTGATCTCGTTCTTGAACTCTACCCAAAAGCCGCACCGATGGCTGTAAACTCCTTTGTTTATTTAGCCCGCGAAGGTTTTTATGACGGTGTGACCTTCCACCGTGTTTATCACAACTTCATGGCTCAAACTGGTGACCCAACCGGTACTGGTTGGAGCGGTGCAGGTTATCAATATCGCGAAGAAATCGTATCTGATTTAACATACGATGAAGCCTACATGGTTGGTGTAGCCCGCGGTCAGGCAGAAGGCACAAGCGGAAGCCAGTTCTTTATTACCTACGTACCTTACCCCTCCCTCAATGGTGGTTATACCATCTTCGGGAAACTGATTGACGGCGTCGATGTGCTGGAACAAATTACAGAACGTGACGCGGATAACAACCCTGATGCACCAGCAGGCGATAAGATCATTAGCATTACGATTACAGAAAATTAGTGGTCGAACCAAGTACTGAGCCCGCACTATCAAATAGAACCAGCCCGCGCTGGATGCACTGGATGAATCTTTTCGGAAACATCTTTGTCGTCCTCGGGGCTGGATCGCTTTTCCTTGTATTGATCTGGTGGCAACCAGAAACAGGTTCTAACTCTGTTTTTGGGCAACTTTCAAACCGTACTGTGTATCTTTGGGCGTACACATGTGGTTTTATTGCACTACTGGCTTTCATAGGGGCGGTTGATAGTATCCTGCGGCTCAGCGGCAAATCTAAAAATCCCAAACATAAGCAAGCCGGCTGGCTGCAATTCATTATCCTGATATTTCCGTTAATGCTCTGGGCTGTGGATGCGTGGCAATATTCGATCATCTTACCTGACTGGATCTTTTCGATTCTCGTTTTTCTGGGTATATTGATCCCCACGATCTGGCTGCTACGAATGGCAAGCGGACATTTATGGGGACAACACAAAGGTCGGAACGCGTCTGTGATCAGCTTTTCGAGCATTGTCTCGATCCCATTGATCATGCTGGTGGAATTGCTGCTTGTAATCATTCTTATCCTGGTACTGGGTATCCTTAATATTGGCAATATCACCCAGATTCCTGACACCATGGGGGAGATTGAAGCATTACTCAGCTCTCCGCTGGTTGTTCTGGCTTTGACAATTATTGTTGCCGTCATCGCGCCCGCTGTGGAAGAACTGTTCAAGACCCTGGCGGTTTGGTCTCTGCTTGGTCTGGGTATCAGTGAAAGCGAAGGCTATTTAGCCGGGATGATGAGCGGAGCTGCTTTTGCCCTAGTGGAAGGCATGCTTTATGCCGCGCAGACTGCCATGACGCCGGGTAACGATTGGCTCTATTTCTTGATTGCTCGGCTGGGAGGCACGTTGATCCATGTTTTCAACGGCGGTCTGATAGGCTGGGCATTGGCGAAAACCTGGCGTGACCGCAATATAGCCAGGCTTCTCGGGATTTATTTGTTGGCTTTCATTATCCACGGGTTATGGAACCTGGCTGTCGTGTTGACCCAGTTGATTCCCAGCTTAAGGGGTCAGGAAATCAACCTGACACTATCCAATCTGATCATGGCGGTGATGGCATTGCTGGTCGGCGTTGGTTATGTCTTTTTTGCCCGTCATGTCTTAAAGAGTACAAAAACTCAACCGATTGCCATCATAGGAGAGACGCATGTCACATGATACCCTAATCACCCGTGAAAGAATGATGAATATCCTTCGCTCACTTGTCAATGCATTGGTTAATTTAGAGGTAGTCGGCGGTGAAAACATCCCTGATCAGGGGGCTTACGTATTGACGACCAGCCACATCAGCCGCTTGGACACACCTTTCTTGATGTTGTCGACCTCCCGTAAGGATATTGTTGGAATGGTTGCCAAGGAATACGAGCGAGCCTTTCTGTTAGGTTGGATTATGAAAAAATTGAACGTCATTTGGATCAATCGGGAAGGTTATGACTTCAAGGCTTTTAGAGAAGCGTCTGCTTTTTTGAAAAAGGGTGGAATTGTCGGATTGGCACCAGAGGGTACGAGATCGAAAGACAACCAATTGTTAGAAGGGAAGCCCGGAGCGGTTTTATTGGCATTGAAAAACAAGGTCTCGATCATCCCGGCAGCTGTTCTCGGTTCGGCTGACATGCTAAAACGCTTTTCGAGACTGAAGAAAATGCAAGTTAAGGTGATCTTTGGAAAACCATATACGTTGCCTCAATTGGTGGAAGGACAGAGCGAGAAAGAATTTCTCAAACAAGGCGTGACCGAGGTAATGTGCCAGATCGCTGCGCTTTTGCCGGAGGAGCGTAGAGGATTTTATCGTGATTACCCAAGATTAAAGGTATTATTGGGCGAACAACAAACATCGAGTTGAATTATTAAAGGATAAACTATGATCCCTATTCGTGATGAAATAAAAACTCACCGAACTCCACTCGTCAACTATGCGCTAATTGTGGTCAACGTGCTTGTTTTCTTGTGGATGTTTCTGAACAGTTCAAACCTTGAAAGCATATATTATGAATATGCTCTTATTCCTTCCAATTTTTTGAATGGGATCGATGCAGGGGATATTACCGATATTCTTACCAGCATGTTCATGCATGGCGGCTGGATGCATCTGCTTGGCAATATGCTTTACCTGTGGATATTTGGTGACAACATCGAAGACAGGCTCGGTCATATCGGTTACCTGATCTTCTACTTGGCTGGTGGAGTAGCAGCAGCATTATTGCAGGTGGTGATCAGCCCCAGTTCGGGAATTCCCATGTTGGGAGCCAGCGGCGCGATTGCCGCTGTGTTGGGCGCTTACCTGGTCATGTATCCCAACAGCCGGGTATACACTTTTGTGCCTATTGGCTTTTTTGCCCGATTGACACTGATGCCGGCCATCATTGTGTTAGGTTTATGGTTTGTGCTGCAGCTGCTCAGCGGTGTTGGATCTCTGGGCGCGTTGGATCAGGGCGGCACGGCTTACTTCGCCCATATTGGAGGCTTTATTTTCGGTTTGGTTGTGGGCTGGTTGTTTAAAAAGCGCGGTAGCGATCCGCAGCCTGCGCCGCCGAGCTGGAATTAGTTTTTAGACTATGCTTTGCATTGATTAATATCAAAACATAGTATAATATGCCGAAAGCGTTTGGATGGTTTCGACCTTCTGGCGCATTTTGTGTTTATCCCTGTGGGGAAGAATCATATTGATGAGGAATTAGAGATGCCAAGTTCATACCTGACACGCGAAGGTTATGAAAAATCTGAACAAGAATTAGTTTATTTGCGTACTATAAAACGTAAAGAAGTTGCTCAGCGCCTTCAAGACGCCATGGAAGACGGTGAGCTGATCGAAAATGCAGAATTTGAAGCTGCGAAAAACGAACAATCTTTCGTTGAAGGGCGCATCAAAGACCTTGAAATTTTGCTTGCCAATGCTCATATCATCGGCGAGGATGATAATCCGCAGGGTATTGTCAAAGTTGGTTCAAAGGTAACCATCATTGAAGAAGGCAATGAACCAGAATACTTTATGATCGTCGGTCCTGCTGAGGCAAACCCATTGGAAAAACGGATTTCAAACGAATCTCCCATCGGTCACGCTTTGATCAATCATAAGGTTGGCGAGAAGATCAAGGTTGAAACGCCAGGTGGCGCTTTCGAAGTTGAGATCTTGAAAATCGAATAAAAGAAATCAACTGAATGCCCCACCCGACCAGGTGGGGCATTTTTAATGTAAAGGACATTAAATGCTGAGAGACGAATTTTCTGAATTGGAAGAGCAAAGATTGAACAAACTGGAGAAGTTGCGAGAGCAGGGCGTGGAGCCATATCCGACCCGTTCACATAAGAACACTGACAACGCGGAAGCAATCGCTGCCTTTGAGAAAGCCGAAACAGAAGGATTAACAGAAGCTGTGGAAGTGGTTTTGGCTGGTCGTTTGCGCGCGATCAGGAATATGGGCAAGTTAAGTTTCGCACACATTGAGGATATGAGTGGAAAAGTTCAACTTCTCTTACGGGTTAATGAGCTCGGTGAAGAAAAATTGGACGAGTTTGTCCGTTATTATGACCTTGGCGATTTCATTGAAGCCAGTGGAACCATGTTCCGTACCCGCCGCGGTGAAGTGACGTTGCAGGTGGCGGATTTCCGCATGCTTGCAAAGGCAATCCTGCAACTACCGGCTGACAAGGACGAAGTTGTGGATGGGGAGGTCGTCCGGCATGCACAATTGAGTGATCCTGAAACGCGATATCGCCAGCGTTATGTTGACCTGGCAGTCAACCCCGAAGTGCGCGAAATTTTCAAAATCCGTGCGCACACCATCAAGGCTTTACGGGAATTTCTGGATGAGCGAGGCTTCCTTGAAGTTGAAACTCCCATCTTACAACCGATTTATGGCGGCGCAGCTGCAAAGCCTTTCACAACTTATCACAACCAGCTGCACCAGCAGCTCTACTTGCGCATTAGCTTTGAGCTCTACCTGAAACGATTGTTGGTGGGCGGGTTGGACCGGGTTTATGAAATTGGACGCGATTTTCGAAACGAAGGCGTTTCTTTCAAACACAATCCGGAATTCACGCAGCTCGAATTTTACATGGCATATGCCGATTACATGAAGATCATGGAAATGACCGAGCAGATGGTTTCGCAGGTTGCTCAAAAAGTGTTGGGTACGATGAAAATCCAATTTAATGGAGCAGAAATTGATCTGACCCCACCCTGGAACCGATTGCAAATCCGCCAGGGGTTGATCGACCATGCTGGGATCGATATCCAGATGTACCCGGATTCTGAATCGCTGGCAGCCGTGTTGCGAGAGAAGAAAATTGATTTCAAAGCAGGCATCTCGAGGGGCAAATTGATCAACACCCTGCTTGAAACCTTCCTGGAGCCGATCATGATCCAACCAACGTTCCTGTATGATTACCCGCGCGATATTTCACCCCTGGCAAAAGCTAAGTTGGAAGATTCGAACACGGTCGAACGTTTTGAGGGCTACATCGGTGGAATGGAATTGTGCAATGCCTTCACTGAGTTGAATGATCCATTAGACCAGGAACAGCGCTTTTTGGATATGGGGCTTACCTATAATGAAGATGAAGAAGAGCGCAACCCCATGGATGAGGATTATTTACAAGCCATGGCTTATGGCATGCCGCCAAACGGTGGGCTGGGGCTGGGCGTTGATCGCTTTGTAATGCTTCTGACAGGGCAACATACCCTGCGGGAAATCATATTATTTCCTCATTTGCGTGATACAGCCCAGGACAACAAGAAAGATTAATTTTTATTAAAATTGAAGTTAGAAAAGTCGGTATCTTATTGGCTCAGGACTTGCAACATATATATTTATGGACGAGTCAATTCTGATCGAAAAGGCTGTGGATGGCGATCTGGATGCTTTTAACCAGTTAGTATTGACATACCAGGAACTTGCTTATAACGTTGCTTACCGCATCATGGCGGATGAAGCCGCCGCGGCTGATGCCACCCAGGATGCGGTCATCTCCATGTATCGAAAACTGGATAGCTACCGGGGAGGGTCGTTTAAAGCATGGTTTTTGCGGATTGTCACGAATGCCTGTTATGACGAACTGCGTAAACAAAAACGCCGTCCAACTGTAAGCCTTGAACCGGAAACGGATGAGAGTGAGCCAATTGAGTCACCCGAATGGATCGCTGACAAGTCGTTGGGGCTGGAAGAAACAATAATGAATGCCCAGCTCGAAAAAGCGATCCAGGATTGCCTCAACAAGCTCAATCAGAAGCATCGGGTTGTAATGGTGATGGTGGATGTGTCGGGGGAGGATTATGAAACCGTTGCAGAGGTAATTCAAAGCCCTGTGGGAACGGTGAAAAGCCGGCTGAGCCGGGCGCGTTTAAAGATGCAGGAATGTTTGAAGTTAACCGGGGAACTTTTACCTGATCAATTCCGTCTAAATAACGAGGAAGATGATGATTAGGCAAGAAAATGTTACCTCCAGGGACCTGGAACTATTGAATATTGCTCTCGACCATGCTCTGACACCCCAGGAGCAAGCCGAGTTCAACAAGCGGTTAACCGAATGTCCCTATCTGACTACCCTTTTTCAACAGCAAAGGCGGCTCAAGGATGCTATGGAGCAGTTGCCTTGCTACAAGGTTCCTCGTAATTTCACTCTGACTCGCGTTGAAGCCCGTAAGGCAAAACGAGCCGGCTTTTTGCAGCCCGTGTTTGGCTGGGCAAGTTTGATCTCCGCTTTGCTGGTTGCAGTGATCTTCGGCAGTGAATTGATCTTCCGCAATGTTTCACTGACCGTACCTATGAGCTCTGATAACCCCCAGACCTATGCTGTTCAGGAGGATTCCTCAGTCGCCTCCAACACCGGAGAGGAAGCAGGTATCAAAACAATGGCGTCCGCACCAATCTACCTGCTGAATTGGGGTTATGGGGCGACTGGGCTCGGAGGGATCGGCGGAAAGGGCGGTGGAGGCGGCGGTGGAGTTGCCGAAGCCGGCGGCGTTAGCATAAACATCTACATCAACCCGAACGTTTTTTACTCAGAAGAGATGGCGTTAGAAGGAGCAGGTGCTGGCGAGATTGCCCCGGAGACTGCCATGGATGGTGCGGTCAGCGCCTTTCCCGAAGAAGCCATCCCGGAACAAGAGGTTCCATCGCAAGAAAGCTTGATGGCAACGCCAATTCCATTGGAGCACGAAGCCCCCAGGATCTACGGTATTGACACGGAAAAGGCGGGGACTATATTGAAGATGACACCCGATTCAAATGACACTCAACTCGAACTGCCCTCTGAAGAAGAGACTCGAACTGGACAAGAGTCTGAAAGTAAGTCGATCGTACCAATTCAGGTCAGGATCGGTTTGGTCGCCGCTGCGCTGGTTTTTGGTTTGGTCTGGTGGTATCTGAAATTCAAAAGATAAGTCTCAGCAATTGTTTCCATTCAAACAAAACAGCCAGATTAGTGATGCAAGATAAGTCGGACGTGGGCTTGTCCGTTTTCCATTCGAATCTTGCTGCGGCTCAAGGTCAATATCAATAATCTGGGAACCACGTAAGAGCAACGCTAAAAGATAAGCGATAATAATCCTCTTGATCACCAATTTTTTTTGGAATACTTTCTGCAAATTACTCACGCTTGGTAGTGTATGTTTTTCGCAATATTTGGTTCAAGGCGAGACCGAAACCTAGCGTAGCCAATCCTGTGATTATTGAGCCGGGACCAAAGAAGTTGTCTTCCCGACCTGTATTTGGCACATAGAATGTTGCTGTCACAATTAGGGTCATGTTTACAGCAGTATCGGTAGGATCAGTTGGGGCTGTTGTCGAAGTTGGATTCGGGGTGGTTTCTGTTGATACAGGGTTTGGTGTAATTGTCAATCACGTAAGCGCTTCTGGGGTGTTTGCAGGCGTAGAAGCTGCCATAAACGCAACGATGCTATCAGCCTGGTTGGGTCATCTGAGGCAGGGGCTGGTTTTTCTCTTCAAAATAGCCCAAGCCAAAATTGACCATCAAAGTGGCTGAGAGTAGAAAAAGCACACTCAAGACTAAGATCACAAAGCTTCGTTTTCGTTTCATTTGAGAAGAACAGTATATTTTTGTGAAGGTAATGTCGAGCCAGAGTCGGAAAGAGTTCATACAAAAAAGAAGCAGACAATCAAGTCTGCTTCTTTATTCGATAGCTTGATTTTACGAAGGAGCTTATGCTACGCTGAGAAGATTAACGGCAGCACGCAAGGCATCGACTTTGTTGGTTTTTTCCCAGGTCAGATCGAGGTCATCACGACCGAAGTGACCGTAGCTGGCAAGTTGACGGTAAATCGGGCGGAGCAGGTCGAGATCGCGGATGATGGCGCGGGGGCGCAGGTCAAAAACCTGGCTGATCGCTTCAGCAATCTTATCATCATCAACATTGCCGGTTCCAAAGGTTTCGACGTTGATGTTCAAGGGTTCAGGGACGCCGATGGCATACGAGAGCTGAACTTCGCAGCGGGAGGCTAAGCCAGCGGCAACCACGTTTTTAGCGACCCAGCGGGCAGCGTAGGCAGCAGAGCGATCGACTTTTGTCGGATCTTTTCCGCTAAAGGCACCGCCGCCATGGCGACCCATGCCGCCGTAGGTGTCGACGATGATCTTGCGCCCGGTCAGACCGGCATCTCCCATGGGTCCGCCAATAACAAAGCGACCGGTGGGGTTGACATAAATTTTGGTATCTTCATCGATTAGTTCACAAGGGATGATGGGTTTGATGACGTGTTCGATCACATCGGCGCGGATGCGCTCGTTGCTCAACTCAACATCTTCGAACCGGTCAGCATGCTGGCTGGAGATGACGATGGTGTGGATGCGAACTGGTTTTCCGTAGTGATATTCAACGGTAACCTGGCTCTTACCATCTGGGTACATCCAGCCGAGGGTACCATTTTTCCGCACTTCAGCCATTCGGCGGGTAAGTTTATGTGCGTAGTAGATGGGCATGGGCATGAGGGTTTCGGTTTCGTCGCAGGCATAACCAAACATCATGCCCTGGTCGCCAGCACCACCGGCAGCAATGTACTCTTCAGAAAAGATGGAAGGTTCGGTGCGTCCGTTTCGGTCGACACCCTGGGCAATATCGGGTGATTGGTTGGCAAGCGCCACCAAAACACCGCAGGTCGTGCCATCGAAGCCTTTTTTACCGCGATCGTAACCGATATCATTGACGACTTCGCGCACAAGGGCGTCGATATCAACATAGGTTTTGGTGGTGACTTCGCCATAAGTGAGTACAAAGCCGGTTTTAATAGCGGTCTCGCAAGCCACACGGCTGGATTTGTCTTCCTTGATCATTGCATCCAGGATGGCGTCGCTGATTTGGTCACAAATCTTATCGGGATGACCTTCGGTCACCGATTCAGAAGTGAACAGATATTTAGGTGAATTCATAAATGTAGTTGTCAAATTTACCTCCTCAGGTTATAAAAAATGCCCCTGCAAGTGAGGGGCATTCCGCGTGGTATGCTTTAGCCTCTCATCTTCCAGATCTGTCTGCCGGAGTTGGCACCATACGCTTGGTTGGTTGCCGAGGTTTCATAGGGCCGGTCCCTCCACCTCTCTGGATAAGAGTGCCGCAAGGGCTGTAATTAGAGCATTTTATACCACATTGACTGTGGATTTGCAAGAGTAATACACAAGAGTAGTACTCGGGTTAACCTTCCATCGTCACTAATGTGCCAACGGGTTCGCCATGGATGGCAGCCATAAGCATGCCAGGCTCCCACAGATTGAGTACCAGAATTGGCATGTTGTTATCCATGCATAACGAGATGGCAGTACTGTCCATCACGTTAAGACGCTGGCTGATAGCCTCGATGTGGGTAAGACGATCGAAGCGGACAGCATCCGGGAAGATCTTTGGGTCGCGATCGTAAACGCCGTCGACCTTGGTGGCTTTGATGACTACATCGGCTCCGATTTCAGTGGCGCGCAAGGCAGCGGCAGTGTCTGTGGAGAAGTAAGGGTTGCCCGTCCCGCCACCAAAGATGACCACACGCCCTTTTTCGAGGTGGCGGATGGCTCGGCGGCGGATGTAGGGTTCAGCAACGGTGTGCATTTCGATAGCGGACATCACACGGGTGGTCACATCGATTTTTTCGAGGGCATCCATTAATGCCAGCGCGTTGATCATCGTCGCAAGCATACCCATGTAATCTGCGGTGGCACGATCCATACCGGTATTTTCGCCGGTGGCACCACGCCAGATGTTACCGGCACCGATTACGATAGCCACATCAACGCCGGTTTCATAGACGTTTTTGACTAACTGGGCAATATGACTGGCTTGCGCCGGTGCGATGCCAAAACCACCTGGTTCAGCCAGGGCTTCGCCGGAGAGTTTCAGCAGGATTCGATTATATCTATTGGCATGTTTTTCTTCGCTCATTGATCCTCCGATTTTTCTGTACAGTTGCAAAAAGAGAGCCAACTTTTGGTTGGCTCTCGAATGGTTAGACGGTTTCTTCTTCGGTAGAAGCTGGGGTGGTTTCCCCTAAAGCCCAGCGCACAAAGCGGCGGACGACCACGCGCTCACCCAAGGCCGCGACTTTGTCATTGATCAGGTCAGCAATGGTTTTGCTTTCATCACGAACATATTTCTGATTGAGCAGAACATTCTCGTCCATGAATTTTTTCATAAATCCATCGACGATCTTGGGGATGATCGCTTCGGGTTTGCCTTCTTCGCGAACACGAGTTGTGATAATGGCTTTTTCTTCCTCGATCACTTCGGCTGGGACATCTGCTTCAGAGATGTATTTGGGAGCGGCTGCAGCGATCTGCAGAGCTATCTCGTGGGAAAGTTCTTTGAAGGAATCAGATTTGGCAACAAAGTCGGTTTCGGAATTAACTTCAACCAGTACAACCAGGCGACCTTCGCTGTGGATGTAAACTTCCAAACGGCCTTCAGAAGCTTCGCGATTGGCGCGTTTTTCAGCTTTTTTGAGACCTTTTTCGCGCAGTTCAACGATGGCAGCTTCCATGTCGCCGTTAGAGACTTGCAGGGCAGCACGGCAATCCATGATGCCACAGCCGGTTTTTTCGCGTAGTTCTTTGATCATGTCAATGGTGATTTCCATATTTTGTCCTTTCGAGATGGCTACTCTTAATTATTCCTTGTCTTCTTCAGCGATGACGGTATCGACATCTTCTTCATCTACGTGCTTTTCAAAGACGATCTTGGCGCGGGTGCTCTCACCCAGAAGTTCTTCATCATTTAATTCTTCTTCGTCCTCGATTTTGCGAGAGATCACGGAGCGGGTGGGGATGATTTCTTCTTCAACTTCTTCATCTTTGCGCATCATCTTGCCTTCGATAACTGCGTCAGCCATATGACCGATGAGCAGCTTGATGGCGCGGATGGCGTCATCATTGGAAGGAATGACGTAATCGATATCGGAGGGATTGCAGTTGGTGTCGACCATGGCAATGACGGGGATGCCTTTGGACACAGCTTCACGCACGGCGGTGTCTTCACGTTCAATGTCAACGATGAAGAGCAAATCAGGCAGAGTCTTCATATTGCGCAGACCGCTCAAACGGGTTTCGAGGCGGGCGATTTCGCGCTGGAGAAGGAGACCTTCCTTTTTGGTCAGACGATTGACTTCGCCGGTCTCGAACATTTTCTCGAGGCGGGTCAGTTCGACGATACGCTGTTGAATGGTGACCCAGTTGGTGAGGGTGCCACCCAGCCAGCGCTGGTTGACGTAGGGCATGCCGCAGCGTTCAGCTTCAGCCTGGATGGTTTCCTGCGCCTGGCGCTTGGTGCCGACGAAAAGGATGGCGCCGCCAGCAGCGACAGTGTCGCGGACTTTGTCGTGTGCTTCTTCAAGCAGCTTGACAGTTTGCTGCAGGTCAATGATGTGGATACCATTGCGCTCGGTGAAGATGTAGGGGCGCATCTTGGGGTTCCATTTGTTGGTTCTGTGTCCGAAGTGAACACCACTCTCGAGGAGAGCTTTCATAGATACATTTGGCATGATAACTCCTTTGCGTTATGCCTCCGCCCGGTTTTGCGAACCTCCTAACCCTTGTTTGGGCACGCGGGAAGATCTGACCCGAGGCGTGTGTAATAATGTCCCCGTCTTCCAACGGAGCGGATGAAAGTATACCATG
>WOZC01000014.1:2360-3709 GCA_011620465.1 Anaerolineaceae bacterium | reverse complement strand
GCCAGTTGGTATGGTGGTCAAGGGCAGAGATATTACGTTAGTGGAAATGTGTCCGAAACATACAAGCGCATTATCATCATTCCATAGGATTTTTACTGGTGTTGTTATTCTACGTTTTTTAAAGAATCCGATTTCAACATCAATTATAATGAAACTGAAAAATGAGATTGGAAACATTAAATTTGTCCTATGGAGAACAACATCAACTTGCTCAGCGACCGTGAAATTGAGGTCTTACAACTTGTAGGACAGGGTAAGAGCAACAAAGAAATCGCTGTTGATCTTAACATTAGCATTAACACGGTAAAAGTCCATATTGGGAATATATTTCAAAAAATTAGTGTAACCTCCCGAACTGAAGCCACTTTATTCGCCATTGAGCACGGCATTATCAAGTCACCTGCTTCGCAAAGCACGGATGCCGAGGTGGAAACGCCAATAGCTTCAGCACAAGAAGAGAAAGCAACCTGGTCAAATTTTCTACGTCATAACCGCTGGGTTATTCCTGTGCTTGGTGTGTTGATATTTGCGGCTTTATATCTCGTTATTACCAAACCTGCTTTTTTGATGTCCCAAAAATCACCTCTGGAAATCACACAACAAAAATGGGAAACATTAGCATCGATGAACGAACCGCGCGGCAGTATGGCTGTGGCAATTTTTGACGGAAAAATCATCGCCATCGCCGGTCGTTCAGGTTCAGGAACTCTCGCTTCTGTTGAAATGTATGACCCCTCCTCCAACACTTGGACCGCACTAAAAGATAAACCAACGGCGGTATACGATGCTTCAGCCGTTGTCATTGGTGAAAAGATTTATGTCCCCGGTGGCGTGACTCAAGACGGAATCCCCACAAATTTAGTAGAGGTTTTCAATCCCCGGAAAAATGCCTGGGAGCGGGTTTCTGATTTGCCTGTTGCTATAAGCGCTTACGGTTTGGCAGCTTATGAGGGACAAGTTTTCTTGTTTGGCGGTTCAGATTCTGAAAAAGCGCTTGATTCCGTCTGGCGCTATGACCCAATCACAGACAGTTGGCATCAAGGAAGCCCAATGCCTACTGCCAGGCTACACCCTGCAGTGCTTGCAGATACGGGGAAGATCTACGTGATGGGCGGCTCTGATGGTGAAAACAAGTTAAACACCAACGAAAGTTACAGCCCATATACTGAGCTTGAAAAAGAAAACCCCTGGCAGGTTGAACCCGAGTTACCTGAGAAGCTTTCTGGTTACACCGCAATTAAGCTGTACGACAAAATCTCGGTAATTGGGGGAAAGTCATCTTTGAGCGGGGCGATCGATCAGTTTCATTACACTTCAGCACAGAAGGAATGGCAGATCGCCAATATCAA
>WOZC01000014.1:0-2260 GCA_011620465.1 Anaerolineaceae bacterium | reverse complement strand
TCGATCAGTTTCATTACACTTCAGCACAGAAGGAATGGCAGATCGCCAATATCAACACGGAGACAACAAACGCCATCTCAGAGGCTGCTTACGTCTTGCTGGGTGAAAATGTTTATGTGATTGGTGGAATCGCTGGCGAAGAATATCTGAATAGCGTATCCAGGTATCAAGCCATGTTTACAGTCTTGCTTCCCCTGACAATCAATTAATCAGCACCATTTTCATTAAATCCTTCTTCAGGATTTTCTTTACTATTGCTTCCTGGCGGGACATCCGCGCTGGTGGTCCTCAATTTTGAAAACGGTAAGGACTTGTTAAGAAGAATAAAAAAAACGAATCCGAAAATCAATTCAAATAATGTGGTGTAAATGCGAACCAGTAAGGCAATTACAGTTGCAAGGGAAGTCGGGATAATGGTCGACAACATAGCCAGCAGTGTTAGGTCCGACGCGCCCATGCTGCTCGGTAACAGGTAAGTCAACATCCCGGCAGCTCCAGAGAGTGCCCTGGCACCAAGCACGAATAAGAGTGAATGAAATTCGAGCGGGGTAAAAATCCGAATTGTGAAGAAGATCATCAATCCACCAGTAAGCACCAACATCATTCGCAGGAGCAACCACCCAATCACCTGCCCTGTTCGAACCGGTTGGGCGAGGGGATATTTTAGTTTGATCATAATCTTACCCAAGGTCTTAGGACGTAGAACGAACAACCCCAGGATCACGACAATCCCTAAAGGAATCAACCAGATTCTCGACAGATCCAGACCCAAGGGGATGAAAACTGCGGCTAACAAAGCATCTGCGATAAAACTGATGACAAATTCGATGCCGCTGGCTGAGGCAGTCTTGATTGATGGGACACCTAACTGCTTGTAGAGGACCATCCTACCGCCAACATACCAGATCGTTCCTGGCAGACGCCTTGAAACCATGGAAACAAGATAGATCTTGGCATGCATCCATAGTGAAATGCTGTCTTCAAATGCGTGCATGATGACAGCCCAGTTGAGAACGGCGAGCAACAGGGCAATTAAATAGAGAATTGAGACAGGGATGAACTGAGAATAATCGGCTTTCGCTAAGTAGGGTAAAAGTTGGTCGCGAGATCTCCAGACGGTATAAGCAAGGAACGCAAATAAAACAGCCCAAACAAAGTAAAGCAGAACCTTGATTATGTTGCTATGGCTTGCGTAGAAAGCTTTTACTCTTTCAGCGAGGGAGGACATGTCAGTCTGTCGCAGAAGAGCGTCTGCAGAAATACACGAAACAATTTGAGAGGTTAAAGGGTATAGCCCACGCCAAAGCCCAACGCAGTAAACGTGATGGACGTCTCAAGTGGGTGAGCCAGTCTCGTTTAGTTTTTGGTAGGAAGTGTTCGTACCTGATCGTTTTTACGACCTTCAGTCCGTTGGCTTCCAGCAACTCCCGCCACCCCTCGCGCGTATTGTACCGTTGAATTGGCTGACCGTCATCAAAAACCCAACCTGTCCTGCGGACATGCTGGATATTTCCTGCGAGCGAAAAACCATTAGGAAGAAGAATGACTGCTGTACCATCTGGTTTTAATAGCCTGGCAACCTCTTGAACACCCAAGGAAGGGTTTTGGTAATGTTCCAGGTTTCCGATGTGTGTCACATAGTCAGCACAACCTTCTTGTAAAGCAATCTTCTCACCATCACTGATGATCAAGCAGAAATCCGGGTCAATTTCTTGGGCGACTTTGATCGCGCTCATTGAAAAATCCATACCAATCACATTCAGACCCGTTTTCCTGGCAAAAGCAAGGAGTTTTCCTCTCCCGCAAGAAACATCGATCAGTAATTTTCCTGGGAGGGGATTGATTTTTTCTAATAGCCACAAGTAGTATGAATCCGAAAGATCAATTCCACCATCCTCATAAAGCGAGTCATATGCGGATTGAGACCTGGAGGTATTAGTGATCGTTTTGTGGCGAATCTCTATCATGGTAAACCGAGATGTGATTATAAATCAAAATAAAGAACGCCTCAATTGTTCATTGAGGCGTTCTCTCTATAGACTAGATCTTACTGATTGAAAGCGTCGTAAGCTGAGGTTACATCACGAACGTAGTCGGCTGGTAAACCTTCGCGGCTTTGGTTGACAACAGCTACGATTGATTTGCCGTCATTTTCTGTACAAACTGCGCTACCAATCCAGCGAGAATCACCAGCGCTGAAACCAGCTTGTTGGCTGAAGACGAGAACCGCAGCTCCACTTTTTGTGGTGTCGGCAATGTC
>WOZC01000077.1 GCA_011620465.1 Anaerolineaceae bacterium | reverse complement strand
TAAGGGGCGGTATGGTTTATAATCCCTTTCCGGGCAGCTTGCTATTGGAGTTACTAAGGAGCATATTCTGGGAATGGGTAAGGTCAAAGCTTTTTTCAGCCAGTTAGATTTCAGCTGGAGAACCCTGAAAGATTATGGGTTGATCATCCTGGGCGGATTAATCCAGGCACTGGCTTTGCGCACTTTCCTGGTGCCTGCCCAATTGGTTAGCGGCGGCATCAGCGGCATTGCCCAGTTGCTTCATTATCTGGAGGGTTGGCCAATCGGCGCGGTCACCCTTCTGGGTAACATTCCTCTTTTCATTTTGGGTTGGCGCCATTTGGGCGGACCTCGCTTTGCAATTCGCACGATTCTTACTGTGCTTTCCTACACTGTGCTGACCGACATCCTGATTGAGATAACTGGCACAACTCCCATCACTGACGACATCCTGCTCAATACGCTTTATGGTGGAATTGTTTTAGGCATCGGTTTGGGATTGGTTTATCTTGGTCGCGGTACAAGCGGAGGGACGGACATCCTGGCACGCATTATGAATAAGCGTTTGGGAATGTCCATTTCACTGTCGTACATGATCACCGATTCGTTAGCAGTTATCCTGGCAGGCTTTTTCTTTGGTTGGGAAAAAACCATGTACGGTTTGGTTATGATTTACCTTAGCGGAATCGCAGCTGACTTTGTCACCCAAGGAAATAACGTGGTCCGTGAGGCTATGATCATCACTGACGAAACCACGAAAGTGGTCTCAGCTATTAGTGAACAACTTGGACGTGGCGCCACCATCATTGAGGCAAAGGGTGGATATACCCAAAAGGACCGTCCGATTATCTTTTGCGTTGTAACCGCAGCTGAGGTGATCAGGCTTAAGACAATTGTACACGATGCCGATCCTGACGCGTTCATGTCAGTGGGGCATGCCAACGAAGCCCTGGGTGAGGGGTTTAGCCCGCTTGGCGAACGAACGTAATGTATTTTCAAATGAGGGAGGGGAAAATGCCTAAATTGATTGCCATGTTGGCAGATATTACGAAAATCGATGTTGATGCGATTGTAAATGCAGCAAATCGCTCCTTGTTGGGCGGTGGAGGGGTGGATGGCGCGATCCACCAGGCTGCTGGTCCGCAGCTTGTAGAAGCTTGCCGCAGGTTGGGGGGCTGTGAGACTGGAGAAGCAAAGATTACACCGGGATTTAACCTGCCAGCGCACTATGTGATCCATACGGTTGGTCCGGTGTGGCATGGCGGTCAGTATGGTGAAGCCGGGTTACTTTCGAATTGTTATCGCAACAGCCTGTATTTGGCGGAGGAAAACGGGTTGAAATCGATCGCATTTCCGTCGATCAGCACAGGTGTCTACGGATATCCAATCGATAAGGCAGCCAGGATCGCTGTTGAGACGGTAAGAGCAATTGACCCCGACCTGAAGAGCGTTGAAGAGGTAATTTTCTGCTGCTTCTCGCGCAGGGCACTCGAGGTCTACCAGACTCTTCTGTAAGTCTGGTTTGGCAATCCTGAATGCAGAAATTTCCAAACAGTTCAGATTGTTATAACCCTGCAATGTGACAGGCGGTTATGGAAGGTCGCCCCTGCAAATGACTTTGGAGGTTCGTCTCTACTCGAGTTCATTTATCGGGTGTCCGAGTTTGAGCGCCATTTTCTCGAGCAAGGCATCATCAGGGGATTGCCCATTGTAGGTTTCCAGGAAAACCGAGAGCATCATATTACAGTCTGCGGCTTCATGAGCGATGTTTTCTTTACGTGTTCGGTCATTGTTGCGCACCCAACCGGGTTTACGCGAGACAATTTCATCCGCTTCCAGCCCGATTTGCGCGAATTTTTTCAGCAGTTCCCGCTCTTCTTCGCTCAATTCCAACGGTTGAATTGTCAGGTAGGCTTCAGCGAGTTCGCCCACCTCTGAGAGGTAGAAAAGCAATGCACTCTTCTGGTCCGGCCAGCTTAAACCGCGTTGTCGGTAATATTCCTGGATGATTTCTGTTTTCATTTTTTGCCTCTCAGAAATTGTACCTGAAGTGTTCAGAAGAATACCATTTTGAAGAAAGCGAGCCAGGATTGCCGTGTGATAAGGTTGACGGACAGCATAAATCAATCAAAGAGGTAAGTATTTTAGAAGTTCAAATTCAATGATTAGCGAATTCGTACGCTCCGGCAATCCCTAAATCAAAATTGGCGGGAGAGCTATTTCCATCTGGTCTGCCTCAAATAGTTTGCAAACTCCACAGCGAAATTCCCGGCTATCACATGAGCCCGCTCAAGAGCCTTCCCGATCTGGCAAGGTGTATTGGCGTGGGAGGCTTTTGGGTCAACGAAGGAGTATGAAGGCTCACGAGACTTGCGCGAAGCAATGGGCTTGAATGAGGAATCGCAGGTTTTACTGGTCAATTCTAAGGTAATACTTCTCCTGAAGCATTATGCAGTGTGGTTTGGGAAGGCAGCATGCCCATACCCGAGGAATTCAAAATTCACGACAGGGAAGCGGAGTAGGCAAGCGCGGGCAGTTAGGTAATCCTGCGAAACCTGCCAAAACTTGGTATTATTAGCGTCTATGGAAATTAAACAAGCACCTGTCTTTCAAGAACAAGCCCCGCACTGGATCAGGCAAATCGTGCATACAGGCACCCGCGATCATGTTTCGAACCCCTACCCAAGCCTGGGGGAGGTGGTGAGGATCCGCCTCGAAGTGCCAGCCAACGGGCAACCTGACCAGATCATCCTGCGCAACATCCCTAATGGTGAGCAGCAGTTACAGGCGATGCACCCGGTTGAACGCCGCAATCAAATGAACATTTGGGAAGGTGAGCTACTGGTCAACGAACCCCGGGTGCCCTATCGCTTCGGGATCCAAACTGAAGGCAGGATCTGGTGGCTGAACGCGGCGGGTGTCAGTACTTTTGTGCCTGTGGCGTCTTTTGATTTCAAACTCCTGGCAAACAACCCGGAGATTTCCTGGCTGAGCCGTTCGGTTTTCTACCAGATTTTCCCTGATCGTTTCGCCAATGGCGATCCTAACAATGATCCTGACGGCACAATCGAGGCTTATCCGGGTTACAGCCGCAAAACCTACCCCTGGGGTCAGGCTGTTCAAACAGACCGCAACCACATCCCTTTTTATGGTGGCGACCTGAAGGGTATTGAGGACCATCTCGAATATCTGCAAACGCTGGGTGTCAATGCAGTTTATCTCAATCCAATTTTCACGGCTTATACCAATCATCGCTATGATGTAGCTGATTTTCGCAATGTCGATCCGACCCTGGGCGGCAACGAAGCCTTGATCTCCCTTGCCAATGCCCTTAAAGATGCCGATTTGCACTACATCCTGGATATTGTTCCCAACCATAGTGGCGCAGGTCACCCCTGGTTTCGTGAAGCTATGGAAGATCCCACCAGCCTGCATCGATCGGCTTTCTTCTTTGACGAAGAACAAAAATACGTTTCATGGATGGGTTTTGGCAGCCTGCCCAAACTCAATTACAGCGATCCGGCTCTACGAAGAGAGATGTTTGAAAGCGATACCAGTGTTTTTGCCAGCTGGTTGCTGCCCCCATACAATATTGACGGTTGGCGGGTAGATGTTGGCAATATGCTCGGTCGGTATGACGAACAGCAGCTGGATCGGGATGTGCTGCCGGCGATTAGAAGAACGGTCAAAAGAACTAATCCACAAAGTTACCTGATGGGAGAAAACTTCTTTGAAGCGGAAGGACAGCTGCAGGGGGATGCCTGGGATGGCGTGATGAATTACAGCGGTTTCAGCCAACCTCTGTTGAACTGGTTGACAGGTTTTGAAATCAGAGCCCTCGGCTGCGAATCGGTGCTGAGGTCAGAAAAACCACTGAGCACAGAAGCCCTGGTGAGAAGCTGGCAGGATAACCTCGCAGCAATCCCATGGACAGTCGCTTTACAGCAATTTAACGTGCTGGACAGCCATGACACCAACCGCCTGCGTACAGTTTTGAATGGAGATGAAGATCTGATCCGACTGGCAGTGATGGTCCAGTTTACCTTCCCGGGTGTGCCTTGCGTCTACTATGGTGATGAAATCGGGTTATCTGATGAGCCTGGATTTGGGCAGCGTAATTGCTTCCCTTGGGATGAAGACAAATGGGATAAGGATCTGCTTGCCTTTTACCAACGGCTCATTTCGCTTCGGAAGGAAAATAACGTTTTAGCCGAAGGCAGTTTCCAGGTGCTTTATTGGGATGACGACTTGCTGGTTTTTCAGCGCGTGCTAGAAGAAAAACGGATTGTTGTAACAGCCAGCCGTATTGATCAGCCAACAGGGTTCATTCTGAAAAGCAGCTTGATCAACCCCGACGGAATTGAGCAGCTTAAGAGCCTGTTTAGTGAAGCGACACTTGTTTTACACCCCGGAGAAATGAAGATACCTGCGCTGCCCCGCGGTGGAGCGATCTGGTTGTAGCGTAGATAATTTTTCCATCTTCGATTCGCTTATAATCAATTTATGCAAAAATTGAAGGAAGGGGCAAAGAAGTTCCTGGCGAAAGCTGTGCGTCGGATCAATGTTGTCCGTGAGTTCCTGGAGAAGGTTTACTACAAGGGGAACAAACTCACTGGTGGAACGCTGGGCATCCTCCGCCATACCTACAGCAACTTTTCTATGATGCGCGGACCCGAGGCGGCTGCGAGCTTATCTTACTACTCGCTGTTCTCCATTTTTCCTATCTTGCTGGCAGCAGTATCTATTGCATCGACCTTCCTTGAACAGGCAGTTGTACAGGATAAACTGATCGAGGTAATCCGGGAATTTATTCCAGTATCAGCAAGCTTTATCAATAATATGATCAGCGGACTTTTGGAACAGCGAGGGGCATTTACTGTGGTGGCAATCATTGGTTTGCTTTGGTCAGCCAGTAATGTCTTTGACAAGCTCATCGTCAATATCAACCGTGCTTTCCTTAAAGGACGCAACCCTGGCTTCATCCAGAGCCGGGCAATGGCTCTATTGATCATCCTTGTGATCGTGGTGCTCTTTTTAGGTTCAATCGCGATCGATGCCATCCAGAACATATTTGCAATCGAAAATCTCCAATTTAACGGGATTTCTTTCGTAAATACTCGCCTGTATGAATGGTTGAGATGGGTCATCCCATTAGTGATCAAACTGTTACTATTTTTTACCCTCTATACATGGATCCCCCGCAATAAATCAATCCTCTTCAGAGCACGATTGATCGGTGCCCTGGTTGCGGCAGGGTTGTGGGAATTGGCTACCCGGGCTCTTTCGTGGGCATTGGCTACTGGTTTTACGAACTTTGAGCCAGTCTATGGCTCGCTTTCCTCGATCATCGCTTTTATGACCTGGATGTACCTGAGCGGGTACATCGTTTTCCTCGGAGCGCACCTGACTAATGCCATTAATGATCATTCCTTGGCGATTAAGGCAGCCAATACAGAGCCTGGGAATCTTGCATAGGCTGAGAAAGAGGGGACAACTAATGACTGAACTCTCAATTTGCATCCTTACATTGAACTCCTGTGATTTTTTGCGGGAGTGCCTCAAATCGATACGGCAATACCCGCCCAAAGGTGAATACGAGATCCTCGTGGCTGACAATGGGTCCGACGATGGCACCTTAGCAATGTTGCGGGAGGAATTTCCTGAAGTTCAGGTGATTCTGAATGAGGAAAACCTCGGCTTCAGCAAGCCAAATAACCAGATGCTGCGCCTGGCAAAAGGCGAATTTCTGCTTCTGCTCAACCCTGATACACTGTTGATGGAAGATTGCTTCAACCCGCAAATCCAGTATCTGAAGGCCAACCCGGAAGTAGGGGTCAGTATCCCCAAAGTGCTTAACAAGGACGGTAGTTTTCAGAGACAATCCAGAAGAGGAGAAGCAACCCCGGTAGAAGTAATCGGATATTTTTTCAAGCTTGGCAAATTGTTTCCCAAATCCAAGGTGTTGAATGGCTACCTGCAAACCTGGCTGCCGGAAGACGAGGTAGCAGAAGTAAAGGCTGTTTCTGGTTCCTGTATGTTCATCAGAAGAGAAACCTGGCAACAGGTTGGGGATTTTGATGAGCAATTCTTTGCTTACCAGGAAGACAGTGATTATTGCAAGCGAGCCCGTGATAAGGGTTGGAAGGTGATGTATGTACCCCTTAGCAGCATCATTCATTACGGTGGTGAAGGCGGCTCAAAAGCAGAGCCAGTAAAGAGCATTTTCGAATGGCACCGATCCTACTTTCTGTATTATCGTAAACACTTTGCCAAAAAAACCTTTTTCTTATTAAACTGTATTTTTTACCTCTTGATGTTGGCAAAACTCGCCCTGTCTTTGTTGATGAATTTGTTTCGGCATCGATAATTATCGAAAAGAGCAATCCTCAGCCATTTGAAAACTTGTCTTCGGATAAATACTTTACAAATACTTGAAAATACCCATATTAAGTATCAGAATCGTGATTACTTTAGTAATTTCTGAAATAAGAAGAAAGCGTTAATATGGCACAACAAGTCCGTGAAGACGAAAAAAAACAAAAAAACCAGGAAGCCAGCGAAGGTTTCTCGGATGCTGAGAAGGCTGCGATGAAAGAGCGCTCCAAAGAAATCAAGCGCGAAAAAACCCTGAAAAACAAGACAGACGGCGAGCAGGCGGTCCTCGGAAAAATCAATGAAATGGAGGCAGACGATAAAATAATTGCCTCCAGTTTGCATGAATTGATCAAGGAGAATTTCCCCCAGCTGGGTTTCAAGACCTGGTATGGTTTTCCTGCTTACACCAAGGACGGCAAGGTCATCACATTTTTCCAGGCTTCAAAACGATTTGGTGAGCGTTATTCCACGCTTGGATTCAGTTCGGATGCAAAACTGGATGAAGGTGTCTTTTGGCCGACGTCTTACGCCCTGACCGAATGGAATGGCAAGGTCGCGGCTGAGGTAAAAAAGTTGATCAAGAAGGCGGTCGAATAAACAGCGTGTGGATGGGTATTTAGCCAAACTCAACGAAAATTAGGTTCGTTTCCAAAAAGATTGCTTCGCAACTTTTTATGCGCTGAGGTTAAACCCCTTCCAGCCCGTCTCTTGGACGTAGGGAGAGGGTCAAGGGAGGCCTCTTTTCATCCCGAGAGTCACTTTCCATGCTCGCTCGTGACACAATAAATAATGAAAAACCGGGACGGCTTATTTACCGTTCCTAAAAATCAAATCACAAACCTCGATCACTTTTAGCGGCTCATGCGCAAGATTGCTGCGGCATCTGCTGCGGTAACATCGCGGTATTCACCTCTCGCGAAGTTTTCAGCTTCCAGCTTGGTTTGGACCTCGTCGGCTACCTGATCCGGGTCGAGACCATAGGAGGTCAGCGTGGTAGGCATCCCCAGGCTGTGGAAGAAGGCAGCCAGCGCTTCAATGGTGCGATCAATACGTTCTGAATACTTCTGCATTTTCTGATCGAGCACTCGATAGCCATATTGCAGCAATTTCTCTTGTTTTTGCTCCCGTTTGTACCAGAGCAACCAGGGCAGGGTCACCGCCAGTGATTCAGCGTGTGCCAGCCCGTAAAGAGCAGTCAAGGCATGACCGATACCGTGCGTCGCCCAATCCTGCGGAACCCCAACGCCAATCAAATAGTTGAGGGCGTTGCTACATACCCACATATAGTTCGCACGGGCGCCATAATCCGGTGGGTCGGTTTGCAATGTTCGTTGAGCTATTTCGTGAATGGTCAGCAATAAGGCTTCAGCCTGCCTATCCTGCACCACAGCGTCAACCGGGTAAGTCAGGTATTGTTCCAGGATGTGCACATAGGCATCCACCAGCCCGTTTCGGATTTGCTCTTTCGGTAAGGAGTAAGTAACCTTGGGATCAAGAATGGAAAACTTTGGAAAGATAATTTCACTTCCAAAAGAGAGTTTTTGCCCCTTATCACGGTTGGAAATGACGCTGT
Source organism: Anaerolineaceae bacterium (assembly GCA_011620465.1). Classification (GTDB taxonomy): domain Bacteria; phylum Chloroflexota; class Anaerolineae; order Anaerolineales; family Anaerolineaceae; genus Mesolinea. The sequence continues at coordinate 10,506 of WOZC01000077.1, read as the reverse complement.
TGTGGTTCATCTCGCTGCCTGTGGCGGGCAAGGTGAGCACAACTCCGAATGGCAGGGCTTTTTTGATGCCTGAAGCAAGACCTTGAGATACGATGTCCCAGGGGTCTTGACCCTGGTAAAGAGAAGCAACAGAGATGAATTTAGTACCATCGATCACAGAGCCGCCGCCAACTGCCAGGAGGAAATCAATATTGTTCTTCTTGACCGATTTAATCGCTTTCATCAGGGTGGCATAATCCGGGTTTGGTTCGATCCCACCAAATTCAAAGAGCTCATGTTTGCGGAGGGCATCGGCAACCTGCATGTAGACACCATTTTTCTTAATTGAACCGCCGCCATAAAGCATCAGAATTCGAGCTTTGCGTGGAACCAGCTTCTTAAGTTTCTCGATGCTGCCAGCACCAAAAATAATCCTGGTGGGATTGTAGAATTGAAAATTGTTCATTTCACTCTCCTTTTTTGCGTTTCGTTGCCAAATAATACCAAAATCTGGGAGCGATTTGAAACCTTGCTCTCAGGAACCGGGTTTTGGATGATAGTGGACGTGGACTGCCTGGAGAAAGTCGATCTCCTTTTTCAGCCTTCGCTCTACTTCTTCCGCGACTTCGTGTCCATCACGCACACTGATGTCACCACAAACATAGATTGTTAAATTGATGACCAAATACTGACCAAACCTGTGCGCCTGGATTTGTTCAATACCTTCCAAGCCTTTCACATCCTCGAGCAATGAACGTATCTCTTTATCCAAAGACTGCCCGGGTACTGTATCCATGAGAATGTCGGTTGAATCACGCAGTATCTCAATGCCAGACATCAGGAAGAAGACTGCTACGATCGCTCCAGCCAGAGGATCTGCCCAGTGATAACCAAATTGAGCTGCCAGGGTACCCGCAACAACTGCTGCTGCTGAAAAGATGTCGTTGCGATGATCCAGTGAAAGGGCAATCACAGTTGGGTTGTTGGTTTTCTTACCGACTGTGCGGGTATAGAGAAAGAGGAGACCTTTTAGCAGAATGGTAAATAATGCCACATAGACAGCAAGAGAGTTTATGCCAGGTATCTCACTCCCTTGCAGGTAATCAAACATTGTCTGGACGGAATTCCAGAAAATCGTAAAGGCAGCGGTAATAATAAATGCGGCGATGACAAGCGCACCAATACTTTCAAATTGGCTGTGCCCGTATGGATGGTCTTCATCCGCTGGTTTTCGGGAGGCGCGGATAAAGATAACTACTGCGGTATTGTAAACCACATCGGAGGTGGAATTGATACCATCAGCCAGCAAGGCGGAAGAATTAGCGAAAATACCAACGGTCGTCTTGAGAATTGCAAGCAAGATATTTGCCACCAAGGCGAGATTGATGGAACGAGCGCTCAGTTTTGACCGTTGCCCCTGGTCCATAATTATTTTGGTTGATTCAAGCTGATTTGAAGCCATTATTTGTCTAACCCAACAGCTCTCCGTACTTTTGCAAGCACCGGGCGTCCGAGTTCGCGGGCTCGCTCCGCGCCTTTGGCAAGCAGAGCGTCAATTTCGGATTTGTTCTCCATGAGATAATCGAAACGCTCACGGATAGGTTGGAAAGTGGTCAGCATCGTTTCAAAGAGCTCCTGCTTAAGATCACCATAAGCCAGCCCGCCGTGGAGATAAAGCTGGCGAACTTCTTCGACTCTTTCAGGTGTGCCAAAGAATTTGAAGATCTGGAAGAGATTGTCAGTGTCCGGATTTTTGGGATCTTCTGGTGGGGTGCTGTCGGTGACGATGCGCATGACCTGTTTTCGCAGGGTTTTTTCCGAGGCAAAAACGGGAAGGGTGTTGCCGTAACTCTTGCTCATTTTTCGCCCGTCAATGCCTGGAATGTCCTTGATATCATCGGCAAACAAGCCTTCCGGCACTTTGAGCGTTTTTCCATAAATTCGGTTCAAGTTTTCAGCGATGTCACGAGCGATCTCGACGTGCTGTTTCTGATCGAGCCCAACCGGGACAACATCGGAATCATAAAGGAGGATATCAGCAGCCATCAGGATGGGGTAGGTGTAGAGACCCATGTTGACGCCATCGTCCGGGTCACGACCCAATTCGGCATTCTTATCCAATATGGCCTTATAAGCATGGGCGCGGTTCATTAATCCCTTGGGGGTGACAGCAGAGAGGATCGTAGTCAGTTCGGGGATCTCATGAATATCTGACTGGCGAAAGAAAATCGCTTTTTCGGTATCCAACCCAAAAGCCATCCAGGAAGCGGCAACTTCGTAGATGAGCTGCTGCAGTTCGGCTCGGTCTGGATTGCTGTTGAGCGCGTGCAGGTCGGCTACAAAGTAGACCCCGAAGTATTTTTCGGTCAAAGCCAGGGCGGGTTTGATTGCGCCGAAATAGTTGCCGATATGGATATTCCCGGTCGGCTTAATGCCAGTTAACGATATTTTCATCTTGCTACTCCTACGGTATTCGTGAATATGAATTATAAGTCATTCGTAGATGGTTGGGCCATGAATGATAAGAGTGAATGATAAGAGAATGAATGATAAGAGAGGCAGGGATGAAAAGTCCGGTTACGGAGTTCTTAACCTTAATTAATGTTTACCTTAATTAATGTTTTTGACATCAAATGGCTTATCTGTTATAAATACACAAGGTCTGCCTTCGTTGCAGCCAATATCAATGAAAAGGTGTAAGCAGCATAGTGGAGCTTATCCAGGAAGAGAACAGAAACCACGGTAGGATCATTCGGCTCGTTGGAGTCGTTGTTGATGTTGAGTTTGAATCAGGCAATCTTCCTTCTATCTACAATGCTCTTCTTGTAAAAAGGCGCTCAGGTGAAAACCTGATCCTGGAGATCCAGGAACACGTAGGCACCAAGGTTGTACGTGCTATTGCCATGGGTTCAACGGCTGGCTTGAGGCGGGGGATGACGGTCATCGACCTGGAAAAACCGATCGAAGTGCCTGTCGGGCGACAAACGCTTGGTCGCTTGTTCAATGTACTTGGTCAGCCAATTGACGGCAAAGGTCCGCTGAGTGTAGAACAGGTTTCACCAATCCACAAAAAAGCCCCGGCGATCAATGAGCAGGTAGCTTCACGAGAAATGATCGTTACCGGAATCAAGGCGATCGACCTGTTGACCCCTTATCCGAAGGGCGGTAAGGTAGGGTTGTTTGGCGGTGCCGGCGTCGGCAAGACGGTTTTGATGCTCGAGTTGATGAATAACACAATTACAAAAAGCTCCGGCATCGTTGTTTTTTCTGGTGTGGGTGAACGCAGCCGTGAAGGTAACGACATGTGGCTAGATATGAACGCTTCGGGGTTGATCAATTCATCCATTCTGACCTTTGGACAAATGAACGAACCTCCTGGCGCCCGGCTTCGAGCGCCGTTTACTGCACTGACCATGGCAGAATACTTCCGGGATGAAGAAAACCGTCCAGTTCTGATTTTCATTGACAATATCTATCGATTTATCCAGGCTGGCTCTGAAGTCTCCGCGTTATTGGGCCGCTTACCAAGTGAAATGGGATACCAGCCGACACTCGAATCGGAAATGGGCTTGCTGCAGGAACGGATTACCTCCACCAGCAATGGCAGCATCACCTCTGTCCAGGCGGTGTACATCCCCGCTGATGATGTGACTGACCCGGCTGTCGCGGCAACCTTTTCTCATTTAGACGCGACGACGGTCCTTTCAAGACGGCAGGTCTCTATGGGACTTTACCCAGCTATCGACCCCTTGCAGAGTACATCTAACTTGCTGACACCCGAGTTGGTCGGAAAACAGCATTACGAAGTGGCTATGCAAGTACGGGCAACACTGGCACGCTATGACGAATTGCAGGATCTGATTGCAATATTGGGCATGGAAGAACTCTCCTTGTCTGACCAAAAGACTGTCATCCGCGCTCGTCGTATTCAGCGCTTTTTGTCTCAACCATTTATTGTGGCTGAGGCTTATTCAAGCAGACCGGGTGCTTTCGTTTCGATTAATGAGACCATTCGGGGATTTAAAGAAATATTAAATGGTAAGTACGATGACTTACCTGAGCAGGCGTTTTACATGGTCGGAACCATCGACGACGTGCTGAATAAAGCCAGGTTGATAGAAACTGACTCTGAAAAAACACAAACCCAAGAGGAGCCAGTCGATGGGCTCGTCGGATGAAGATAAGAGAAAACTGACGGTCGAAGTCCTGAGCCTGGGTTCGGGCGGATTGAGGCTGGAGAACATCAGCGCTTTGCAGGTGCTGCTGGCAGACGGGTCATGGCTGGGGTTGCGCCCGGGACACGCTCCACTTATTACCGCGACTGCCGACGGAGAGCTGAAGTATCGGCAGGATGGTTACGAACAGATTGTACAAGTCAAAGGTGGCATTCTTACAATTAGTAATGACCTGGTTAGCATATTAACAACTCACTAAGGGCTAGATGACTGAGAAAAAGTGCCAGGGCGGCGAAAATGCAAAAACAGAACGCATTCCGATCAGGCGTCGCAAGCTCTTTAGCTCACGAGATTTGCGGGCGACGACAATTGGCTGGGAAATTGCCATCCCAATTGTTGGCGGACCTTTTTTGGGTTTTATTTTTGACAGGCGTTTGGATACCGGAGTCCGCTGGACCTTTATTTTGCTCGGTATTGGTCTGGTCTCAGCAATTTTTGCGGTAGTGAAATACATAAGATATGAGTTTTACTTGATAAACAAGGAAAAGAAAGAAGAAGAAAGCAAAGGTATTAGGAAAGAGTGGCGTAATTACGATGATGAATGAAAAAGTGAATATTCTCTGGATCATTCTGTGGATTTTCGTTTCTGCGGGTTGGTCTGTGCTGTCTTTCCAATGGTTAAGGAAAAGTATAGAAGAAATCCACCCGCCAATCGAAAACGCGAAATCTCACCTTACCGGGCTGATAATTCGGCGGGTTTTCGTTTTCCTGATGATTGGAGTGCTTTTTTCCCTTGCGCTGAAAACCGAGCCAATTGCTGTGGTTGGGATGGCGATTACTATCACTGTTGTAACCTGGATCCAGGTCATTCTCTATAATATAAAACTCAACAAGCAAGACACAGGAGTAAAGGAGAAGTAATTTGGATGTAATAGAACACCCGATCATCTTCACGCTCTTTGGGATTTTCCCGATACGTGATACCGTGGTCTACACCTGGATAACCATGGGCATAATTGTTGCCCTGATCTTGATCCTGAAGGTATTGAAACCAAACTTGTTGGAGTACATTCTCGAGATGATCATCAGCATTCTTGATGATGCGATGGACGTCGACGATTTGCATCCTTACATCCCCTTACTGGGAAGCTTGATGGTTTTTACACTTATTTCAAACCTGATATCAATCGTTCCTGGGATGAAGTCACCGACTTCAGATATCAACCTGACCATTGCGCTGGCAATTATCGTAGTTTTATCGGTTCATATCTATGGCATGATCAAGAAAGGCGTTTGGGGTTACCTGAAAGACTTTGCTACGCCAATTATTATGTTCCCAATTGAACTGATCGGTCAGTTTAGCCGCACGCTGTCGCTTTCAATGCGCCTTTTTGGCAATATCTTGAGTGGCGACCTGATCGTTGCGATCGTATTTTCAATTATTCCCTATCTGTTACCCATCGCCTTGACCGCAGTCACGATGGTGTCGGGAGTTTTGCAAGCCTTCGTGCTTACTACGCTGGCTGCTTTATTCATCTCTGCTGCTGTGGAGATCAACGAGGAAGACTCAGTAATGAAAACAGCAGGTAAAAAGACAAGTATCAAGAAATTATTCGATAGGAAAATTAGAAAGGATATGGCTAATGGAGAATCTAAGCCCTGAAGTTTTGATCATCATCGTCACGACTATTGTTTGTGGAGTGGCAGTCGTGGTTGGAACAATGATCCCCACCTGGGTGGAAGGCAAAACTGCCGAAAAAGCAATCGAAGGGATGGCACGCCAGCCTGACGCCGCACCCCAGCTGCGTACTGCAATGTTGATTGCAATGGCGCTCCTGGAAACGGCATCCATCTATGTTTTGCTGATTGTTTTGGTGCTCTTGTTTGCGAACCCGCTGATCACACTTTTTTTGGGGGGATAAGACATGCTCGATTTGGATTTAGGCACCATCATCTGGGAGATTATTAACTTCCTGGTTCTGACGGTGATCCTCTACTTTTTGGTCTTTAAACCCATGACCGAACGGGCGGAAGAGCGTGCAGCCGACAAGGCAGCCACGCACGCTGCCTTGCACCAGGACCGTGAAGCGGCATCCGTGAAGTTGGCTGAATTAGACGAACGCTTGTTGAACCTGGACCAGGAAATTCAGCGGATCACGGATGAGGCTTACAAGAACAGTCAAATCCAGCAGCGAGAGTTGCTGGATGCGACCCGAGAAGAAGCGAACCAAATCATGCTGAATGCGGTCAGTGATGCTCGAAAGGAACAGGAAGTAGATATCAAACATTCGCAGGCGGAACTGGTCGATGCAATAATCAGGATATCCAATGTCACCCTCTCGCAAGTGACTCAACCGAAAGTGCATGACGAACTGATCGAAGAGTTGAGCCGTACGATCTGGAACCTGGGCAAAACCGATATGCGCATGGTCCAGGGGATTCGTGATTCATTGGTGGATCGCATCCCAACCGTTGAAGTGGCTGTTCCGCGGGAGTTGAGCACTGAACAGGAAATAAAGTTGATCAGCACTTTTAACGCCCTGGCAGACAAAGAAGTTGAGCTGGAAATCAGCATCCAACCAGAGCTGGTGGCCGGGATAAAAGTCCGCATTGGCGATGTCGTCCTGGACAATTCTGTGGGCACTCATTTGAATTCACTTCGGGAGGATATCAACCTGAAGTTAGAAACACTGGCAGCACCGGAAAATGACTGATTTAGACCTCGCTGCTCAAATCAGGTTGTCTGAACTCGCCGATCGTCTTCGAGAAAATGATCCGCTTTCTATTGGCACAGCGCTTTTTCTTGATCAAGTCAAGGCAAAGGTCAGTGAGCAGCTTACGCCCAAACTCAGGAGCATGAGTACCGATTTTGTTATCAAGGAACTCCTGACAGCCAGCCAGGCGCAAAAGCACCGCGTAACTATCCGAAGTGTCGGCACAGTCCAGCACATTGGGAACGGCATCGCTACGTTGAGCGGTCTGCCCATGGTGCACCTGGAAGAATTGGTATCCTTTCCAAATAGGGTGCAAGGTATGGTGCTCAACCTGGACGTGAAGCATGTGGATGTGATTTTGCTGGGTCCGGATACAGGCATCCGGGGCGGGGATTTGGCAGAAGCCACAGGACGGCGGCTGAGTATCCCTGTAGGGATGTCTTTTTTGGGGAGGGTTGTCGATTCGCTTGGTCGCCCATTGGACGATAACCGCCCGATCATGCCCTCTGAATTCAGGAACATTGAACGGATCGCCCCTGGTGTGATCGCGAGAGCACCGGTGGACACGCCTTTGTATACTGGTACAAAAAAGATTGACGCCTTGTTGCCTTTAGGTCGTGGTCAACGTGAATTGATTGTTGGCGACCGGCAAATTGGCAAGACGACCCTTGCGATTGACACTATTCTGAGCCAAAAAGGGACCGATGTAAAATGCGTTTATGTCTCCATTGGTCAGAAAAAGACTTCGGTCCTGAACGCGATCGAAACTCTGAAGGCTGGTGGTGTGATGAACCAGACTACGGTGATGGTCTCCAGTCCGGATGACCCGCCAGCTTTACGATACCTGGCGCCTTACGCCGGTGTGACCATTGCTGAGTTTTTCCTGGACCTGGGCATGGACGTGCTGATTGTTTATGACGATCTTTCGAAACACGCTGACACCTATCGCGAAATTAGCTTGCTTTTACGCAGACCGCCAGGACGGGAAGCCTACCCAGGCGATGTCTTTTACCTGCATTCCCGCCTGTTGGAACGAGCCTGTCGTTTGAACGAGGAAAATGGCGGTGGGTCGATCACAGCGCTGCCAATTGTGACAACACAGCGTGGGGACATATCCAGTTATATTGTCACCAACCTGATCTCGATCACGGATGGACAGATCGTTTTGGATGCGGACGCCTTCAACAAGGGCAGCAAGCCCGCCATAGATATCGGCAGGTCGGTTTCGCGTGTTGGTTCGGCAGCGCAAGAACCTGCCATGAAATCCATGGTGGGTGCGCTTAAGCTGGAATTGAGCCAATATGAAGAGGTGGCTCGCTTTGCCCGTTTTAGCACTGAAGTCAACGACGCCACTAAACAGCAGATCGAACGAGGTCAGCGGGTTGAGGCGATCTTGAAGCAAGGTCCACACAAACCGGTCAAAATGGAAGACCAGGTCATCTTGTTTTATGCGCTCACCAAGGGCTTTATGGATACTGTTGATCCGGCAGACATCCCTGAGTTTTCGAAAGAAATGCTCGTTTATGTTTACAATCATGCCGCGCAATGTGTTGACCAAATCAGGTACCGCGGCGATCTCAACCAGGAAATTGAAGACGAACTCATTCGTGAATTTGACAATTTTATCTCCTATTGGGAGAAGAAAGTGAAACGAACCTCATGAAAATGATCATGGCTGTTGTTCCACGAAAATGCGGAGACAAAGTTTTGACTTCACTCATCGATTCGGGTTTTACCGCTACTTATCAAGAAACCCGGGGCGGAATGCTGCGACAATCCCAGCTGACCCTGTTTATTGCCGTACGAACCAGTGATCTCCAAAAAGTGCTCGACATTATCAGCTCTTCATACACCGGGGAGATCATGATCCACCGTGGGTATGGGCTTGCTGTGTCCGGTGAAGTCGATGAACCTCATCTCGCTAATGAGGGCAAAAAACTGGGTCAAAGTGGTGCGGTGGTCTTTATTTGGACGCTTGACCCCTACGAATTGCCCTAAAGGAAGTGCATGTCTGAAGGCAAAGAACGCGCTCAATCTCGCCTGGAAAACCTGAAGGCGATCGAGCCTTTGATATCCTCTCTGCGCGTGCTCTCGTTGAGTACGATGCAGATGGCGATGAACCGGCAGGGTACGCTGGATGAATATGCCAGGAGGTTTACTGAGGTTGCTGAATTGGTACGGAAAACCGTTGATCGAAAAGCGCCAACGCGTACATCAGAAGAGCCTTTTGATTTTCGTCCGACCCAACAACACCAGGTGCTTGCAGTGATCGGAAGCTCTCGTGGCATCGTGGGGCAGTACAACAAGAACCTTACCCACCTGGCACGGGAATTCCTGGATGCAAACCAGGACGAGACGATCTGCGTGCTTGCCTTTGGGCAGCGCATCCACCCTCTCTTGCGGCAGGCAGGGGTGACATTCAAAGCCCGGGGCAACCTGATCAGTGGATCCCTGCCCGATTATGATGTTGCAGCCAAACTAATCCGCGAGTGGGATAACGGTTTTGAAGAGGGAAACCTGAAAAAAGTGACGATACTTTCGTACCGGCGATTGGACTCCAATACAAACTATCGACCACTCCTGACCGAGCTGCTTTCGGGGAAGGCAGAGCACCTGGTTGATGAACAGGAGGAAGAAAAAGAGCTCTGGCCAATTCCGATTGTCGAAGGTGATCCAGAATTGATTTTTGAAAAGATCGAAAGCCATATTGCCGCCATCCAGTTCTACCGCTTGATTCTGGACTCTGTTGCTGCAGAGAACTTGTTCCGATATCGCCTGTTGGAGGAAGCCAAGGAAAACACCTCCAACTTGCTGGAAGAGCTTTCGCTCGAGGTGCAGGCAAACCGCCGCAAGGTAATCACCCAACAATTGCAGGAACTTCTGGCTGGTTCCGGGCTCCTTGCCCAGAGATAACTTCCGAAGGCTGTTAATTTGGTACCTTGCAGATCAGATTGGGCTGTTTAACCTGGCCTGCTCATCCACCTTTCCATATCCCTGGAAAAACTTCCCACCCTTAGGTGGTTTTCATATTGCCATCGGCTGGAAAAAACTGTGCGCCCTCTTATTCGTCTTTTTTATTAGGTTGGGGATCTTTGTTGAATTAATCTTGATTACTGGTCGGAAGGGAACAATAATTCGTATGTAGGAAGCGACCAATAATTCGAATAATTCGAAATGCTTGACTTTTCGATTTCAATCCTCTATAATACGGATTCCATTGCGGGGTAGAGCAGTGGTAGCTCGTCGGGCTCATAACCCGGAGGTCAGTCGTTCGAATCGGCTCCCCGCTACTATTTTCCAGACGACCAGAAATGGTCGTTTTTGGTTTAAACATGCGTCGATTCTTGAACTATTTAGTTGAGAAGAGAAATATTTTATTGATTACAGAAAGATTCTCTTCTTGAAATAGTTCAAGAGTATCATTTCAGTAATTCCATTGCAATATACCATAATTGGTAAATTGGTAGGTTTGTAACCCGAAAACCTATCCATATCGATAGGTTTTTTAGACGCATGTTCATGATAAAACTCAAGAAAATTTTCAGCACCCTTGTACTATATCTTATTGAACAGATACCTCCATTTACGCTCAAAGAAAGTGAGAAGTCGAGTCTTCAGTCTATAAGTTCAGTCCCAAC
>WOZC01000173.1 GCA_011620465.1 Anaerolineaceae bacterium | reverse complement strand
CAAGTATACCCGTACTTTTGTATCCACCCAACATTACAGTTGAAATCGAGTGTTCCTCTATCAATCCTGCCAGGTTTTCTGACAACTGATTTGGGGAAATTAAAACGGGGTGGTATTCCAGATTTAGAGCCTTCAGGTATTCTTCCGCGAAATTGATTGCTTCTTCGTTGGATTTACTATCTTTTTCAGGCATAACAATGTAAAGACCGCAGCCATAACGGGCGGCAAAATAAGCTGCAACATAAAAAGCTTCGCGCCCTTTTTCGCTATCATTATAAATCAACAGAATGCGGCTCACAGCAATAACCTCTTCTTTAACAAACATCACTGGTCGGCGGCTGCTCTGAAGCAAGCTGATAATCCCGGATGATAACCGATCGAATACGGTACCACCTGGCGGATAGTTTAGTTTCACTAGCAATATATCGCTAAGCAGTGCATATTCCTGCAAGGTTTTGCTGACATTTCCCGAAACGGTCAGGAAGCGACCTTTCATCTGATGTTCATTGAGCCTTTGGTAAAAAAGTTTTACCAGCTCTGTTTCAGTTTCCAGAGTTGCCAGGTCGGTTTCAACTTTTACATGCAATCCAATGATATTCCCATCGCTGCAGCGGTTCATCAACATGGCTTGCTGTTGAGCCAGCAAATCGGGGTCCGAATGGGTCACACCGACCAGCAGATCACGGAAAAGGCAATCGGAGTATCCCTCTATTTCGCCACTTATGTATTTATCCAGTTCGCGGTCAGCTGACGATCCAGTTGTTTTAGTCTGCTTGCCTTCCTTGCTAGCTGCAAAATCGACCACGTTTTCGGTTTTGAAGGGCGTACCAAATTCTTCAAACAGCGCTCGTTGTTTGTCCAGCACCCAAAGATACAAATCAGTAACTGAATAATCCGGGAATTCAAATCGAAGTCCGGAATCTTCAATGATCCTGACAACCGGTGTGTAGATATTGTCATACCAATGGAGAACTGCCTCTTCAAAGGAGACTTCCCGGTTTTGATCGATACCCATGAAATACTGGTGAACATTAAGGTGTTCTCTCAAGAGTGGGTATTTATCAATCCGTTTCAAGCTCAGATCGATCCCCGGCAAAATTCTGTCAACATGGGTATCCTCAAGGAAGTCAGCTAATGCAGCTTTTTCAACCAGTTCTTCGAGCGTGAACGAGCTTGACAAGGAGACTTTCGTCTTTACCTCGGTTACATAAGCCTCAATACTATCCAACCCCATTTCTTTGGCAATGGATATCCGATGGTTGCCATCAAGCACAAAAAATGCTTCGCCAATTTTGTAAAGAGACACCGGGGGCACGCCAGGTGTGAAGGGGCTGGTCATCGCTGTCTTTACGTTTGCCCAGCGGGAGCTGTCCTCGTCACTGAGGGGTTTAAAGTTTCGGTCAAAATCAGTAGTGCGGTTGACACTGCCGATGATGTTTTTCAGGGGTACCTGTTGCAGGCCGAGGTTGGTTTGGCTGACGGCACGCAGCTTGGCGGATACTTCATCATAAGGTAGTAAATCCAGCGATTCACCACGGATACCGGCCCAGAAACGATCCAGTGCTGCTCTGCTCCGCAGGCGATGAAAGTCGTCTAATGCTTTTCTATAAGTTTGTCGGTCTTCATGCATACAATATAATTTTACCTCGTTGCAATAAAATAATTATCGGAAGATGGTGCACGGAAGATGTTGCAAGTTTCCCCGACCCCTCTTTGGTTTATTTGATACAGAGGCAATACCCGGACGAGGGAAAAAGACAAGCTCTGGAACGTAAAAAGGATGTGTTCCATGCTATAATTTTTTATTCTGAAGGACAAAAACAGGCACTCATGAGCAAACTGACCACCTTAAAACCAATCGACTACCTGCTGATCGGGCATGTTACCTCGGATCTCCAGAGCGATGGTTCTGGCAAACTTGGTGGTACCGCCAGCTACTCTGGTCTTACCGCTCACAAACTTGGTCACAATGTTGGTTTGGTCAGCAGTTTTGGAGAGGACGCGGCCACCTCAGTCCTTGCTCCAATCCAGGTTTATAACGCCAAACCGGGACAGACGACCTGCTTCAGAAACATTGCTACGCCAAGCGGAAGACAGCAATATTGCTACCAGCGCGCATCGATCCTAAGCGCTTGCGATGTTCCGGAAGCCTGGCAAAACGCCTCCCTCGTCCATCTTGGTCCGGTGGCTGGTGAGATTGACCCGGATCTTTTCGACGCCTTTCCCAACAGTTTGCTGTGCTGCACGCCCCAGGGCATGCTCCGTCATATCGCCGATGATGGTAAAGTGACATTCCAGGACCTCCCTGGCAGAGAACATTTGTTACCTAAAGCTCATGCGGTGGTGCTGTCATCCGAGGATCTGCAAGGCGATGAACGCTTGATAGAAGAATATGCCAGTCTGTGCAAGTTATTGGTTTTAACCGAAAACAAGGACGGCGCGAGGGTATACTGGAAGCAAGAAGTACGTAAATTCAACGCACCTGTAAAAACTTCGATTGATGAGACGGGAGCTGGTGATATTTTTGCCGCCTGCTTTTTTCACCACTTTTTTATGACGAGGGACGCCTGGCAGGCAGCCCGGTTTGCGGTGGAACTCTCGGCTAACTCTGTGACCCGGCAATACCTGGAGAGTGTTCCGAGCCCGGAAGAAATTATTCGCGCAAAAGTACAGGTTGACTGACAATAGAGTATGGGAAAGATTTATACGATCGTCAATCAAAAAGGAGGTGTTGGAAAGACCACAACCACCATCAATCTGGGTGCTTACCTGGGTCGGTTTGGGCAAAAGGTTCTCCTGGTCGATCTTGACCCTCAAGGGAATGCCACATCCTGCCTCGGCGTTGATCACAACAAAATCCTTAATGGCACCTACGAAGTCCTGATCGGTGAAAAAAGAGCCAGTGAAACATTGTTGCGAAACAGTACGTTCAAGTTGGATCTGATCCCTTCTACTCCCAACCTCTCAGGTGCTGAAATCGAATTGATCGACTTACCAAACCGTGACCGCCTGTTGCGTGAACGGCTGGAAAGTATCAAGGATCGTTACGATTACATCCTGGTTGATTGCCCTCCCTCGTTGGGTTTGCTCACACTTAATGGCTTGTTAGCTGCCCAAAACGGCATCATCATTCCCGTTCAGTCTGAATACCTGGCACTTGAGGGACTCGGGCAACTCACCCGCACTCTGGACCGTATCAAGGCAAGTTTGTTCCCGGAATTGGGGATCAGGGGAGTTTTGCTCACAATGTATGACAGCCGGACAATTCTTTCCTCAGATGTAAAAGCCGAGGTTCAGAAGTATTTCCCTTCAAGGGTATTTGATAGTTACATTCCACGCAACATTCGGCTTGCCGAAGCGCCTTCTTTCGGTATGCCGATCTCGGTCTATGCCCCTAAATCTTCGGGGGCGCAAGCCTATCGTGATCTTGCGCTGGAAGTCTTAAAAGGTGATGGGGTCGAGATTGACCCGGGTCAGGAGTAAATTATGGCAAAGAAAAGTGGTTTAGGACGTGGGCTGGATGCCCTGATCCCTGGTTGGGAAGAAACACCTGTCAGCGGTCCGGGAGATAAGGTGGTGCAGGTACCAATTGCCAATATCAGCCCAAATCCTCATCAACCCCGAAAACAATTTAACAGCGATGGGCTCGATGACCTGGCAAGTTCCATTCGCGAACATGGCATCATCCAACCCCTGATCCTGATCCTTGCTGAAGAAGCCAATCACTATACACTGATCGCTGGCGAACGACGGCTGCGAGCTGCAAGAATCGCTGGTCTGAGCGAAGTTCCAGCGATCATTCGCAGCGCTACTAAACAGCAGCAACTTGAATTTGCCATCATTGAGAATGTTCAACGGGAAGATCTCAACCCGCTGGAAAGAGCCAGGGCATATCAAAATCTACTGGATGGCTTTTCACTCACACATGATGACATTTCAAGGAGAGTTGGCAAGAGCCGGGTTTCAGTCACGAACACGCTGCGTCTGCTCAATTTGCCCACCATTGCCCAGAAAGCCCTTTTGAATGCTGAAATCACAGAAGGTCACGCTCGGGCACTGCTGGGGCTTCCCAACGATCGTTCAATCGAATCCGCGCTTGACTCGGTGGTTTCTCTGAACTTGAATGTCCGCCAGACAGAAGCGTTGGTCAGCAAATTGGTAGGTAAATCACCCCGACCTAATAGTCCAACCCCACGATCACCAGAAATCGAAGACCTGGAAAATAAACTCAGGCAATTCTTCCACACCAAGGTCAACCTGACCAAAGGAACACGAGGCGGGACAATCAATATCGTTTATTATTCTGACGAAGAATTGAATGCAATTCTTGATTCGTTAGGAATTAATGAGTAGAGCATTTCTTTTTGCCAACGCAAATATCCCCTCCAGCCTTTCCAGACAGTCTAATTCACTGCTCGTTCAAGAAGGTCAAATCAGGTTTTTAGGCGGTTTGGATCAAGCCCGCCAAAGCGCTTCGAACCCATTTACTGAGATTGATCTGGCAGGGAAAACCGTTTTACCGGGATTATGCGACTTTCATTTACACCTGGCAAATACCGCAGAAAAATTTGACGCGGTGGATTGTGAAACTGATAGCCTCGAAGAATGTCTTAAGAGGGTTGCAAACAAGGCAAAAAACACCCTACCAGGTGAATGGATCATCGGTTACGGCTGGAACCATAATGCCTGGCAGCCGCCCAAATACGGCACTGCTGCCCAGCTCGACGCGATCAGCGCTCAGCACCCGGTTTTTCTGCACGCAAAATCATTGCATGCTGTCTGGTTAAATACTAAAGCTATGCGCATTGCTGGGATCGACCGAAACACCACTGACCCTGAAGGCGGGGTGATCCAAAGAAACGCAAGTGGAGAGCCCACAGGCATCCTGCTCGAAAATGCCGCCTTTTTGGCTTCTGACTATCTCCCACAGCCAGGTGTTGAACAGACTGCCCAAAAGATCTTGAAGGCGCAAGCTTTTTTCCACAGCCTGGGACTGACGGCAGTCCATGATTTTGATCGTTTTGAATCTGCTGAAGCGTTACTACTATTGGCTGATCGGGGTCAGTTGAAAATCAGGGTCTCCAAGAACCTGCCTTCCGAGGAAGTGGACAGAGTCATCACAGAAAATTGGCGGGAGAGATTAACCCGCCCTCCTTTTCTACAACCTGGCTGGCTGAAAGCTTTTGCTGACGGTGCTTTGGGACCTCAAAGCGCTGCTATGCTGGAGCCCTACGAGGGCTCTCAAAACAGCGGAATGCTGCTATTGAGCGCGGATGCTTTAGCTGACCTTGGAATCAAGGCAGCTCTTGCGGGTTGGCCACTTTCAGTGCATGCCATCGGCGATCGGGCTGTCAGAGAGGTTTTGGACGGTTTCAGTTTGCTCCGGCAGAAAGAACGCGACGCCCATTTACAGCCCTTGCCTCACCGGATCGAGCATGTACAGATTATCCATCCCTCTGACATGAAACGCATGCGTGATCTTAAAGTGATCGCCTCGGTCCAGCCAATTCACGCCACCTCTGATTTTCTCACAGCCGATCATTACTGGGGTATGCGCTGTGAAAGCGCTTACGCCTATCAGAGCCTGCTCTCACAAGGGATCGATGTCCGTTTCGGCTCAGACGCGCCTGTAGAGAGTGCGGATCCTTTCCTGGGCATCCATGCTGCTGTGACACGCCAACGCCTGGACGGGCAGCCAGGACCGCAAGGCTGGTATCCGGAACAGCGGGTATCGCTTCAGCAGGCAATTAAGGCGTATTCCCAACCATTACCGGGTGACGGCAAAGCCGCTCTGCTCGGTATCGGGATGCCGGCTGATTTTATCGTTCTTGACCAGGACCCCTTCCAAATGCATCCTGATAACTTAGCTGACCTCAAGCCTTGCATGACAGTAGTAGCGGGCGAAGTTGTCTTTAGCAGGTGAACAGTTGAACCCAAACATTTTCTCCGGAGATGGCTGCGATCAGGCTGAGTTGCTCGCCTTCGTGAATAGTCCAGTCCTGTCTTATGAACATCTGGATTGGTTCCCCAGCAAATCCCGTCTGTCAGAGGAATCTACTTTTTGCCTGTACTCTCCGGAACAGCTCGAAGCGACCCTGTCTGCGGCACCCGAAACCCCGGATTTTGCCTGGTTACGCTTCTTTTTCACCCGTCGGGACGGAAACCACAACTCGAATTTCAATCTGCTGCTTGATTATGCCTTGACCTGGTTGAAAAGCCAGGGTGTTCCCCGCCTTTTCAGCCTGACGACCAGCGAATGGTTTGAAAACCTGTTGATCGCAACCGGTTTTGAAGTTCAAAACCGGTTGATCTCACTCGTTACTGACCAACTTTCAGGTACCGCTCCGCAGCCGCTGCCAGGTATGATCATCCGACCGATTCGGATGAGCGATTTGACGGAGATCTGCAACCTGGACCAACTATGTTTCTCCCCTCCCTGGCAGCTCAATCGATCCGGTCTTGAAAAATGCTACAGCTTGGGCGAATATGTCAGCCTGGCAGCTATTGATGGAAAACCCATCGCCTACCAGGTCACCACGCGCTTCCTGGACAATCTCCACCTTGCGCGATTGGCTGTTCATCCCCATTTTAGAGGACGCGGCATCGCGAAAGCCCTTCTTTTTGACCTTGCGGAACATTTTGAGGACGGCAGCATTGAATCGATCAGCGTCAATACCCAGATTGACAATCTATCATCATTGGGTTTGTATACTTCGTTAGGTTTCAAGCAAGAAGGCAGCCTGCTTCCAGTTTATTGTCTACATCTGATCTGATTTATATACGACTATAATTGCATAATAATTTTAAAGGAGCTGATTATGACCACACTGAAAAGCCAACGTGAACTCTTGAAAACACAGCGCGAAAGCCAAAAGAAAAAGACAATAATTACACTTCTCTCAGTAGTAGGAATTGTCGCGGTAGCCTTTGTTCTGTTGTATTTCATTCCGCGCAGAAAGGTCAATGGCCCTTCGGTTGGTGATCCTGCGGCACTGGTCAAAGTTGAGCAGTTTTCTAACTTCACCTGTTCGCATTGCCAGACCTATGCACTTGAGAGTGAAGCATCATTCCTGAAAGATTACGTGGATAGCGGAAAAGTCTACCTGACTTACTATAATTACCAGTTCCAGGAAGACGATTCCAGCAAAGCTGCCGAGGCAACCTATTGCGCCGGAGAGCAAAACAAATTCTGGGATTACAAAAAGTTGGTCTATCAAAACGCAAGCTACGCCGGTGCATTTGCAGATGAAAGTTTGCGCACTTACGCCAGCAATGTCGGTTTGAATATGGATGAATTTGAGAGTTGCCTGGAGAGTGATCGCCAGGTGAGTGTGATTGCTCAAGGACGTGAATACGGACAAATGCAAGGTGTCAACGCTACACCCACTTTTTTGGTTAACGGCAAAGCAGTCTACCAAAATGAGTTGATTGATGCGGTGGACGCTGCGCTGGCAGCAGTAGGAAATTGATACTGTGCAAGTAAAGAGGTTGAATTATCAAAATCGTTTTAGATTGGAAGAATGCGCCGATTTCAATCCGATGCTGCGAATAGCAAAGGTATTGGTTAATAAGCAATACCCAATGCCTTAAGGATCAAGACGATCACTACAGACAAAAACAAAGCCGGCAAAAAGCTGCCTGTACGAATTTTCTTTATTTCGAGTAAGTTGCTGACAGCGATGCCAATCAGAATAACCCCACCAGTAGCGGTCATTTCTGCCACCACAGAGTCGCCAAAGCCCTGACCAATCCAGCCAGCCAGCAGGCTGATTGCGCCCTGGTAAACCAATACGGCGGCTGCCGAAAAAATCACACCCACACCCAGCGTAGAGGCGAAAGCAATGGATGCGATCCCATCCAATAATGATTTAATTGCCAGCATCTGAAAATCACCGCTGATGCCATCCTGGATCGAGCCCAGGATCGCCATCGGTCCAATACAAAACAACAACGATGCAGAAACAAAGCCGGTCACAAACTTTTGGGATTCTCCGAAAAGGTTGGGGTTCCAGGAAGCCAGTTTTTGTTGGATGCGCCCACCCAGTCCATTCAAGCCCTCTTCAATTTTTACGATCTCACCGAAAATCGTGCCCAGAACCAACGAGAAAAGCGGGATAAGCATGTTTTGCGTTTGCCCAAAAATGAAAACACCATAAGCGAGTGTAAAGAGCCCCAAAGCAGACACTAACGTTTGGCGGGTCTTTTCGGGGATGCGGTTACCTGCTAAAAGCCCGATCAGGCTGCCAACGATCACTGCGGCAACATTAATGAAAGTCCCTGTCATCTTGAGTTATTCTCTGGTTAGGTCAGAAAACTTTAGAATGAGCAGATAACACAAACTGCTCAGACGATTGATGTATTGGCGAGCGTTTGGGGCTTCGACTTCCAGGCTATCGTAACCAGCGTTTAACTCACGCTCCGATCGGCGAACAATCACTCTGGCGAGGTCCAATGCCCCTGTGACCTGGCTCTGACCGGGAAAGATGAACCGATTCGGTAGTTCCACTTGTGATTTCATGCTTTCAAGAACACTCTCGAGTTCTACCAACTCATTTGCAAAGAAACCAGGGTCTTCTGGCAGCATCTTATCTGTTCCAATTCGAGCTGTAAAGCTCATCAAGTGAGAAAGGTCCTGTTGACAGTTGGTCAAGGCGTCGATGTCAGTGCTGTCTGGCAAGAAAGATTTTGCCATGCTCAAGGCTGCACTGGCTTCATCGATCGCACCCAGAAGCTGAATGCGTGGGTCGCTTTTGCTGATGCCTCGCGTACCGATCAAATCGGTGTAACCAATCGGATTTTTAGGTCTTGTCTCGTCCACGCCTGGGTCCCTTTCCTGGTCTCAGAGGAGTTGTTATTCCACACCGGTGAGAATGTACCACTTCTGCACATTATTAAAGCGGTCAGCCGGGTTGTATGCAGGACCAAAACTGAGGTTCTTGATGGAATCTTTCACAGCATAGTTATAGATGGGATAAAAAAGTGGTAAGGAAGGTAGATCTTCCTCAAAGAGCACCTGGAAGTTGCGGTACAAGCGCGTGCGCATCTCCACATTGGGAGTCTGTCGGGCTTGTTCCAGGTAACTGCTGGCAGTGGTATTGGACCATTGGGCGTAATTTTGTCCGTTTTCGATTTGCGATTCAGCCCAGAATTGGTATGGATCCGGGTCAGGCGTGTCAGAAAGGTCGATATCAACCAGCGCCAACTGGTAATCGCGGCTTTGCAGGCTGGAGATGACCTGGTCATAGGGGAGCGCGGTAACAGTCATACCTATGCCAATTTTTTCCCAATTTTGGCGCAAAATCTCAGCCAGAGCAAGGTGCACGGAATCGTCTGGTACCAACAAGTTCAATTCGATCAATGCCCCATCACTGATAAAGCGACCGTTCTCAGCAAGCGTCAGCCCCATGCTTGCCAGGATCTGCCTGGCATTGTCGGGGTCGTACCGGTAGGCTGTTTGGTCAGTGTAGTAAGCCCAGTTGCCCTGCATGATCGGTCCTTGAGCTAAAACACCCTGACCCTTTAGCACGTCATCGATCATCATTTGGCGGTTCACACCAGCCATAAGTGCTTTTCTGAATTCTACGTTTTGTAAGATTGGGGTGTTCGAATTGCGTAAGTTAAGAAAGATGATACTCAGCTTGGGTTGCCGGCTGGAATACAGATTGAGTCCAGTTTGGTTGAGCACAGTTTCCAAATCTTCGTTAAGTATCCTGGAAAGTCCATCCACTGCGCCTTCCAGGTAAGCATCCAGTGCGCTCTTTTCATCAGGATAATAACGGAAACGTATCTCGTCAATAAATGGTTTGCCGTCGAAATAGTATTCGTAGGAAACCAGGTTGACTCCTGTGATAACACCATTTTCGGTTTCAAGGGAATCGAAACGATAAGGACCTGAACCAACCGGTGCCAGATTAAAAGGATGGTCAACCAGCTGATCGATGCTCAGGTTTCCCAGTAAATGAGCAGGCAAGATCTGAAAACTCAGATAGTCCATGAAAGGAGCAAAAGCCGCAGGAAGCGAAAACTCCAGCGATGAATCCGAAATCGCGTTGACGCTCACGGTGCTCCACAATTCCTGTAGGCTTGCTGGAATGAGTGCGCTCTGGCTCTGTAAGAGCGAGATTGTGTAAATCACATCCTGCGAGGTGACGGGCGTGCCATCGTGCCAGACAGCGTCAGTACGCATATTGACCAAATAGACAGCGCCATCCGCTGAAACATCCCAGCTTTGGGCAAGATCACCCACCGGTAAGCCATTAGAATCGAACCGGATCAGGCTGCTGAAAAGCAGGCGGTTGATATCACGATCGGGCTGGTTGAAGTGGTCGAACACCGGGTTTAGCCGCATGAATGACCCAACTAATGCTTCAGTGTAACTCCCACCACTGATTGGATTGGGAGTCTCGACGACTTCTTCCTGGGGTGTTCGCTGCTGAAAGAACAAGACTAAACCGACCACCAGTCCGGTGATGAAAACGATCAGTAATTGCCAGCGGAATTTTTGCATAAACAACAAAGACAACTCACGGATTGGGTGAGTCGTCTTTTTTCTCCATGATCAATTTAGGGTAACTTTGGAATTGTAAAGGAGACTTACCCCGATACAATTACACTGACCAAAGCCAGAACCAGGAAAACAACGCTCAAGGCGATGGTGATGTAAAACATCACTTTCTCGATACCGCGTCGTTGGGTATAAACCCCACCAGAGTCGCCGCCAGCTAAACTACCCAGGCCGATACCTTTACTCTGCATCAAGATGCTGGCAATTAATGCAAGCGCAATAATAATAATGGCAATATTTAAAATCATCGAATTCTCAACCTCCAGGTTATAACAGGTAGATTATACCTCATCCAACCAATCTGTCTATTTTTGCAAAAGTTGATTATATCCATTATTCAAGAATCATAGTGGAAATTGAAAGCCGATTTCTTAGATACGATTTTATAAACATGGACCTGCTGAGCGTCTTTGAACCAAGCGGTATAATCATAGAACTATGGAAGAACTGATCGTCGCCCTGCACATGCATACCCGCTATTCAGACGGTGCGGGTCTGCATAAGGATCTGGCTGAAGCCGGATTAGATGCAGGTGTGGATGCTTTGCTGGTTACGGACCACAATGTTCTCGTGCAGGGGTTGGATGGCTACCACCAACGCGGCAAGCAACGCTTGCTGCTCCTGGTTGGTGAAGAAATCCACAATCGAATGCTTCCCGAAGGCGGCAACCATCTCCTGGTGTTTGGACATAAGCAAGAACTGTCCCGCTATGCCAGCGAACCGCAAAAGCTGATCGACCAGGCAAACGCCAGTGGCGCGCTCTCTTTTATTGCCCACCCGATTGAAGACACCTTACCCGCCTTCAACGAAGGCGAATTCAGTTGGCGCGACTGGTCGGTCAAAGGCTACACTGGCATTGAACTCTGGAACCAGATGAGCGAATTCAAGACACGTTCTCAGTCTTTGCCAAAAGCTGCTCTTCACGCCCTTTTCCCCCAATTCATGGACCAGGGTCCTCTGAACAGGACCTTGCAGCTTTGGGACCAACTATTGCTCACGTCCAAACAGCCGATAGTAGCTGTTGCCGGCGTGGATGCCCATGCCCTTGACTATCGCTATGGACCGTTGCGCGTCAAGCTTTATCCTTACGCGTTCCAATTTCGTTCGCTTACTACGCATATCCTGGCTCCCAGCAAACTGACCGGCGAAATCAACACCGACCGCACCATGATCCTGGAGGCGTTACGACAGGGGCATGCCTTCTGTGCTTTCGACTTACCCTATTCCACCAGGGGCTTTCGCTTTACCTGCAATACGAACGACGGAACCTTCCTCATGGGCGATAAGGTGCAAGCAGAAACCGGGCTCACTTTCCAGGCACGTTTGCCAATCCGGACCCATGTCCGCCTGCTGAAAGACGGCGTTGTGATCAAAGAACACCAGGATCGGGAAGTATTGACCCATTTGACCAAAGAACCAGGCGTTTACAGGGTGGAAGTGTATATCGATTACCTCAACCGCCATCGGGGTTGGATTTTCAGCAATCCGATTTATGCTTTCTAATTTTTGAACGTACTGGTCTTGCGTAGTATCCACAAAACAAACGCCTCCGCTGAAATCCCGTTATCGAACAGAACGCTGTTGTATTATTGTCAATCATGTTTGGGCACCACCCAACATAAAATGTTCACAGGTATAATTCAGGCAAGGACATCATGCGAAAATTACTGCAGAGCATTGAAGACAAGTTACGCTACCTTCTGGAAGAAAAGCTGGACCGGCTGATCTTTCCAGGTGTCTCCAGCTCCCTCAGTTACACGCTCATTGAACTGATCGAGGATGAAATTGAGAAGCAAAACGGCAATTGCGAAAATTGCATGCCCGATCTGATTACCCTCAAAGTCTCATCAGAACGCTGGGAAGCCTGGCAGCAATCCCTTCCCCTGCTTGAGGAAGTATCAGGCGTCCTGGAAGAATCCTGGAAAGAGCAAGGTTATCAGATCAGGAAAACACCCGTCATTCAACTGGTGCAATCACCCGATTTGAGCAGCAACCAGATTAAAGTCGAAACGGATTATTCGATCGAAGACGCCATTTTCCGGCAGACTGCCCTGCAGAAGCTCACCCGGGAACCGCAGGAAGTAACCCTGCCAAAAGATGCCTGCCTGATCATGACTGACCAGGAACCATTCTTCTTGAAAAAGCAGGTCATCAATATTGGACGTCGTTCCTCGAATGATCTTGTGCTGGATGACCCCATGGTCTCGCGCGACCACGTTCAGCTGCGCGCGGATAGCGGTCGCTTTTACCTGTTTGACCTCGGCTCTACAGCTGGCACAACCGTTAACAACTTCCCCGCCAGCAATGTTGCCCTCAAACCCGGCGATGTCATCCAGATTGGTCAAACCAGGATGATCTACAATCAATGGGTCGACCACAATGCTTCTAAACCTACGCGCAGTCTCTTTGGGGGAAAAGAATGAACGCGATGACCGGTTTGGTCTTGCGTATCCTTCTGTTCATCAGTTTATACGCTTTCCTGGGCGTCGCCGTCTGGCTACTTTGGAAGAGCGTGACAGGTGCCAGGCTGCGTGGTGGCACCATTGCGATCCCAATCCTGACGCTTGCCACCACGATAGACAGCGAACAGATTATCCAGTCCTATACCAGTTCAGATGTCCTTATAGGGCGCAACCCGGACTGCGATTTGGTGCTGGTTGACGAAACCGTCTCCGGTCGGCATGGTCGCCTGACCTACCACCTCAATCAATGGTGGTATGAAGACCTGAAATCGACCAATGGCTCCTGGCTGGATGACCTGAAGATAGAAGAACCAATCGTCGTCAAGGACAATGACTCGATCTATTGTGGCGACGCTGTTTTAAAAATTTACATTAAACCACTGAAATAACAGAAAGCGAGGCTCTTAGCATGTCGGAATACGCATTCGGAATCATTGGAGGTTCCGGTCTTTATGAATTTGAGGGTTTGGAAGAAGTCGAAACCCTCGAGCTTGACACTCCCTTTGGCAAGCCTTCTTCCCCCATTGTTACTGGTTCGATTCATGGCAAGAAACTGGCATTCCTGGCGAGACACGGCATTGGTCATATTTACAGCCCAACTGAGGTGAATTATCGCGCTAATATTTGGGCGTTTAAGCAGCTTGGTATCGACAAAATCATCAGCGTGAGCGCAGTTGGCTCCCTGCGCGAAGATTACGCTCCTGGTGACATCATTATCCCGGATCAGATTTTTGATAACACCAAGGATCGGGTACGCAGCTTTTTTGGCAACGGCATGGTGGTGCATATCAGCTCAGCCGATCCTTTCTGCCCTATTTTGAGCAAGCAACTGCTCAAAGCTTTGGAAGGCGAAGATACCAGGGTCCATGCTTCCGGTACATTAGTCACCATCGAAGGTCCCCGCTTTTCCACTCGCGGCGAATCGAATACTTTCCGGAAATTAGGTTTTTCATTGGTCGGAATGACTGCTTGTCCTGAGGCCTTTTTGGCGCGTGAAGCAGAAATCCACTATGCCACCATGGCGCATGTGACCGATTATGACAGCTGGCACGAGACGGAAGAAGCAGTCACAGTGGAAATAGTGGTCAACACCCTGAAGAAAAACACCGCGCTTGCTCAAAGAAGCTTGGTGCGCCTGGTTGACATACTTTCAGCCGATGAAGGACGTACTGAAGAATGCGGATGTGACGAAGCGCTCAAAAATGCTTTTATCACCAATCGAGGTTATATGGACGCGGCAATGAAGGATAAGTTATCACTTTTGGTAGGTAAATACCTGGGGTAATGTGAGAATTTCCTCACGAAAGCAGACGCCATCGCATCCTCCGATGCTTTTGATGGTCTGCATCACCCTTTTCTTATATACAGCTGCCCTGGCGCTTGCCAACGGGACCAGGCTGCATAGTGAAACACTTTTAATCAGCGCTGAATATTTCATACCTTTTATAGCCTGGCTGGTCGGCACCCTGGTGGTTCAGCGCAACATCAGGCGGAAACTCCCCAATCGAGACCCCTGGATCTTGCCAACTGCTGCCGGTTTAGCCGGTTTAGGCATGCTGACCATCTGGCGGCTCTCCCCAGAGCTGGGGCTCAAACAGTCAGCCTGGTTCCTGCTGGGCTGCGGTTTGTTTTTAATTGCCTTAAACATAACCGATCTGATCAAAATCCTTAAGACATACAAATATGTTTGGCTGCTCCTGGGGCTGATCCTGATCGGGCTGACATTTATCATTGGTGTCAATCCGACTGGCAGCGGGCAACGGCTCTGGCTTAGAATCTTCGACTTTTATATCCAGCCTTCCGAACCGCTCAAATTGCTCCTGATCATCTATTTGGCTGCTTTTTTTGCGGACCAGATCCGTCCTAATGTCAGTTGGCTCAGCTCAGTTTTCCCAACGCTTGTAGTCGTTGGTTTTGCGGGATTACTTCTGATTGCTCAACGCGATTTGGGGACAGCCAGCCTGTTCATCATTCTTTACGTTCTGATGCTGACTGTAACAACCCAAAGGCGACGCTTATTGTGGGTCATCCCTGCCCTGGCTTTCTTAGCTGGCACAATAGGCTACTTCGCATTTGATGTAATCAAGACGCGGGTCGATATATGGCTGAACCCCTGGCTTGATACCAGCGGTAACGCCTGGCAGTTAGCCCAGGCTCAGATAGCCATCGCAAGCGGTGGTCTTATTGGTACAGGACCAGGTTTAGGCAGCCCGCAGTTTGTTCCGGTCGCGGTTTCTGACTTCATCTTTACCACCATCGGAGAGGAATTGGGGCTGCTTGGTACAAGTGCAGTCTTGCTTTTGCTCCTGGTGCTGGTGATTCGCGGAATCAATATCGCTCTCTCCAGCAAAACCACCTTTGGTCGCTATCTTGCCTTTGGTATTTCAGCCTATTTTGCGCTGCAGTCAATTTTCATTATTGGTGGCAACCTCGGTTTGTTGCCTCTGACAGGTGTAACGCTTCCATTTCTTTCTTATGGTGGTTCTTCGCTAATAACAAATATTCTGGCTGTGCTTTTGTTACTGCGCATCAGCACTGAAACCAGTCCCGAAGATATCCCTGAAAAAGTGCGCAGCCCCTATCGCTGGGTGACTGCAATTATTGCGGGGAGCTTCATGCTGATCGCGGTCTGGAATGGTTACCTGGCTTTCCCAAACCAGGAGGAACTGATTGCCAGGGCAGAAAACCCACGTTGGGCTGTCTATGATCGCTACTCTCCACGGGGAGAGATCTATGCCCTCTCCGGGGAAAAGTTGGTCGAAGTCCACGGGACATCAGGCTCATATGAATTATGGGTAAATGAACCGCAGCTATCAAATACTTTAGGCTATGCCCACCCTGCCTATGGACAGAGTGGATTGCAGAGCTCGCAATATGCGCTTCTGCGCGGCTACGCTGGCGTTCCCTGGGAGATACGCCGGCAACATGAGCTGTTATACAATCAGCCCCCTGCCGGGTTGGATATCAAACTTGCCATCAATATGGCACTTCAAAATAAGGCAGACGAATTATTAGGAGACCACAAAGGGGCGATCGTGTTATCCAATGCCCAGACTGGGGAAATATACGCGATTGCTTCTCACCCAAGTTTTGACGCCAATACCATGTCTGAGATCTGGGAAAGTTTGATGCAGCGCACCGATGCGCCATTGCTGAATCGTGCCACGCAAGGTTCCTACCCGCTCGGAACGCTGGCAAGCACGCTTGCCTACGGGAGTCTGATCCAAAGCAATCATGCCTTCGACCTGGGCTCATCTCAAGACCTTTTTCGGCTTGACCCATACTGCTACCGTGCAATGCAGAATGAAAACGCTTCGCTCAATGCGTTTCAATTTGGCTGTGAAAGCGTAGCTGAAGAAATCTTGGGTGTTACCGATCCGACACTCCTTCAGGCCGACTTGGAAGCCTTTGGTTTGTTTTCAGCCCCGGATCTCGCCATTGAGACTGCCCAGCCATCCCCTGCGCTCACCGTTGAGCAGCTGGACCAAAACCCGCTTTTGGTGATGGACATCACCGTAAGCCCTCTGCAAATGGCTATGGTAGCCGCAGCAATTACTAATGACGGCGTACGCCCAGAACCCGCGCTGGTTAACTCATATTTGACTCCCGAAGGTGACTGGCAGGCGCTCGGACCTGGCAAGACCGTGACTGCGGTATACACCCCAAGTTTAGCCGCGGAAATTCAGGCTGATTTGCGCTCCAGCACACAAACCATCTGGTACCAGACCGGTCATGCCCTGATTAATCAAAAAGAACCACTCACCTGGTATATTGGCGGAACAACACCGGAATGGTCTGCCACCCCATTGGCGATCGCAATTGCTATTGAAGAAGACGCCTCCGACCTCGCCCTTACGATTGGCAATACATTATTGAATTTATCAGCAACGAATTAGGCATCCCTTCCGGATGGCTGGGCTTTAGTACAGCCATTTTTTTGAAATTGCTTATATGGCAGATAATGAAACCCCCTCCAGGGAGGGGGCAAGGGGGTGGGTGTTTGTGGGATCGTCAAGGAAAAATCACTACTGCCCAGGCGTATTGGAAGCACAGCAAATGATTGTTGAGATAAATTTCCGGTGCTTCCAATCTCGCACTACGTGAATCGGTTGCATCCGTGTGAATGCGGAAGGAGCAAGCCCCTCCGTACGGCTGGGCATTGGTCCAGCTGATATCCTAACTTAAGCGCAAGAAGCGTCGTTTGCCAACCTGCAAGACCATACCCGGTTTCAACTCAACATTCATGTCACCCACCGGTTCACCATCCAGCTTGACACCTTGCTGTTCGATCAGGCGGCGGGCATCCCCACGGGAACTTGTCATCTTTTGGGAAACCAGGATTTCAATCAGGGTGTCACCCTCTTTCAACTGGTATACCGGCATTTCGTCCGGAATGTTGCCCTTCTGGAAGGTGTTGACAAACTGGTCTTGAGCAGCCCCAGCAGCTTCTTCACCATAAAAGACGCTCGTGATCCCAAAGGCTAGTTTCATCTTTGCGTCACGGGGATGCAAACTGTTAGTTGCCAGGCCGTTTTCAAAGGCGTGCAATTTTTCAGGTGACCATTCTGTGGCAAGCCGGGCATAAACCAGCATGGCTTTGTCAGGGATGCTCATTACTTTTCCGTACATATCCTCAGCACTGGTGTTCAATGGAATGTGATTGCCAAGCGACTTGCTCATCCGAACTTCACCGTCTGTACCTGGCAAAATGCCGAGAACGATGCCGATATTGGGCTTTTGACCGAAGTAAGCCATCACCTTTCGTGCACCAGTGATGATATTAAACAATTGATCCGACCCACCAATCTGTACATCTGCGTTTAAATGGTGAGCATCGTAACCCTGCATAATTGCATAGAATAATTCGTGCAGATAGATTGGCTCGTTTTTATCAAAA
Source organism: Anaerolineaceae bacterium (assembly GCA_011620465.1). Classification (GTDB taxonomy): domain Bacteria; phylum Chloroflexota; class Anaerolineae; order Anaerolineales; family Anaerolineaceae; genus Mesolinea. The sequence goes on along the minus strand of WOZC01000173.1, from coordinate 684 downwards.
CGTTTGTGGAAATTATCGCGAGTCAGGAACTGTTGAACCGTAAAGTTGGAAGCCAAATCGACCAGGTCAGTCAATGTCAGCTTTTGGAGCCATTCATGGTTGTAAAGGACTTCTGTCTTCTCAGGATCCAGGATTCGGAAAGCCTGTTCCGCATAAGTCCGTCCATTTTCCATCACCTTGTCGTGAGAAAGTTGGACGCGCAATTTGTCTTTATCAGAAGGGTCACCAATCATGGCAGTGAAAGAACCAATCACAAACAAAACCTGGTGCCCCAGTTCCTGGAATTGGCGCAGTTTACGCATGGTAACGGTATGACCGAGATGCAGATCAGTGGCGGTGGGATCATAGCCGCAATAAACTCGCAATGGACGGCCTGCCTTTTCGGACTCAATCAATCGCTCGCGTAATTCCACTGCCATCGTTTCGGCAATGGCAGCATCACCAAAATCGGCGCCTTGCATAAGGTATTCAACTTGTTCATCGATTTTCATCATGGCATTCTTCTCCTACCGATCAATCTGCTGGCCTGGCATGCCCTTTTTCAGGATTGCTGAATTTTACCACCCTCGGATAATCTTTATCACAATCCAGATTCGCATACTACTGAAACTCAACTCTTTTTTACTGTATTGCTGTTCATAAGAAAACTTCTAAAAAGGAGAAGTAAATGGAAATTTACAATAA
>WOZC01000147.1:9934-18787 GCA_011620465.1 Anaerolineaceae bacterium | reverse complement strand
TTCGAGTCCTATACCACCCATCGAAGAACATCCTCATTGAGGATGTTCTTTTTTTATATTAATTTTCTATTATTTCAAATTTTCACCTGTAAATTAACCAATTTTAAACCTGCAAAAATATTAATGAAATGAAAAATGTGATTAGTGTTACAATTTTCTAAATTTTCCAGACTGCATAGCAGAATCGAATAATCGTTACCTTTTCTTGTTCCAAAAGGAGGTATATTTGAGCAAAGTCAATAACTTAATTTCCAATTTTCTTAAATTTAATTAACCATGCATGAGGAGAAAAATGAATAGAAAAGTATTTTATAAATTGTTTGTGCTTCTAATTATGTCGAGCATGCTTCTTTCAGCTTGCGCGGCACCAGCAGAAGCGCCTGCAGAGACTGAGGTTGAACCAGAAGCGCCTGCAGAAGTTGTAGAAGAACCTGAGGAACCTGAAGAACCTATAGAAACAGAAGTGGTAAAAGACACTTTTATCTTTGGACGTGGAGCTGATTCGGTTCAACTTGATCCTTCTTTGGTCACTGACGGTGAATCTTTTAGGGTCACCGGGCAGGTCCTGGATTCACTCTACGCTTTTGAACAGGGAACCACCAATCCCGTGCCTTCTTTGGCTGAATGTACTGCAAACGAAGATGCAAGCGTTTGGGCTTGTAAATTACGCGAGGGCGTAAAATTCCACGACGGCACTGACTTCAACGCGGATGCGGTTATTTTTAACTTTGAACGCTGGCGCTTTACTGATCATCCCTACCACTTCCCCAGCCAGGTTTTTGAATATTACGAAGCCATGTGGGGTGGTTTTGATGATGCAAGCATCATTACAGAGGTTAAAAAGATTGACGATCTCAATATCGAATTTGTGCTGAGTTCGCCTATGGCTCCCTTCCTGGCCAATCTGGCCATGGATATGTTCGCGATTTCAAGCCCTGCTGCGATTGAAGCGGCTGGGGAAGCATACGGCACGCCTACTGGCGGTTGTGTGGGTACTGGACCCTATAAGTTTGTTTCGTGGCAAGAAGGTACCGAGATCGTACTGGTTGCGAATGAAAATTACTGGGGGGAGCCGGCAAAGATCAAGAATGTTATCATCCGGGTCATCCCTGATGATTCAGCACGCTTCCTGGCACTGCAGGCTGGCGATATCGATGCATTGGAACAAGCTGTTGTTGAAGACCTCATGACTGCTGAAGAAGATCCCAATTTGCAAATTCTGACCCGACCTGCGTTAAATACCAGCTACCTGGCTTTTAACTTCAAGATCCAGGAATTTCAGGACGTCCGTGTTCGCGAAGCTGTTGCCCATGCAATTGATAAGGAAGGCTTGATTTCAAACTTCTTCGGTAAGTATGGCGCTGTTGCTACAAATTTCCTGCCACCCTTACTGCTTGGTCACAATGCGGATATTCAGGACTGGACCTATGATCCAGAACTTTCCAGATCCTTACTGGCTGATGCTGGATTCCCGGAAGGGCTAAGCGAAGTGACAGTGGCTGAAGATGTTACGGATGCCGATGGTAATGTACTCTACACCGCCGGCGAGAAAATCCCGCTGCGTCTGTACTACATGCCCGTAACTCGCTTCTACTTCCCGGCTGCAAAAGAGATTGGCGAAGGTATGGCTGCTAACCTCAATGCTGCAGGCTTCAATGCTGAACTCTACCTCGAAGGCGATTGGCCAACTTATCTTGGCAGCCGCAGAAATGGTACTCTGATGGGTTTATACCTGTTAGGCTGGGGTGGCGATAATGGTGATCCTGATAACTTCCTGGGTTACTTCTATAACTCCGGCGCTGAACCAATTCAACAAGAAGGTTGGTATCAGAATGCCGCTCTTGCGGCGATCCTGCAGGAAGCTGTTACTCTGCCGGATCCAGAAGCACGGGCTGCGCTCTATCGCCAGGCTGAGCAAATGCTGCATGATGATGTAGCCAGGATTTGGTTAGGCCATAACAATACACCTCTGATTCTTTCTTCCTCGGTTCAGGGCTATACGCCACAACCTGTAGGCGCAGAGAACTTCGAGCATGTATATTTCTCAAATTAGGATAGCACTAAAGTAGGCGCTTTCCAGTTTTGAAGAACCATCAGACTCGGGGGGCGGTAATTGAATCGCCCCCCGAATGTAAAGTTGAAGCGAGGTCATATTGGGCCGCTATATTCTTCGCAGGTTAATTTCTGTAATTCCAACGCTCATTGGCGTCACACTGGTAATTTTCCTTTTTCAAAGACTGATACCTGGTGACCCTGCAGTAGCAATGTTGGGAGAGCATGCCACTACCGAAAACGTCGCCCGGATTAGGGAGCAATTTGGGCTGGACAAACCAGCTTTTTTGGATCGCGATGCATTAGCAGAAGGTGATCTTTCCGGATTTTTTGACAGTCAGTATGTGCGCTACTTTGGGCGTTTACTGCAGTTTGATTTGGGAGATTCCATTCATCGTCGTATTCCAATTGCTGAAACACTGCAGGAACGTTTTCCCGCCACAGTAGAATTGGCATTACTTTCCATGGGTCTTTCATTAATAATTGGCATTCCCATTGGGATTTTGTCGTCTGCAAGGCGAAATTCACTCCTGGATGGAACGACAATGGTTGGCTCTCTGGTTGGTGTATCAGTTCCAATATTCTGGTTGGGCATCATGGAGATTATGCTTTTTGCAGTAATCCTCAAATGGCTGCCTTCCGGAGGCCGGCTTTCCAGTGGTGTCGTGATTGAACCAATTACCAATTTGCTTCTGTTGGATAGCCTGTTAACAGGCAATTGGGCTGGATTTACGGATGCACTGAAACACATTATTATGCCAGCGATATCTCTTGCGACCATTCCAACCGCAATCATCACCAGAATGACTCGCTCGAGCATGTTGGACGTGCTGCAGGAAGATTATATACGCACCGCTTCAGCAAAAGGTCTGTCGGAAAGGGTTGTCCTTTTCAGACATGCGCTAAAGAATGCCTTTTTACCCGTGATTACCATTATTGGCATTCAAGTTGGATCCCTTTTGGCTGGTGCTGTACTTACTGAAACGATCTTCTCCTGGCCAGGTATCGGTAAGTGGGTTTATGACTCAATTTTAGGCCGTGATTACCCAATTGTTCAAGGTGTCACATTGTTGATAGCTATCATTTTTATGCTTGTAAATTTATTAGTGGATCTTTCTTATGCAATACTTGATCCGCGGATTACTTACGAATGAGGTCAATGATGACAGAGACAACTCCTGTTCTGGATGACCTTACAGATTTCGCGGTACGTGAACACAGGTCATTGTGGTTGGATGCCTGGAGGCGTTTAATCTCAAACCGCACTGCAATGATAGGTCTAATTGTTGTAACCACTTTTGTGCTTTCTGCGGTTGGTGCCCACTTCTTTTGGAAATATGATGCCAAAATGGATCTCGATTATGGTGCAAAATTATTAGCTCCAGTTTTGCGGGTTTCTGAGGAGTCTCCAGAGATTCACATATTTGGCACTGATAAACTGGGAAGAGATATTTTCCGGCGGGTAGTACACGGTGGCTGGAATTCACTTAGAGTTGGGCTGGTGGCTGTCAGTATATCTCTGGCAATAGGCGGAATTCTCGGTCTTTTAGCGGGCTTTTTTGAAAGCGCAGATCTAAATCGTTTGGAACAAACTTTTTTGATGCTTGCAATTGGACTGAGCCTGGGAGCATTGCCAGCCTGGATTTCAGCACAACCCATTCAAAGTCTGTTATTTGGCTTATTAGGGGTTGTCTCCGTATCAACTCCATCATTTTTGGCAAACAAATCCAGATTGCGCCGACTTGTATTCGGGATTTTTGGAATGCTTATTGGCGGATTCTCCGGAATCATTGTGGGACCCATGGTTGCATTAGTCTGCGGAGTGATTGGTCTGGGTATTGGACTGCTGCTTGCAAAACCGGTAGGTGGAAAAGTATTTTCAAACATTGTGATGCGGATCATGGATATTATTCTTTCTTTCCCAAGTTATTTATTAGCCATCGCGATTGTCGCTTTTCTCGGTCCAGGTTTGGAAAAGGGCATGATCGCCATTGGGGTTGTTGGCATCCCTGTCTATGCACGCTTGGCGCGCTCGGCGGTTTTGTCTGTATCTCAAAAAGAATACGTTTTGGCAGCACAGTCGGTTGGAGAAGGACATGGTCGAATTCTCTTTAAACACATCGTACCAAATATCCTTTCTCCGATTATTGTTCAGGCCACTATGGGTTTAGCCAATGCTATTCTTTCGGCTGCTGCTCTTGGCTTTTTAGGCTTGGGAGCCATTCCACCTGAGCCTGAATGGGGAGCCATGTTAGGTGATAGTTACAAATACTTATCCAGCGGAGCCTGGTGGGCAGTGCTTTTCCCAGGTCTGGCTATCATGTTCAGTGTGTTGGGTTTCAATCTTCTGGGTGATGGTTTGCGCGATGCCCTTGATCCAAAAATGCGCGTCTAAGCAATGGGGAAAATATGAAACCATTAATGCAAATCAACAATTTAACAACTCGCTTTCACACCCAGGATGGAACCGTAAATGCGGTAAACGGCATTTCTTACTCACTTGACCATGGTGAAATTCTGGGCGTTGTTGGAGAAAGCGGATGCGGAAAAACCGTGCATGCTTTGTCTATTATGCGCTTGATACAAATTCCACCGGGTGAAATTTCGGCGGGTGAGGTTATTTTTGATGGAAGGGATTTGTTAAAGCTCTCCGAAAAAGAAATGCGCTCAGTGCGCGGTCATGAGATTGCGATGGTCTTTCAGGACCCTATGTCCTCGCTAAACCCTGTTTATACAGTCGGTTTTCAGATTTCAGAAGCGCTGATTCTGCACAAGAATATGAATAAACGGCAGGCTAAGGAAAGGACTATCGAGCTGCTCAACCTGGTAGGAATTCCTGAAGCACGCAAGCGCTTTGATAATTTTCCACATCAATTCTCTGGTGGTATGCGTCAAAGAGCGATGATAGCTATGGCGCTTTCGTGTGAGCCTAAACTTCTGATTGCAGATGAACCCACTACAGCACTGGACGTAACCATTCAAGCTCAAATTATAAATCTTGTCATCACACTGCAGCAAGAGTTGGGTATGTCGGTAATGTGGATCACACACGACCTTGGTATTGTGGCGGAAATGGTTCACCGTATCAATGTAATGTATGCAGGATCAATCATTGAGCGCGGTTTAGTAGACGACATTTACAACCAAACGCTGCATCCGTACACCATGGGCTTATTAGGTTCGCTCCCAAGTATTGACGAGGCGCCAGGCACCAAATTGATTTCCATTCCCGGTCTTCCGCCCGATTTGGTAGATTTGCCGCCTGGCTGTCCGTTCTTTGCCCGCTGCACTTATCGTGAAGAGAGATGCGCTCAGGAGCAGCCGAAATTGGAAAATGGACCAGAAGAGGGTCACAGTGTCGCCTGTTGGCGCTGGCGCGAAATTCAGAAAATGGGTGTTTCATGAACATGGAAAAAAAAGTACTCCTTCAGGTAATAAACCTAAAGAAATACTTTCCCGTATCAAAGGGATTATTCACCAACCGACAGGTGCGTTTTGTCAAAGCGGTGGATGATGTGAGTTTTGATGTCTATGATGGAGAGACTCTGGGGCTTGTGGGAGAGACTGGCTGCGGAAAAACTACGGTTGCCCGTACAATTTTACAGCTCTATCACCCCACATCGGGTCAGATCATTTTTGATGGTGTTGATCTGACCAGTTTACCCGAGAACGATTTGCGCAAAATGCGCCGGCGTATGCAAATGATTTTTCAGGATCCTTACGCTTCTCTCAATCCCCGCATGACTGTTGGGTCAATCATTTCAGCGCCACTGGATGTCCATACATATCTTAATCGGTCTGAAAAACAGGATAAAGTTCAGGATTTGCTCAGTTTGGTTGGTCTCAATCCGGACTTTGTTAATCGTTATCCCCATGAATTTTCTGGCGGTCAGCGTCAGCGCATAGGGATTGCCCGCGCATTAGCGCTGAGCCCTGATCTGGTTATTTGTGACGAACCTATTTCATCTTTGGATGTGAGTATTCAAGCTCAGGTTGTCAATCTCCTGGAAGAGCTTCAGGACAGATTAGGCCTGACATATATCTTTGTGGCACATGATCTCAGTATGGTCAGGCATATCAGTGATCGAATGGTGGTCATGTATTTGGGCAAAGTAATGGAATTAGCTGACCGAAATGAGATTTATCTGCATCCCCGACATCCTTATACCATAGCGTTGATGTCTGCTGTGCCTATTCCGAATCCACGCAAAGCGCGGGATCGCCAGAAGATTATCCTCAAAGGAGATATTCCGAGCCCTCTAAATCCCCCTCAGGGCTGTAATTTCAACACACGCTGCCCACTGGCTCAGGAAATTTGTTTCAAAAAAGACCCTGAATACCGGGAAGTTGAGCCAAGACATTATGTTGCCTGCCATTTTGCTTGAGACAATCTAAGATTTGCTGGATTAAGAGATAATGACGCAGCATAGTGAAGGTCTTTTTTCGTGGGAGACAATCCAGCTTCAGCTTAGGATTCCTTTTAGGCTTTCTTACGGGGCAAGTGAGCAACGTCAGGCACATTGGATCAGGATGCGGGGGGATGAAGGTTGGGGGGAAGGGACCATTCCGCCATATTACAACATCAGTCGCCAGTCCATGCTGGAGTATTGGCAGAAGCAATCAGAACGATTGGATCCTTTGCCGAAGAGATTTGATGAAATCAGGGATTGGCTTGATCCGAATGGTCCAGCTCCAGCCAGGGCAGCTATAGACCTGGCTTTGCATGATTACCTTAGCCGTAAACAAGGCTTGCCGCTTTACGCGGCCATGGGATTAAAGCGCCCAGCACCCAAACCAAGCAGTTTTACGATCTCAGTGGATACCCCACAAGCTATGGCTGCTGAAGCGCTGCGGGTAAGAAGATTCCCAATTATCAAACTCAAACTTGCGGGTGATGATGAAGATATGAAGCGTCTGGAAGCGGTTCGCACAGCCAGACCTGAAGCGCGTTTACTTGTTGATGCAAATGCAGGATGGACCCAGACTCAGGCAAAGGTCTACTTGAAATTCCTGGAACGACTTGATGTGGAGTTGCTGGAGCAGCCCTTAGGCATTTCTGAACTGGAAGGTATGGGCGACCTGCAAGCTCTGACCAGTATTCCAATCGTCGCGGATGAGTCTGTGCGCACTTTGCAAGATGTTAAAGTATTACAAGAAGCTGGGGTAAGAGGGGTCAATATAAAACTGATGAAAGTGGGCGGATTGACACCAGCTCTGGACATGATTCGCTGGGCAAAGGAAAAAAACATGCGGGTCATGCTGGGCTGCATGATAGAGACTTCCATTGGGTTGACGGCCATGGCACACTTATCAGGTTTTGCAGATTGGTTGGATTTGGATGCCAGCCTGTTGGTTACAAATGATCCTTTTGAAGGCATGCGTTTTGATGAAAATGCCACCATCCATGTTCCTGAAAAACCAGGCTTGGGCGTTATCTTGCGTGGTTAATCCGAATTGCATTCTTACATTGGCTCAAAATTTTTACTACAACAACGCTTAACAGTTGGATAGGTTTATTTTAAAAAATATTCCATTAACACCAAGTAATTTACTCGTTTATTTTCCAGACCACTTCCCTCTTAAAACCCAACCATGCTTTTTGCATGTTGAGTAGTGCCAAAAAGGCGGTGTTCCAAATAAATATGGTTAATCCATTTTTCTAAGTTTAATTTTTTACTGTACGTGAAAAACACAGAATACTTGCATTTTCCTAAAAATAAAGTATCATTTCAACTACAAAAGCGATTATTCGGGACGAGTAAATTGAGTTAAGCCTCCAGAGAGGAGCCATAAGGTGAAAGCAGCTCCAGGTCAGACCAACTGAAAACCACCCGATAGCATGAACCTCAAAGGGAAACTGATTAAGGTGAACGGCAGCCCCGTTATCGGCACAACGAGATGCTCCATTGGAGCAATCTGGGTGGAACCGCGTGAGAGATCTCTCGCCCCAGGGCGAGGGTCTTTTTGTTTTAAGAATCGGTTGTACAAAATGACCCCGTAAAAAATCTCAGCAAACAACCGGCAATGGAGGAAGTATGTCACACAAACAAGAGGAATACGAAAAGTCACAACTTTACCGTATCCGCCATTCAGCTGCCCACTTGATGGCTGAAGCTGTCCTGGAAATGTTCCCGGATGGGCAGGTTGCCATCGGTCCACCTATCGAAGACGGTTTTTATTACGACTTCGACCTTCCGCGTACCCTTACGCCGGACGATCTCGAAACCATTGAAAACCGAATGAAAGAGCTGATCAAGGCTAAATCGGACTTCGTCCGTGAAGAGATTTCTGCGGCAGATGCCAAAAAGCTTTTCAAAGACCAGACCTATAAGCTGGAGCTGATCGAAGGTCTGGAAAGCGGTAACCTGGATGATGACGGTAATCCGACTGACGAGAAAGTGCCGATCACCATTTATAAATCCGGCAAATTCGTTGACCTTTGCCGCGGTCCGCATGTTGAGAACACAGCGCAAATCAACCCGAACGCCATCAAATTGCTCAATGTCGCCGGGGCTTACTGGCGCGGGGACGAACATCGCCCCATGCTGCAGCGAATTTATGGCACAGCCTGGGAAAGCAAGGACGAATTAAAAGATTACTTATGGAAGCTCGAAGAAGCCAAAAAGCGCGACCATCGCAAGCTTGGTAAAGAGCTTGACCTGTTCAGCTCGAATGACGAGGTCGGTCAGGGGCTGATTTTGTGGCATCCCAATGGCGGTATGATTCGGCATCAAATCGAACGGTACTGGGATGACCAGCACATCGCCAACGGCTATGATTTGGTCTACACGCCCCATATCG
>WOZC01000147.1:8549-9834 GCA_011620465.1 Anaerolineaceae bacterium | reverse complement strand
TGGGATGACCAGCACATCGCCAACGGCTATGATTTGGTCTACACGCCCCATATCGGCAAAGCCAGTCTATGGGAGACCAGTGGACACCTGGGTTTTTACAAGGAAAATATGTATTCTCCTATCCAAATCGAGGACCAGGAATATTACATCAAACCGATGAACTGTCCCTTCCACCTGCACATTTATAAAAGCCAACTGCGCTCTTATCGTGATTTGCCCCTGCGCTTTGCGGAAAAGGGCACAGTGTACCGCTATGAGCGCTCGGGCGTTCTGCATGGGCTGATGCGGGTACGCGGCTTCACCCAGGACGACGCCCACCACTTCTGCCGCCCGGACCAAATGCCGGATGAAATCGACTTCACACTCAATTTCAGCATCAACATGCTGCGGGCATTTGGCTTCAACGATTTCCAGGCATATTTAAGCACAATGCCGGAGAAAAGCGTGGGCGATGAGAAAGTGTGGCACGATGCGGAAGCTGCTCTGGAAGATACGCTCATACGCCTGGGCGTGCCTTATGACATTGATGAAGGCGGAGGGGCATTTTATGGACCGAAGATCGACCTGAAGGTGCGCGACGCACTGGGCAGAGAATGGCAGCTTTCCACCATTCAGTTTGACTTCAACGAGCCGGAGCGTTTTGACTTGACCTATATCGGTGAAGACGGTAAAGAACACCGCCCCTACATGGTGCACCGTGCTCTGTTGGGTTCAATGGAACGCTTCTTTGGCGTTTTGATCGAGCATTATGGCGGAGCTTTCCCAGCCTGGTTGTCCCCCAAGCAGGTCAAACTAATCCCGATCGCTGACCGTCACAACGACTACGCGCATGAAGTTGCTGTAAAGTTGCAGAAGGCGGGTCTGCGAATAAGTGTGGATGACGGTTCGGACCGCATGAACGCCAAGATCCGTAACGCGCAGAAGGAAAAGTACCCTTACATGCTGGTAATTGGGGACCGTGAGATAGAAGAGGGTCAGGTTGCCCTGCGCCGCCGCAACGGCGAAAACCCCGGTGCCATGAGCGTGGATGACTTTATCACACTCGCACTTGATGAAATCGAGCGGAAAGTGTAGTCAATAGTTGGAAGCTGATAATTGCTAGCCAGGTTGACACAAGCAGCCTGGCTTTTTTGTATAAGATGCGTAGGTAGTGATAAGATGTTTGGAACAACTTGGTCGAGCCGTACGGAGGGGGATCATGATGCTGGCAGCGAAGCCAACAGTATTTAGTCACTTCGTACGGAGGGGGATCATGATGCTGGGAGCGAAGCCAGCAGTATTTAGT
>WOZC01000147.1:0-8449 GCA_011620465.1 Anaerolineaceae bacterium | reverse complement strand
TACGGAGGGGGTTTATCTCCCTCCGCAACTCTTTATTTAGATAGTGACGCGGCTGAACATGAAGCCCAGCCGTACGAATCTAGAAAATTTCATCCACGCGACAAGAAATGAACGTTGAAAATATTTGGTCACTTCGTACGGATGGGGATCATGATGCTGGCAGCGAAGCCAGCAGTATTTATTCACATCGTACGGAGGGGGGTTTATCTCCCTCCGCAACTCTTTATTTGGATAGTGACGCAGCTGGACATGAAGCCCAGCTGTACGGAGGGGGATGATGATGCTGGGAGCGAAGTGAGCGGTATTTATTCACATCGTACGGAGGGGGTTTATCTCCCTCCGGAACACCGCTTCAGATAGTCTCGCAGCTGGAGCTAGCCCCTGCCGTACGGATCTAAAAAATTTCATCCACGCGACAAGAAATGAACTTTGAAAATATTTATTCACATGGTACGGAGGGGGTTTATCTCCCTCCGCAACTCTTCATTTAGATAGTCACACAGCTGGACATGAAGCCCAGCCGTACGGATATAAAAATATTCATCCGGGCGACAAGAAATGAACTTTGAAAAAATTGGGTCACTTCGTACAGAGGGGGTTTATCTCCCTCCGCAACTCTTTATTTAGATAGTCACGCGGCTGGACATGAAGCACAGCCGTACGGAGGGAGATCATGATGCTGGGAGCCAATCAAGCAATAATTATCTCCCTCAGCAAAAAGGGAGCGGTCGGCTGACCGCTCCCCCCATCGAAAAATTGGTTCAGGATGACAATCTAAATTTGCCAGTCACCGTCTTTTAGTAAAACGATCTCTGTGCCGTCTTCTTTGATACCGGTTACAGTAACATCCTTCGAGCCGACCATGAAATCGACATGGATGAGCGAGTTGTTCATACCCAGTTTGCGGTTTTCTTCCTCTGTACGCTCGGTAGCACCTTCCAGGTTCTCGCTGTAGGCAGCACCCAGGGCAAAATGGCAGGAGGCGTTTTCATCAAAAAGAGTGTTCTTGAATAAAATACCGGTATTACTGATGGGCGAGTTATCTGCCACCAGGGCAATCTCACCCAGGTGTTTGGCACCTTCGTCCATATCGAGCAGGTCATCCAAAATCTGTTTTCCGACTTCGGCGTCGTAATCAACCACTTTTCCATCCTTAAAGGTGAAATGGAATTTATCCACGATCTGTCCCCGCACTGAAAGCGGCATCGTAGCACGCAGGGTGCCATCGACGCGATCGGCATCAGGCATGCTGAACACTTCTTCAGTTGGGATGTTGGGGAAGAATCGATCGCCCTTCTGACTGAAGCCGGAGCCGCCTTCCCAAATATGGTTTTTGGCAAGCCCTACCACCAGATCAGTACCAGGACCCTGATAGTGGACACGATCAAAACGTGCTTCGTTGAGGAAATTGCGGTGGGCTTTTAGATTGAGGTCGTGCTCTTCCCAGGCAGCCACGGGATCAGGCTGGTCAACGCGGGTTGCCATAAAAATGTTATCCCACAGTTTTTGCATAGCCTCGTCCTCGGTCAATTCTGGAAAGGCTGCAGCCGCCCAGGCGGGGCAGGCCACTGCTGTTACGCACCACTTGACTTCGTTTTGCATGGTGTAATGCTGGATGCGTTTGACCGCCTTGCCGGCCACCTTTTGCCACTGCGCGATGCGGGCAGGGTCGGCAGGCTTGAGCAAATCCGGATTGGGAGCAAACAAATTGAGTACGTGGTAATTATCTTTGAAGAGGTTTTCACTAAAATCAACCTGGTATTCGGGGTAACTTGTAAAGGCATCATCCGGGGCATTCAGGTAGCGGTCAAGTGTGATCGTATCGTCAGAAAAATCGAGACGTACATCGCTGACCCCTTTTTGGAAAGCCTTTTTTGCCACCAGACGAGCTAAGGGTAGAGAGTGTTCGCTCATACGTATGTTGAGTTTGTCACCCGCGTGCAGCCCAAGCCCGATGTTAACAATCAGGTCAGCATATTTTTCGAAATTGCGATTATTGTCCATTGTTCTTAATCCTCCAACTCCAATTCTACACGCTTCGCTCTGGAATCGTGAAATTGTAGAAATAAAACGGGCAAATTAGCCGTTACTTACACTATTAATTCATTGACGAAACTTTTAAGCATATGGTAATATTGAGTTACGCCGATTCGAGAAGAATTCCGTATTTTAATATATTAAGGAGAAAAAGGATATCAGTAGTAAACAAGAATATCGTATTAATGAGCGCATCCGCACAGATAAGGTTCGCCTTGTTGACGAGAACGGGGAAAACGTTGGTATCGTAAGCATCGACGAAGCCTTACGCCGGGCAAACGACGCTGGTCTGGACCTGGTTGAAATCGCCCCGAATGCCGAACCACCAGTTTGCAAGATCATCAATTACAGCAAGTTCCTCTACGAAAAAGAGAAAAAGGAACGCGAAGCAAGAAAATCTCAAACCAAGATTGAGATCAAAGAGATTCGCCTGCGCCCAAAGACCAGTGATCATCACCAGGGTTTTAAAGTACGCGACGCTCGCCGCTGGCTGGAAAGTGGAATAAAGGTAAGGGTGACCATCCGCTTTAGAGGACGAGAAATCACCTACCCTGAACTGGCATTGGAAGACCTGAAAGAAATTGCGGAAGAGTTGAGTGATGTTGGTGAAATTGAACAAGCCCCCAATATGGAAGGGCGCACAATGTTCATGATGCTGTCTCCCAAAAGAAATTAATACTTTTTATTGATTGACAGACCGGATTTTCTGGTATAATCTTCGTTTGGTTTATTGACCAACGGCTGGTATTTTGCGCAGCCGTTGGATTTTCTTAGAGGAGTTTGATCGTGCCACGTAAACAGAGTAGTGGAAAGTACAAATTAAAGACCCATAAGGCTACGTCCAAACGCTTCCGCATGACCGGTACCGGCAAAGTTGTTCGTACCAAAATCGGAAAAGGCCATTTGCGCCGAAACACCTCGAAGCGAACGAAGTATTTGCTCGCAGAGACGATTGAAGTCAACAACAACGGCTTGGTCAAGCACATTAAGCGCTTGGCACCTTACATGAGCAAAAAGGACTAAGGACTGTCCTGTCAAATTCGGTTTAGTGTGGCTGTTGGGTGTTTACAACGAGACTGGAAGTCTGACGCCCAGGGGACCGCAAAGGAGTAATTATGACAAGAGTAAAGAGTGGACCATATCGCCGACGCCGTCATCAACGGCTGATTGCCCATAACAGAGGTTATCGGGGCACTTACAATCATTTGTTCAAACGCGCTAATGAAGCTTACCTGCATGCCCAATGGTATGCTTACAATGACCGCCGCAACCGCAAACGCGACCTGCGCCGGCTCTGGATTGCCCGTATCAACGCTGCTGCCCGCATGAATGGCACAACTTACAGCCGTTTCATCGCCGGGATGCGCAAGAACAATGTGATCATTAATCGCAAAATGTTGGCTGATATTGCTGTGCACGATCCCAAGGCTTTTGCTAAGGTAATTGAAACCGCCCTGGCATAGCTTTATCCTCGAACAAAACCAACCCTCGTGAGCAATCACGGGGGTTTTTTCTTATTTCGTGTTGCATGTCGATATTCCGTTTCCTGTTGAGATTTCAGCAATTTGAACAAAGAATCGCCTCCGTGTCTGAGGAAAATATGGCGGTTTATAAAAGAACTCGTCCTGATTTCTATATCTGCCGCAAATCTGGAAGGAGCGATTGTGGAATAATCAGTACAGAAAAACATTGTTTACCAATAACACAGGAAATCGCTGAGCTATTGCAGCCTTCTTCAGGACCATCATCCGACCAACACGATACACAACCTTTCTCATCGAGTAGACCGCCTTTCAATTTGGGTATAATAACGATTCAGGAGAATCTATGAGTACTATCTGGACAATTTTGCAGTTTGTTTTCTTTTTTGGCTTTTTGGTCTTCATCCACGAGTTTGGTCACATGTTGGTTTCCAAAGCACTCGGGATCGAAGTGGAAGAGTTTGGTTTTGGCTATCCTCCCAGGCTGGCTAAACTTTTTACCTGGAAAGGCACTGAGTTCACCCTCAACTGGATCCCTTTTGGTGGATTTGTGCGACCCAAAGGTGAAACTGAAGCAGGCGAACCCGGTGGACTACTGGCAGCCCCAAAATGGAAGCGTTTTTTGGTCCTGGTTGCGGGTGCCACAATGAACTTCATTTTCGGTATCCTTCTGCTGATCGTCATGTTTTCTGTCGCAGGTGGTCAAGACACCAGCAAAGTCATGGTGGCTGAAGTTGCCCCCAACTCGCCCGCACAAGTTGCTGGTTTGGCATCTGGCGATGTGATCACCCGGGTTGGCGATTATGATATTGCCAGCTTTGACGACATGTCGACCGCTACCAATCAATACCTGGATCAGACAGTCGCCTTGAGTTATTTACGCGATGGCGTCAGCCAAACAGTGGACCTTGTTCCACGCAGCGATCCGCCTGAAAACCAGGGTGCCATCGGCGTTACCATCACCTACCCAGTGATTTCGTTACCATTCGGGCAATCGGTTGTTCAGGCTTTTGAGACCTTCTGGCTTCAGGTTAAAACAACGGCGATGATCCCTGTGAACCTTATCCGTGGGGCGATTTCATCTGAAGAAGCTCGTATCGTTGGGATTAAAGGTATCTATGACATATTTAACAGCGCTGCCCAGATGGACCAAACCAGCGCGGTTACCGCTGCCAGTGGGTTTCCGATTTACCGCCTCTCAATCATCTCGATGATCTCAATCGCGATCGGTATCACCAATTTACTCCCTATCCCAGCGCTGGATGGCGGGCAAATCCTTTTCCTGGTCATCGAAGCGATCACACGCAAGCGCATCCCTGATAATGTGGCGCTCATGATCAACAATGTATTCTTTTACACCCTGATCCTGCTTATGGTGTTCATCACCATCCAGGATTTCCGTAACCCGGTTTTAGGACCCTAACGAGGTAGCCATGGACGCATCTGACTCCTTCCAGGATTTGATCAATGCTCTTATGGATCTGGACCACCAGTTCCCTTCGAAGCTTTTGTACCAGTTTTCCGATCTTAGCCCCAGAGAACAAGATACGCTTGCGAGCTGCTGGCGCGATGTCCCTTTACAGCGACGACAGACTTTTTTACAGGACCTTGTAAACCTGGCTGAAAATGACCCGGTATTGATGTACGAATCAGTCGCCCGGATTGCCTTGGGTGACGAAGACACGGACGTGTGCGTTTCCGCGATCGATCTGTTGTTCGATTCTGAAGACCGCCACCTTGTGCCAGTTTACCTGCGGCTATTGGCTGACCGCACCCGCTCCGAAGCTGTTCGCGCGGCTGTTGCCAACGCGCTTGGACCCTATGTTTCCATGGGTGAAGTTGAAAAATTCAATCCAGAGGTTCTGCACGAAATCGAGGAAGCGCTGCTGCGAGCCTATTATGAAGATGAAAGCGACCTTGTAAAAAGAAGAGCCCTGGAATCCCTGGGCTATTCCAGCCGGGCAGAAGTCCCGGGATTGCTGCGTAATGCGGAAGCAAGGCAAGATGACCTGTGGTTGGAAAGCGCCTTGTTTGCAATGGGACGCTCCGCTGATGAACAGTGGGAAAGCAGCGTACTGGAAAACCTTGAACACGAAAACCTGGCTGTACGCATCCAGGCGGTGCATGCTGCCGGTGACCTTGGTTTAAAGAAAGCTCGCAAAAATTTGCTTCAGGCAATCGGCAAGGTTGATGATGATGACCTGCGACATGAAATCATCTGGGCGCTGGCACAAATTGGCGGCGAAGGTGTGGAGCGAAAATTCGACTCCCTGCTTGCTTCTACTGAGGATGAGGACGAAATTGCGTTCCTGGAAGAAGCCATGGAAATGCTCAATTTCACCGAAGGCAGTGACGATATGGGGCTGATCTCGGTGCCGTGGGGAGACACTGAAGTTGAAGAAGATGAAGACAATAAGGATTTCGAAGACGATGACGAAGAATATCCTTTAAATGAAGCTTTTGACGACGAAGAATGGCAGCAGTATGTCGACGACGAAGATGATGAAGAAGACGATGACGAGTATTCGTTTGGCGAATATGACGACGATCGTTTTAGCTAATTAGGAGGATTATGGAGACCGATAAGGGTGTTGAATTGGCACGCTTCCAGGCATTTGAGAGCGGTGCTGTTCAGGGTGTCGGTTTCCGATATTTCACTTTGGCTCTAGCCAACGAATTGAACGTGACAGGCTGGGTGCGCAACATGTATGATGGCAGCGTCCAGGTGGTGGCGGAGGGTCCGTTGGAAGCCCTGGAAAAGTTCTTGCAGAGTCTCAGGCAGGGTCCTCGTTCAGGACGGGTTGATGAAGTGCGTGTTTCCTGGTTCCCTTTTCAGGGTGACTTCGACCGCTTTGAGGTCAGACTTTAGGTTCAATCGTCCAGATTCTTAGCAAGAAGTACTTGTTTCTTCCAGGGCGGTAGTTTGCTGTCCTCAACAAGGATCGCCTTCAACTCATAAACCTGGTCACGCAGCATGGCAGCCCGTTCAAACTCCAGTTCTTTCGCCGCGGCGCGCATTTGATTTTCCATCTCTTTTATCATGCGCTCCAACTCGCGCTGTTCCATTGTAGCAGCCAGTTCGCGAGCACTTTTTGGTGCTTTTTTGTCATCGTGTGAAACATTGGCGAGGCGTTCTGTGATGTCATGGACTGCCTTGGTAATGCCAACGGGCGAGATGTTGTGTTTTTTGTTGTATGCTTCCTGGATCTGTCGGCGCCGGTTGGTTTCGTCGATGGCACGTTTCATCGAATCGGTCATTCGATCTGCATAGAGGATGACTTTTCCGTTAATATGCCGGGCAGCCCGCCCAAAATTCTGCACCAATGCCGTAGTGGAACGTAAGAAGCCCTCCTTATCAGCATCCAGGATCGCCACAAGGGAGACTTCCGGCAGGTCGAGTCCTTCACGAAGAAGATTGATGCCAACGATTACATCGAAAACACCCAGGCGCAGATCCCTGAGGATCTCAACTCGTTCGAGGGTATCCACCTCGGAGTGAAGGTAATGGACTTTGAAACCCATTTCGAGCAAGTATTCAGCCATATCCTCCGCCATCCGCTTGGTAAGGGTGGTCACAAGAGCACGTTCACCCTTATCCACCCTCGTGCGCAGTTCCACGATCAGGTCGTCAATCTGCCCCTTGGTCGGTCTCACTTCCAATTGTGGATCCAGCAATCCAGTTGGTCGGATGATTTGCTCCACAACCTGGTCCGCTTTTTCCATTTCATAGGGTCCTGGTGTGGCGCTGGTGTACATGGTGATGCCCATCATTTTCTCGAATTCGGGAAATTTCAGCGGACGGTTGTCTTTGGCAGAGGGAAGACGAAAACCATAGTCAACCAGGATATCCTTGCGGGCGCGATCGCCGTTATACATTCCGCGCAATTGGGGTACCATCATGTGGGACTCATCCAGCACGAGCAGGTAGCGGGAAGGCATAAAATCGATTAGCGTCCAGGGTGGGGTCCCCTCGGCGCGCTGATCGATGTGCCTGGAATAGTTCTCGATGCCAGCGCAGGTGCCTACTTCCCGCAGCATTTCCAGGTCATAACGGGTTCGCTGTTCCAGGCGCTGGGCTTCCAACAAGCGGTCATTTTGGCGGAAATATTCCAAACGCTGTTCCAACTCTGCTTCGATATCCAGTAGTGCTTTTTCCATGCGTTTTTCTTCGGTGACGTAATGCTTGGCAGGATAAATATCGATTTGATCTGGTTTTTCCAGGATTTCACCAGTCAATGGATTTAGACGGGTGATTTCTTCGATTTCATCGCCAAAAAAGCTGATACGAATGGCTTCGCGTTCACTGTAAGCAGGCAGGATTTCAAGCGTGTCACCCCGCACCCGGAAGATGCCAGGTTTTACTTCCAGGTCGTTGCGCTGATATTGAATATCAACCAGTTGGCGCAACAACGCATTGCGGCGATAGATTTGCCCTTTGGGGATGTGCAAAACGGAAGCACGATAAGCGTCCGGGTCCCCCAAACCATAAATGGCAGAAACGGATGCCACAATGATGACATCTTGCCTGGACATAAGTGCCGTGGTGGCAGCCAGGCGCAGCCGGTCGATTTCCTCGTTGATATCGGTTTCTTTCTCGATATACAGGTCGCGCCTGGGAATGTAAGCCTCGGGCTGGTAGTAGTCGTAGTAAGAAACAAAGTACTCCACCGCATTTTCGGGGAAGAATTCCGTGTATTCAGCGTAAAGTTGGGCAGCCAGGGTCTTGTTGTGAGTCATTACCAGAGTGGGCAGCTGCAACTGCTGAATCACGTTGGCGACTGTGAAGGTCTTGCCAGTACCGGTGGCTCCGAGCAAAACCTGGCTGTGGTAACCCTTGTTAATGCCATCCACAAGCTGCCGGATGGCTTCCGGCTGATCGCCGGTTGGCTGATAAGGGGCATGAAGTTTGAATTGCATAAAGTAATTTTACA
>WOZC01000098.1 GCA_011620465.1 Anaerolineaceae bacterium | reverse complement strand
TCGAGCCGAGCTCGAACGACGGGTTCCTCACGTACCTGATCGGCATCGCGTTCGTGATTCTCTTTCACATACCCCATGACCAGCTTGCTGTATACTTCGTACTTTTACAAACCAAAACCGGTAAGAAATTCTGTGACATCAACTATAGTTCAGCAAGGTGCACATTTTTTACAAGTTCGAACCTGCCTTCCTGTGTCTTTAGCGGCTTTTTCAGCACTCAAAAAAGAAGTAAAGGGTCCAAGCCACCGACCGTTGCGAGTGCTTGAATCGGGATGGGTTCCTTTTCCTTGATTACAGAATGAACAAGAACCGAAGTGGATCACTGCTTTTTTCTCAGCGACCCAATTTTCATAAACGTAATAGGAATCCTGGTTTGGATTTTCCACAGGACCTTTGATGGAAAGGTCGCTAAATTGGGTAGTGGATATTGGTGTTTTGCGGGTGATATCAAAAGCTGGTTCAATACTGATTTTCCGGCGTAACAGCTGGACGCTCACTTGCCTGGAGAATATCATGCCCAATTTCTGAGACGTTTCGTTTTCTTCCTTCAATATAGCGATCAATTGAGCTTGTTCTTCAGGGAGAGGCGGATTGCTGATCCGCAAGATGAAATCAAAATCTGTACCCATCCGGAGCAACCGGGCAGGGAGAGAGAGCATGTCGCCAATAAGAAAACCATACCTGAGGTAAGGATAGCCGTTACGCAGTTTTCTGGCTTTTTCGGAATAAACGATGGCATCATGGGTTGTCACACCGCCAAACTTCACTTCAACCGCAACTCTGGGAACAATACTGGTCTGACCGGTTACTCGCTCATACAGCAGAATGTCTTGTTCGAAACCTGTTCCTCTGCCGCGAATTGGTTCCCCTTTTTCATTTTGCTTAATGGGAATGTTTCCATCCTCATCGATGTAGAGAGAATAAAAGATCGAAATGCCTGTCTCTATCTCCTGGCCTGGAAAAGAAGATCGCAACTGCTCGACAAGAGCCTTCGTGAAACTGGCTTCATCCATTGTCATTACCTTACCCTCTTCCACTCGACACTCTTCTCGCCATGATTTTCCTGTTCGTGGTTGGACTTCTCAAATCCCATCACCATCTTGCCGCAGATTCCGCATTTATACAGCCCAAAATCGGAAAGCGCCAACTGTTCAATTGAGCCAGTTTGACCCACAGCTTCTTGTTGAGTTTCCTCAGACAATGTTTTTTTAACTACCGCTGTTTGCATACTTCTTGAATCTGATTTTTGAAACAATCCTATACTGGCTAGCATTTCCAGCGCTCGAAGGATATTTGCATCGGTGTACCAGGCATCATTCACTTTTTCTGGCCAATCAGATTGGAAATAACTGCGAATGTTTTCTGGTGTAATAGTTTGTCCTCTTTCAAATATTGCACGACTGGCAAAGTCAACTGTAGCGAAGCCACCGAGGTCTTCTTTTGAGAGTTGGGTTAATTTCTCAACCAATTTATGGGCTTGGTCAATATCCGAAAACACGCGCGGAGCTGCCTCAACAGCCTTTTTTATATTATGTCCGCGCGCAATATTTACACCTCCCTTTACTTCCCAGTAAGATGCAGATTTTGCATAAGCCCCTGCTTTGTAAGTAACCTGGGGAGAATAGGGACCCCTGGCATACTCACGATAGGGAATATCCAGATCTGCAAGTGCTGTCCGTTGAATAAAGTAACTATATTTCTGTGCATCATACAATGGAATTGAGTTTCCTTTTCCAAAATTATCCAATTCCCAAGCCACTCCTACAGCCTGGCGGAAATTGTCAGTGAGCGATTCTTGGCTGACATACGGAGTCATTTGTACGGGAAGCCAGGCATCTGCATAAACAGGTTGGGGAGTTTCGACTGTAATCGGCAAATCAATAGGAATAGGACGAGTAACTTCTTCCACTTCTTTTTCTTTTTGAATTTTATCCCAGGCTTCTAGCACCAGCCGGCGAGTGCGGTACTCGCCGAACTGCTTTATTTCCTTTTCCTTTAATACGCGGAAGGTCTCGCCGGGAAAATCGCTGGCGGTGCGGCGGGCGTCGTAACCCGCCGGGTCGAGCGGATCAGCCACCTCTTCCCACGGATCGAGGATGTCTTCCAGTTCGCGCGCGGTCAAGTCAGCGGGGTCAAGAATGTAGCGCAATTGTCTGCGGTTGAGCCCGTAAAGGCTGGCATAATAGGCATCCAGCTCGGCACGCAGCAGGGCGCGGCGATCCTCATTCCAGGGGAAGGGTTCGCCGTGATAACCCATATCTTCAGCAAAAGATTTTAGGTCATATGAAGTGTAAACAAGTTCAAGAATCCTCGGTGTTACAAAAGAAAGGTCCGATTGATGATACTTACTTGGTAGTAAAACTGGAAGCTGCTTTACAAAGAAGAAATTCATGTGTAAACCAGCAATTTTTTGTCTTACGACGAAATCAAAAACCAATGAGGTTATACACCCTAATATTAACGGGAAAAGACCATTGTGATTGTTATCAAGGAATATTAGAGGTAGGTTATTTCCAACACCTACTTTAGGAATTATTGAAAAGATTGCAGTTCTTTCAGATGCACTATTTGTAACGTCCCGAAACCCTAGTAACCATTTTTGATCCGTAAAAGCAAGTCTATTGGATGTTTCTAGTTGGGAAACATAGTATCTCGTGGATACTTGAAAGCTTGGATTTTTTTTATCTTCTACTGAAACTTGAGGTAATGTGCCTTGATTAAGATTTGCTTGCGTTGCACCTTTGAAATCTCCATATCGATGATCAAGTACCCATATCATTTTTGATTCATACAGCCTGACATACCCCTCGCGCGGTTCGGTGACGAACAGCCCGCTGTCGTTGGACATATCAAACATGCGCAGGAAACTCACCCCCCAGGGGTTCTCCCCTGTGCGCTCATTCACCAGCACCGGCACGCGCTGATAGATGGCGCGGGTCAGCTCGGCGTCGGCGCGGGTGCGAAAGACAGGCATGGTGCGCGTGTTGGGGTTGAACAGGGCAATCTCCGCCGGGTCGAGGGTAAAGCGGCGGCGTTCATCACGCTGGTGTTCCACGCGGGTGGCGAAGAAGACAAACTGGGCCTGCTTCACCGGCGCGCCCGAAAGCGTCAGCAGGCAGAATTTATAGCGGCTATCAACAGCTGGAAATAGTTTTTCGCGGTTCTCAAAATCGAACAGGCTGGCGAGTGCTCGTTTTTCGACCAGGTCGCCAAAGAAATCCTTGGTGGTGTCGTCGGTGGCGATGCCGGTGGGCACAATTACCCCGGCGCGACCGACTGCACTGGTTAAATTACGGAAATGCTCCGCAAACAGGGCATAGGTGTTTACATCCCCCACCGCGGTCAGCGGGAACCGTTTCGAAATCCGTGCAAATTTACTGGAACATTCGGCGGTGTGTTTGGCCGCTTCAAATTCCTCAGCCAACGTCGGGTTGGTTTGGGTCAGTTGGTCAATCAATCGTTGCCGGGCAGCTTTATTGGGCGCGGCAGCAATCTGCGGTTCGCGCGCCGCAAAGAATTCTTCCTCCTGCAATTTGATGCGCTCCCAGGGCGGGTTGCCCAACACACAGTCAAAACCGCCGGCAGCGGCCACTTCCGCAAATTCCAGCGGCCAGTGGAAGAAATTCGCCGACCGGCTCAAATGTTGCACCTGTTCCAACAATCCGTCCTGGGTTTGGCGGCCGCTTCGCAGGCGGCGTAACTGCCCCTGGGTGGGCGCAATGATCTCATAATTGTTTCCCTTTGGCTCCTCGATCTTCCAGAAAAAGGCTGCGGTCCACAGGTCGGCAATCTGGCGCTGCCTGCGGT
>WOZC01000088.1:7150-18788 GCA_011620465.1 Anaerolineaceae bacterium | reverse complement strand
GAAGCTGCCTGGAACCTGAGCGGTGAGTTCAACCCCTCCGGCGCGGTCGGTTACGGCGGCGGCGAATTCTATGCCGGCAACGACGGCGTGATCTTTTGTGACCGAAACGGCAGGCTCTATAGCAAACCTTACGGTGCTGGTCTGCCCAAAGCGCTTACGCCTGAATATGGCGGTTGCGCAGCGCCCCTTCTTAGCCAGGACGGAAGCTTCATCGTTTTCGTTCATACCTACGAAGGGCGCGACCTGCTGGCAAGTGTCCCCGCTGATGGCTCCGCCTGGCCGCTCATCCTGCAGCAGGGCGCCGATTTTTACATGCAGCCGACCCTCAACCCTGACAGCTCGCTTTTAGCCTGGGTGGAATGGGATCACCCCAACATGCCCTGGGACGGTTCGCGGTTGATGCTGGGCGTATTAAGTGAAGATGGAAGCAGCCTGAAAGCGGTCAAACACATTGCTGGTGACGAGCAGGTGGCAGTTCTCCAGCCCATTTTTTCGCCGGATGGCAGCAAGCTTGCCTGGCTGCAGAACACCTCTGAATTTGACGACCTGGTGCTGCTCGACCTTGAACAGGACAGCCGGCAGACGTTGCTCGAGAATCAAAATCTAATGCTGCCTGCCTGGGGGCAGGGGGAGCGAACGCTTAATTGGAGTGCAGATGGACAGTCGATCTATTTTCTGCTCAACCAACAGGGTTCAGTTAGCCTGCATGAGATTGGTTTGGAAGCCGGAATGGTCAAAACCATCGACACCGGTAACTTCACACGTCTGGAACAGCCAACGCTCGCACCGGATGGCAGCCTGGCGTTCATTGCTCAATCACCCAACCTCTCACCCCGCATTGCGCTGCTGAAAGATGGTCAGATACGCATCATTGCCAGGAGCGCGTCCGCCCTGCTTGGCGAAGATGTTTTTGCTGTTCCCCAGGATTTTAGCTGGACCTCATCGGATGGTGTCCGGATTTTTGGGCTCTATTATCCGCCAACTAACGCCAGCTATACTGGCGATGGCGCTCCTCCAGCCATCGTCTATGTCCACGGTGGACCGACTTCACAGGTTTACAATGCCTTCAATATGGAAGCGGCTTTCTTCACCAGCCGTGGTTATGCTTATTTTGCGGTCAATTACCGCGGCAGTACCGGTTTTGGACGCAGCTATCGGGACGCGCTCAAGGGCAACTGGGGCAAAATCGACCTGCAGGACGTGATCGAAGGCACTCAGGCGTTGATGGAGGCCGGCTTGGCAGATCCGAAAAAACTGGTAATCAAAGGCGGCAGCGCCGGCGGTTTAACCGTCTTGAACGCGCTGGTGCATCACCCAGGGCTTTTCAAGGCTGGGTTGTGTTCTTACGGGGTTTCAAACTTCTTCACGATGGACATGGACACGCACAAATTCGAAGCACACTATGGCGAAACGATGGTTGGGAAACTCCCGGAAGCAGCAGAGAAGTACTACGCCTGGTCGCCCGTCTTTCATGCTGATAAAATCCGCGATGCTATTGCCATCTTCCAGGGCAGCGACGACAAAGTAGTACCGGTGGAGCAATCCGAATCGATTGTGGATATCCTGAAGGCGAACAAAGTCCCCCACCTCTACAAACTCTATGAGGGTGAAGGTCACGGCTTCAGGAAGAAGGTTAACCTGATCGATTATTACGATACAGTGGATAGTTTTCTTAAACGATATGTGATTTTCAGTTTATAGGAGGGCGTATGGAACAGGAATTGAGACTTAAATCTGTTAGTGGTGTGGAACTGTGGGGCAAGGTCAAGCGCGACCCCAAAGAATCGCGTGCAGTGGTGGTTTTGGCTCATGGGTTGGGCGAACATATTCAACGCTACGAACATGTTGCCGAAGCCTTCAATCAAAGAGACTTTGCCTTAATGGGTTTTGACCAGCAGGGGCATGGAAAATCGGGTGGAAAGCGGGGTGTTATTGCTGGGAACGACTCCCTGTTGCATGATCTTGAAGGAGCAATTCAGCTCGCGAAGCAATTTGCCCCAGACAAGCCGGTTTTCCTTTATGGTCACAGTATGGGTGCGCTTGAAGTGCTCTATTACGGACTTAAGAGCCATGAAAGCGTGCGAGGCATCATGGCTACAAGCCCGGCTCTGGACCCGGGCACCATGTCAAAAGCGCAAAAAGTCTTGGTGAAGGTGCTGAAGCCAATTGCGCCCAACCTGACAGTTGATAATGGGCTGGATGTTGAAGCACTCTCGCGAGACCCACAGGTTGTCCTGCGCTATCGGACTGATCCACTTGTCCACTCAAAAGCAAGCTTGGCACTGGCTGCCTTTATGCAGGATAGCGCGCAATACGTAATGCGCCATGCGGATGAATGGGACGTGCCGCTCTATTTAGCCCACGGAAGTGCTGATGCCATCTGCCCGGTTGAAGGTTCCCGTCAGTTTGCCAGCAAGGTTGGTGCGAAGATAACTTATCAGGAGTGGGTAGGGCTTTACCATGAGACCCATAACGAGCCGGAGCAGGAGCAAGTTTTGGCGACGATGCTGGACTGGTTGGAATCAAGGGTTTAACAAAACCACTTCACTTTAACCGGGTTGGGTTCGTTCTCGATGGCAACACCTTGCAGGGCTGCCAGTATCTTTTCGCATTCATTCAAGGCAAACGCTTCGTGTTCCGCCCAGGATTTGTCCATTCCCAGCTGGTCATAGGCAATGGCAAGACTTCCGTATAGTGCCAGACCGAGAGAATGCTTCGCGCTGTGGATACTGGAGGCAGCTTGTCCGATCGCCCTGGCAGCAGCCTGGGCGGCGGGGTTATCTACCGCTTCGTTGGCAGCCTGATGGCAGCCCAAAATGTAACGTTTGGCTTCCGGAAGCTTTACTTCGTTCCCAAGCCATTTACGCGCGTATTCCAGTGCAAGCTGTGGTCGGTCATCCTGGGGGTATTGCTTTGCGTAAATGGGTAAAAAATGAACTCCTGCATAAGTAACAGCCCAGTTCACCAACGTGTCTTTGCTCTGGGTTTCGATCAGGCGCATAAGGCCTTCAATCGGGGCTGCCTGCCAATTAATCAACATTTTGCGGTACTTTTTAATGCCTTTATTATAGTTAGAAAGTGGGAGGTAACAAAAAACCACCTGGAAAAGGTGGTTGAGGCGGAGAGGGCGGGATTCGAACCCGCGATACCTTTCGGTATACTCGCTTTCCAAGCGAGCGCACTAGGCCAACTATGCGACCTCTCCGCGTGAGCGCCTATTATATCAGAAATTTCACTGGGTTTTGCAAGGCATTTTCGGTAAATCAGGTAGGGCTTATCAACATGATTGAAGCCATAGAAAGCGGGGAAAATCAGGATCATTGCATTTCACTGATCCTCATTTTCCCGACGTATAATTAGATTTGCCGGAGGAATGATGATAAAAAATTATTACTTGGACCCTACAAAGCTCTCCAAGCAAATTCGAGGGATCACTGTGCTCTACGGTGTCACTGGCGCAATTGCCTTGATTGTAATTTCCATAACCCAAAGTACGGGAGGCAACGCCAACCCACCCTGGTTAGCAATTGCCGCGATTCCCCTCCTGATCATGTTTGTTGCCGGGCGTTCCATTCGACAACGCAAGGAGCTGTGGGAACGTTATTCGCTCACTCTTGAAGATGGAGTGATGGTCCAAAGCCAACCCAATTACCCGGACACCAAAATTGCTCTGTCATCGGTTGTTGGAATGGAAGAAACAAAGGACGGGCTTTACCTCTCCTCGAGCCAGGGAAACCGGATTTTTAGCATTCCGAGGCAGTTGAAGGATGAGGATTACGAAGAATTGCAGGTAATGCTCAAAAATCTAATAGCAAAAAAAGGCGAAAATTTGCCATTGGCTGAGCAGATTGGAATAGAAATAGATGTTTCTGCCAGCAAACCTGCTTTGGAACCTGAAGAAGGCGCTTCTGCAGCAATATCAGAGGCAGAAGAGGGCAATCAGGGTCCTGACAAAGGCTAGTAGACAATGTTACAAGGGCAATGAAAGGTTAATAGGGAGATTACCTCGTCGCTTCGCTCCTACTGTGTAGGCAAGCAGTCGCAAAGACGAAATTTATCACATCGCAAAGAGGAATTAATTTCGGATAGCAATGGCTGGTAATTTTTCTTATTTGAAGTTATATGCTTCAAGTAGATTGTAAATTAATGGAGGCTTGAGTCTTACTTCAGCTTCTTCAGCATCCGCCAGGCGGGTTCATGGACTGACTGCCACTGCCCGAATTGGTCCTGGTAACGCCAGCGACCCTCTTCCGGTCCGATCACCCGGTAGCCGTGTCTTTCATACATACGTCTTGCTTGCCCGTTATCGCGGGCGACGTTGATCCGCAGCGTGTCAAAACCACGACGTACAAGGTAGCTTTCAACAAAGTCGAGCATATGACTTCCAAGTCCATGGTTGCGGTAATCCGGTTTGAGACGGAAAGAAAACAAGTAGGCACGGTGAATGCCATCCGCCAGCTCTGACTGGCTGGATAAAAGTGAAAGAAAAACCTGACCGACAATTTCCCCATCTTCGCTTTCAACCACCCATATCAAGGTGTTGCCGCTGCGGCTGTTTTGAAAATGTTGTTTGTAGAGCCGACGAAAATGAGCGAATTCGCCATCCCATTCCATCCCAAGCAGATCTTCTTCCCGTACAGGGCGGACGCGGACAAGATCCCCCTCTGGTATTTGGTAGGTAGTCTCGGGCAAGATCTGTGTGCTCATTCTGCCTTCAGTAATTGCTCTAATAGCGCGACTTCTTCCTCGTAGCTATTGACTTTGCCATCCAGCCAGGCCGCGTTTAACTCTGAGAGGATGAGTTCATAGCGGGGTGAGGGGGGCAATCCGCGGGCCTTCAGGTCTTCACCAGTCGTGTATGCTCTCATTTGGCGGTAAGTATCCAGGTATTCGCGCAGGGGTTGCACCTGACCCTGGTCTTCATTTGAAAAAATTACAGTTTGGATCACCAACTCCGGGTAACCTGCCAGAGTCTGGGTGATTTGGCTGGGTTTCAATTGATGGACCATGGGCAGCAGCTCCCTCAGTTGGGCGGTTAGCTTGATCCGTTCAATCAGGCGGGCGGTGAGACGCAGCCGTTTGGCAATCCGGGTTATGGTCTGGAAGGGATAAACCTCCAACCAGAGCAGCCAGATAGCAGTTTGCAGGTCTTTCAGGCTCAAGCTATTGTCTTCAACGTGTAGTGCGGTCGATTGAACGCGCTGTTGCTGAACAAGGCTCCAACCCAGATCAGGTTGGATGGCAGCCAGGATGCCCAGATTTTGCAGGGATTGCATAATTTGAGTAACTTTGCCTTCCTGGAAGATCAGGTCAAATTCGTGTTGGATGCGTGCTCCTGAAAGCTGATCGATCAAGGGCAGGCTGGCATTGAGTAGGCTGAGCGTGCGCGTTTCGATCTCGAAGTCAAAGCGTTCCGCGAAACGGACTGCGCGTAGCATTCGCGTAGCATCGTCCACAAAGGATAGAGCATGCAAGACCCGGATCTGCTTCTGCATGAGATCATCGTAACCACCCCAAAAGTCGAAAATCTGACCAAAATGTTCGCCATCCAGCCGCAGGGCAATTGTATTGATGGTGAAATCCCGGCGATGCAGATCCATCTTGATACTACTGCGTTCCACCACTGGCAGGGCGGCTGGGTGATCGTAAAACTCCGTGCGCGCGCTGATCAGGTCGAGGTGCTCAGGTAGTGCACCTAACCCGCCATCGGCGATCCCCAATTTCTGTAATATTTCCTCACGGTTTTCAGTGAGAATCCATTTGGCAGTCCCAAAGCGCTTGTGCACCACCGCACGACCACCATAGGTATTCACGAGATGATCGGCGAATTCGATGGCATCCCCTTCCAGGACGATATCAAAATCCTGGCTTGGTCGCTTTAAAAGTAAATCCCGCACAAATCCACCAACAATATATGCCGGCAGCTTCTGCAGGCTGGCTTGCTCAGCCACCGCTAATAGCAGGGTTTTGCGTTCTGTTGTCAGCGCCTGGTTTAGTGCCTCAACCATTTCTGTTGGAGGCAAGGGGTTCTCGTTTATATTGAGCGTGCCTATCAGGTCTGTTCGTGTGACGATGCCGATCACTTCCCCGGATTCCGCGTCCACCACCGGGACCTGCCCCCAGCCAGTGTTAACCATGATCTCCTTCAGGCGTGCCAGAGAATCATCCGGAAATACCCTGATCTCGCCGGCTTCCATCAGATCTTCAACGTTCTTAACCAGGTTGTGCGACAGAGCCCGATCCACGTTTCGGCGGGTGAGCAGCCCAATGATCTTTCCGTCTTTCACCACCGGGTAGCCCTCGAACCCATAACGGTTCATCAAGCGAGCGGCTTCCTGGGCGGGCATAGCCGGATCGAGCACCAACGGGTCGCGCGACATGATCTGGTGTACTTTCAGCTCTGGTGTGACCACCACAGGCAGAAAGCGCTGTAATTCTTCCAGGATCTGCTGCATGAGTACCCGGGTATTCTCTGATGTCGGTTTATCTTCAGGACGGATCAATGCAGAGGAAGCCCTCTTGTGCCCTCCGCCATTAAAATGACGTGCCAGGCGGCCGACATCCAGGTTATCTGTGGTGGAGCGTGCTACCATCCGCACTCCCTGCTTGGTTGAAACCAACAAAATAAGCCCATCCGGGTCGAGAAAATCGCGCAACTTATGCGCCACCGATGAAATTTCATCGTTGAGGTCGAACGCTTCAGCACTGGCTACTAAAATGGTATAGCCTTCAACAGTGTGGCTTTCCAGCTTGGTGATCAAGCGATCATACAGCTGCTGCTGGATGTTTGTGAGCGGTGGGTTGAGGTAACGCGAAACGACGTTCAGGTCTGCCCCTTGTTCCAGCAGAAAAGCCACCGCTCTGACGTCTCGGGGAGTGGTGTTACTGTACCCAAGTGAGCCGGTATCCTCGTAAATTCCAAGCAACAGCATGGTTGCTTCCAGGTTTGCCAATGGCATCCCGGCATCCTGCATTTTTTCTACCAACAATGTGGAACAAGCTCCAGTGGTTTCCAGGATCATCTCCCACTCAGGGTTGGATTGTTTCTTGCGCGGGTGGTGATCTATAACGCAAATCTTGGTGTTCTCTGTCAGACCGCGCAGTGTAACCAAGGACTGGGTATCCACCAGATAAACCTGTTCAATGTTTTGATCTGGGAGATCTTTGATCGTTGAAAAGCCCAATTCCTGCCCATACTTATCCAGAAAATCACGACCATTGCGGTTGATCTGCCTGGGCAACAGGGCGTATGCTTCCGGCACGAGCAGATGCGCGCCTAACATCGAAGCCAGGGCATCAAAATCCGCTTGTTCGTGAGTCAAAATTAGCTGCATGTGCGCATCCATTCAAGCATGATTGGTTTCAATTTTCGTACCAATAAGCCTGTCTGTCGGGATTATAGGCATTATATATTGATTGAGAGAGCCTGGCAAAAAGTCTGTTGGCTGGATCATAGAGGAATTGTTCCTGGGTATGAGCGAAAATGACCAAAACATAATCACCACCAGGGGTAAAAATTACCGCGCTGTCGCTCATGGTGTGGATCAAGCCATCGATCTCATTGGTCCAACCGTGCTTGTGTGCAATGGTCGCTTCTGGCGGCAAGCCTGCCTCCAGCAGAGCAAGGATTTTGTTGCCTTTCAGAAAGTCCAGCATCAGAGAGCATTCGTGGGCGGTCACTTGCCCTGAGAACAGGTCCTGCTCAGTTCCAGCAGCACAGCGATAAATATTCGCCAGTAAATCACCAGTTTCACTGGGAACAGTCTGATTGTAAAAATCAGGGTCGAGGTAAACATCAGTACGAGAGTTTGCCGGCGTGGTGATGCTCTCCAGGAGCGGTGAACCTGGTTCAAAATAACCAGCTAAAAATGTATTTTGGTAACCCAAGTCCCGCATATCAGCAGTGACCATCAAAGGACCACTGTCGTTATCCATGTATGCTTTCATCAATCCATCAGCAGGAGGGTTAAGCGACTCAGTGATCATCTGCTGCATCCAACTCAGGGCTTGGTTGGGATGAGGTTCTTCGATTCTCTTCATCGTCGAAACCATGATGGGGATTTTGATCGTGCTGGCGGCAGAATAAGCCACATCGACCGGCACATCCTGCTGATTCCGGAGCGCAAAATGCATGGTCTGACCGCTCTGCAGGTCCTGCAAATAGATCTCTGCCAGTCCATTGAATTTTTCCAACAGGATGATCTGACGCAACATTGTCTCCAAGTTGTGCCAATCCAATGGAATAGCAGGTTTTTCACTCACACTGACCTCAACCACCCTTTCGGAAGGCGAAAGAAGCGCGCGTTTGACTTGCTCGATGGTTTGGGTGAGAGAAGTTACCTGGTAGCCCGGCTGACCAGGGTTGAAATTGGTGGAATACAGCACCGGGGTGGGTGCGGAAGGCGGCTGGTCGTAACGAAGGCTAAAAACCTGCTCCAGGAACTTCCCCAACACACTTTCGTCAAGCGAATAAACGGGATCTATTTCGCGGGTAATTTCCTGGACCTGTTTGCCCCAGAGGGCATTCCAAAAGTTTTGGCTTGGCTGCAGATCGTTAAGTTGAGCCAGGATCGCTTCAGCATCGATCGTGAAACCCAGTTCTGCCGGCGTGAATTGCATGCGCGCCTGGTTGTATCTCAGCTCGACCGGTAGTGAATAGGCTGTAACAATGCGTTGGGCGGCTTCTTCTGAGCTCAGACCGCCGAGCGGAATACCGCTCAGGCTTGTATGGGCTGGAATGAGCTCAGGCTGCGCTTTGAAACCGGTCCAGGCTTTCAAAGCAATCACCACGCTCGCAAGCAAGAACGCCAGTCCAAGGCTTAAAATCAACCAGCGTCCATTGCTCTTCTTCCGTCTGCTGCTTGGGTATCTTCTCATCGAAAGGATTTTACCATTACCTTTATAGCTGAGAGCTCATGGTTGATGATCGTGCCGGTCTCCTGACCGAGCACGGGCTTTGACCGGAGGTCTCCCAGCTTAGAGCTACTCTTCAATCATGATTTATTTAATAATTGACATGTTAAACTCATATATAATTAGATATGGCACAGGCAACCATAAAAGGAGATGCATTATGGATAAAAATGTGAACAAGAGCGGCGGGTTGACCCTGATGGGCATCCTAATCGCCTTGGGACTTGCCAAAGCTGGTTGGATCCTTTACAGCAAACGTTATATTGACCATCATGCCAAACCGAACATCATCCTGGATGCCGAACACCACACCTATCATTCTCCAGCTGCAGGCGCGATTAACTTTTTTGTCAATGGTCAGGGAAATCAGACCCCGCTCCTGCTGATCCACGGTTTGCATCCCTATGCCGGTCTTTACGATGTTTTACCGGTTTTCGAAGCCTTTGGAACTTACCGACCGGTCTATGCCATTGACTTGCCTGGATTTGGTGGTTCAGAGAAAACAGACCGCCCATATCGCCCTGCCATGTATCAGGAAGCAATTTCGGATTTCATCAAAAATCAGATTGGCAAGCCGTGCCATGTCCTTACGCTTGGAAATGCCAGTACGTTTGCTGCCATGGCAGCAGTTGATGAATCGGCATGGATCCGTTCGATGGTAATGATCAATCCGAGGGGTTTTGAAATGCCCCATCCAACCACACTCAAAGCCCATAGTTATCGTGAAAGAGTCCAGGATTTGTTCCTTTCTTACCTTAAAGTACCCTTGTGGAGTCTTCCTATTTACGATTTCATATCCAGCCGGGCGAAAATCACCGCCTTTTATCACAAGCGCTTTTCCTATTCCGCTCCAAGTGACCTGACCGAGCTGGCTTACACCTCTGCCCACCAGGCAGGAGCACATTTTGCACCGATCGTGCTATTGAGCGGTAAGTTGAATGTACCTGAACTGCGTGAGAAGTACTATGAAAAGCTCACGATTCCGGTCTTCGTGGTTTACGACAACGAACCAGGTACCAGTTTCGATATGCTCCCTCAAATTGTGCATGAAAAACCAAATTGGGAAGCCTACCGCAGCCGCAACACGCGGGGAATGCCCCATTTTGAACGTATCGGTGAGCTTTTCAGGCAATTTGATTTGTTCTGGAAAAAACACGATAAATAGAGTAAAAAATGAACCAACAACGCGGCAAGCCAAAGATTCACCCCCTAAGTTTTGTTGGAGCGGTTCTTTTTGCTCTCGTGTTGATTGGATTGGCTTACTTGATTTTCCGCTCACAGGCTGACCGGTCTCAACCATCCCAAACCACGCCACAGTTCCTGGTCACCCTGCTGCCTGCCCCAACCGAAACCCCTACGCTTCCGCCGACACCGATCATACCAACCCCGACCCCGGCGGACGTCTCCATCCTTCCTCCTGACGTAGTCGCGGTTGGTCGTTACGTCAAAGTGGTTGGCACCCAGGGATTGGGCTTGCGCATGCGTGCGGAAGCCGGGACCTCTGGTGAAGTCAATTTTTTGGCGATGGATAATGAAGCTTTCAAGATCATTGATGGTCCTATTGTCAGTGATGGTTATACCTGGTGGCATTGCGAAGCTCTGCTTGACAAGACCCGTTCAGGCTGGGCAGCCGAAGACTTTTTACAAGTGCTGGAACTAAACACACCCCAACCCTGATACTTAACAAATGGTGGTAGAGTATTGAACCTGTTCAACCGTAACAACAAAAAGCACACAAAAAAGCTAAAACCGGAAGGGTTTGAGCCTGGTAAACCAGTTGACCTCCAGGCAGCGCTCGCCCAATCGGTTGGAATTGCCCGAGACCACATGGAAGATGCCGCTTCGTCCATGATTTTGCAGCAAGGGTATCGCGACAATGTCAGCCGTGTCGGTTTTTTTGTTGTCGCCGACGGCATGGGCGGTCACCTGAATGGTGAACTTGCCAGCTCTCTCGCCATCGAGACGCTCAATGCACACCTTTTACCAAAACTGCAGGAACAATTCGCCGTACCACCCACTTCAGAGCAAATCGAACCTTTATTGGAAGAAGCTTTCCAACTTGCCCAACAAGCAGTATTAGAAAAAGTGACCGGTGGAGGCAGTACCCTTAGCGCGGCTTTGGTTATCGATAAGACCCTTTATTTCGCCCACGTCGGAGACTCCCGCCTTTACCAGGTTGACTGCGACGGAAAAGTGGAAATCCTGACCCGAGACCATTCCCTGGTACAACGTCTGGTTGATCTCGGGCAAATAAGCCAGGTAGAAGCGGAGACCCATCCGCAGAGAAATGTTCTCTTCCGTGCGCTTGGTCAAATGGATGGCTTCAAGGTTGATCAGGATTATCGCCTTCTGTCAAAACCTGGGTATCTCATGCTGTGTTCGGATGGTCTGTGGGGTGTCGTGGAAGAAAAGAAAATTGTCAATGAAATTTGTTCGGACAAATCCCTCGCTAAACGAGCTAACCAGTTATGTGACCTGGCGAACCGGGCTGGTGGACCGGACAATATCAGCGTGATCCTCGTGGAAATTTCTTAGGAGCGTTTATGGAAAAAAAGAAACGAATTTTGGTTGTCGATGATGAGAAAGGACTCGTAAAAATTATCCGTTTGAACCTGGAACAGGATGGTTTCGATATTGTTGAAGCTTACAATGGCGCACAAGCGATGGAAAAACTGCGCACCACGCTGCCAGACCTGGTCTTGCTCGATGTCATGATGCCGGATAC
>WOZC01000088.1:0-7050 GCA_011620465.1 Anaerolineaceae bacterium | reverse complement strand
AACTGCGCACCACGCTGCCAGACCTGGTCTTGCTCGATGTCATGATGCCGGATACCGATGGGTTTACGGTCTTGAAAATGATCCGGCAAATCGGCAGCATCCCTGTCATCATGCTGACCGCGAAAGGCGAAGAAGACGACAAAGTCAAAGGATTGGAATTTGGAGCAGATGATTATGTGACCAAACCTTTCAGTCCGCGTGAGCTCACCAGCCGGATCCGGGCTGTTTTGAGGCGTGGTGATTTTAGCCGGGATGAAGAATCCGGCAAGATTGTCGTCGACGATCGTCTCACCATCGATTTTGACCGCCACGAGGTGTGGGTGGAGGGCGAGCTGGTTCAACTTCGCCCGACTGAATATCGATTGCTTTACCACCTGGTGCAAAATGCCGGTTGGGTCTTAACCCATGACCAGATCCTCAACAAGGTCTGGGGTTATGAATATGAAAATGAACCCCATTATGTCCGCTTGTACATCAATTATTTACGGAAAAAACTGGAACTCGACCCCGCCGATCCGCAATATATTCTGACAGAGCGGGGAGTGGGCTACCGTTTTGTAGATTACAAACGCATTTGATTGCTAATTCCCTATAAAACGGGGAAGAAAGCAAGCTTAGTACATGCCCATCAGAAAGGCAAAACTGAAGTTCTTATTTTTTGAAAAGGAGACATGATGGACCAACATTCAAACGCTCACGGAAATCACCACGATGACCAAATTGGTCAGGACGATCATTCGAAGAAAAAAGGGAATTATTTGAGCCTTTTGATTATGGCTATTCTGAGTTTCATCTCCATGTATTTTCTAATGTTTTCCATGATAGATGTATTTGGCAACTTCTACAATCACCTCAATCAGGTCTACATGGCGCTCCTGATGACTTCACCGATGATAATTTTAGAGCTCCTCCTGATGAAATCAATGTATAAAGACCGCAGAAAAAATGCTATAGTCCTGGTTGTTAGTCTTCTTGTTGGGGTACTGAGTTTTGTCGCGATTCGCCAGCAAACAGCGATAGGCGATGCCCAGTTTCTGAGATCGATGATTCCCCACCACTCGGGAGCGATCTTAATGTGCGAGGAAGCCCCCATAACAGACAGCGAAATTCAAGATCTGTGCGTAGAGATCATCGACAACCAACAATCCGAAATCGACCAGATGAAGTCAATCCTGGAAAGATTGCAGGATTGATCCCTCCAGCAATACCCTCATTTGCCCTCCAGATGGAAGGCGTTTTTTTGCAACCTTGTAAAAAAAGCGTATTCACAAAGACCCATTGAACCGGAAATTTCCTTGTATAATTGAAATCACAATTCCATATACTCGATCAATTGGACCTGGAGGACGCATGGCAAAGAAAAAATCCAAATCCGAAAAAAAAGAAATAGCAGAAAAATCTGACGCTGTTGAACTGCCGGAAAATCCGGGTGAGAACACAAATGTCGATTCCGATATCCGACCAAAGAAACTTAAGAACCTTTCCGACGAAGTTTACGAACGGGAGTTGAAAAAACTTCAAATCGAGTTGGTCAAACTGCAATACTGGGTCAAAGAAAAGGGATTGAAAGTGGTGGTCATTTTTGAGGGTCGCGATGCCGCCGGCAAGGGCGGAACCATCAAACGCATCACCGAAACGCTCAATCCCCGCATCGTGCGGGTGGTGGCTTTGCCCGTAGCTACCGAAAAAGAAAAGACACAATGGTATTTCCAGCGCTACGTTGCCCAACTTCCGGCTGCCGGGGAGATGGTCTTGTTCGATCGCTCCTGGTACAACCGCGCCGGTGTGGAACGCGTGATGGGCTTTTGCACCCCCGAACAGGTGGAAGAATTCTTCCGCTCTGTCCCCGAATTTGAAAAAATGCTCATCCGCTCCGGCATCATCCTGATCAAGTATTGGTTCTCGGTCAGCAATGAAGAGCAGGAGCGCCGCTTCCAGGCTCGTATGGATGACATCACCCGCCAGTGGAAGCTCAGCCCGATGGATCTGGAATCGCGCAGACGCTGGGTGGAATATTCCCGTGCCAAAGACGATATGTTTCGCTACACCGATACAAAGTTGAGCCCTTGGTATGTGGTTGAGGCAGATGATAAGAAGCGTGCCAGGTTGAACTGCATCAGCCACCTGCTGAGTAAGATCCCTTATGAAGACTTGACTCCCCAGGTGATGGAGCTTCCCCCCCGCCAGGTGGATGACAGCTACGTCCGCCCGCCCTTCAGCGACCAAACCTTCGTCCCGGTGTACGAAATCCCGGAGGCATAACCGCAGCCCCAATTGCAGGCTGCCACACTCTATTTTAATAGCCTTTCACCCTCTCCAGCCCTTATTTCGGGCAAAGAGAGGGGGGCAGGGGAGTGGGTTTTGTGGTCTCTAAAAAATAACTTTCTCATTGGAGACTTGCGAGACCCATTTGCCTCTGCCTGGGATTAATGCATTTTCTCCTGCAATCCAAACACCCTGCGGGCGTTGCTGGTCAGTTGCCCACCAACTTCCTCAGGCGATAGCCCCCGTAACTCAGCGATTTTTTGAGCGATCAAAGGAATGAAGGCTGGCTCATTCCGCTGCCCTCGATGTGCCTGAGGCGGCATGAATGGGCAATCGGTTTCAAGCAACATATTTTCCAACGGCAGCGTCTCAACCAAAGTCCGTTTGTCCGCGGCATTCTTATAAGTCACTGGTCCACCGATACCGAAACAAAAGCCGCAATCCAGCAGTGGTTTGATGAAATTCGCATCGGCACTGAAAGCATGCATCACTCCCGGGTTTTGTTTGAGCCAGGAACTTTCCGGCAAGTTTTGGTGCCACTTTGTCAAAATCGGCACTAATTCACAGGCTGAAGACCGTTCATGAATAACAACGGGCAAATCAATCTTTTGCGCCAATTCGAGTTGAGCTTCAAGCGCCTTCACCTGCTCTAGTGGAGTAGTATAGTCGCGG
This sequence comes from Anaerolineaceae bacterium, assembly GCA_011620465.1. Lineage (GTDB taxonomy): Bacteria > Chloroflexota > Anaerolineae > Anaerolineales > Anaerolineaceae > Mesolinea. The sequence continues at coordinate 4,113 of WOZC01000088.1, read as the reverse complement.
TAATAATCTAGACCAATTTCACCGATCGCGACCACTTCTGGTTGGGTAGCCAGATGCTTGATTGTGGTGAAAACTGTTTCGTCCAGGTTAGAAGAATAATTGGGGTGGATGCCAGCTGTGGCAAAGATGAAGCCGGGATACTTTCTGGCAAGGGCGAGCGATTTTTGGCTGGCTTCCAGGTCGATGGCGATGTTGATAACAAACTGCAAACCGCTTGCCCGGGCGCGTTGGATCACTGCCTCGCGGTCTTCGTCAAATGCGTCGAAATCGAGATGTGCGTGGGTATCGCAAAAAATTGCCATGCACCAATTCTACCAAAGCCCAGCCAGCAGGTGGTCTCCTCCAACTTGTGATATTATTACAAAACCGTTCGTAATCTGGTTTTCAATTACCAAAATCAGATCGAGGTGGTAAAAAAGTATAAATCTTCCTTTCAAGGTTGGTGTTCGAGGCTAATGAATATTTCTTCCTATCTGTTTGGCTTCATCCTGGCAACGCTTTTGGGGGCACTGTTTCATCTATGGCGCGATGGCGGCATTGTAAAACTGCTGGTTTTTCTGGGTTTTTCCTGGCTCGGGTTTTTCGTCGGTCATCTGGCTTTCAGCTCCCTTGGTTTTAACTTCTTGAGCGTTGGACCGGTCAACCTGGCTGGTGGGATCATCGGCAGTATCACTTTTTTATTCCTGGGGAATTGGATAACCCGGGTTCAACCAGAGTTGCTTACCCGGAATTAGCAATGACCTCTGAATACAATGACCTGGTCAACCTGGTAAAAGAAGGTGACCTGGTTCAGCTCCACGGTTCCACGCATAAAAATCACATCCTGGCAATGAAAGCTGGTGAGGTTTTTATGACTCATCGCGGCGTCATCAAGCATGATGATATCATCGGACAACCCTGGGGAGCCCGCCTTGAGTCACACAGTGGGCATCCTTTTTTTGTCCTTCAGCCAGGGATAACCGACCTTGTGCAAGCCATCAAACGTACTACTCAGATCATGTATCCGAAAGATATCGGTTACATTGTCTTAAGACTGGGCGTAGGTCCAGGCAAAAGGGTTTTGGAATGCGGTGGTGGTTCGGGGGGATTGACGACCGTTCTCGCTTTTTTGATTGGCGACACAGGTAGGGTCTATTCTTATGAGCGCAACCCCGAAGCGCAGCAGCTTGCACGTAAGAATTTGCGTCTCTTCGGACTGGACCAGCATGTTGATTTTAAACTGGGCGATGCCGATCAGGGCTTTGAAGAACGCTACCTCGACGCCATTTTTCTCGATTTACCTAACCCTTACGATTACCTCGAGCAAGTTAGCACGAGCCTCAAAGCTGGCGGTCAGTTTGCCACGCTCCTTCCCACCATCAATCAGGTTGAATTGACTTTGCGCGCGCTTTCTCACAGCAATTTCGCTTTTATTGACGTGTGCGAGATTCTTCTTCGGCATTACAAGTCAGATTGGGGCCGGCTAAGACCAGTCGATCGCATGGTTGCGCACACTGGCTACCTCATCTTCGCGCGTTCCATCCAGGCAAGCCTGGAGGATTTGGAGATCGAAGCGCAGGAGAAGGAACTCGATGATTGATTTGCCGCTCGATTTGCCAGCACGTTTGGCAAAGCAGGAAAAAAACGCCATTCGATGGGAAGGGATTCGAGCGGATGAAAGAACTCCCAATCTGATGCCAGCAGCAGTCCTGATACCCTTGATCCGGCTGCGGAACCAATGGCACCTGGTTTATACCCTGCGTTCGGTGCGGCTGCATGATCACAGCGGCCAGGTTTCATATCCGGGTGGGTCATGGGAAGCCAGTGACGCCAGCCTGATCGAAACAGCGCTTCGGGAGTCATGGGAAGAGATTGGATTAAATCCAGGGGCAGTACGGGTCATGGGCTGCATGGCTCAAATGGCAATGATCACCCGATTTTTAGTTACTCCTGTGGTTGGTATTGTTGACTGGCCAACCGAGTTAACAGTAAATCCCGACGAAGTTGACCGCGTTTTTTCCATTCCATTGGATTGGCTGGCTGATCCTGCAAACCGGGAATATCGAGTTTATACACATAAGGGGAAAGACTATGATGTACTTTTTTTTAAGGAATATGACGGTGAAATTGTCTGGGGTGCCACAGCAACGATGACCCTCGATTTTTTGAGCTTGTTAAACTAATTTGCTATCGGATGGCGGAACAAGCGCTACTACCTTTCATCAAATTAAAAAAACCATTCATGTAACAAACAAAAGACCTGCCCACCGGACAGGTCTTTATGTTGACAAACTTGCTTCGAAAGAAGATTATTCTTCCTCTTCCTTCTTGCCTTTTTCCATAACCTGGGGTTCGCCTTCACCTTCGGCTTCCGCTATTACGGAGGGCTCAGCTTCTTCGGCAACGTAACCGACAGAAACGATAACCTCATCGTGAGGTGTAAGGATCGTGATTTTGTCGCCCAAATCCAGGTCACCAACGGTGATACTGTCCTCCGCTGTGGCGATGCCGCTAAGATCGACCTCGATCCTTTCGAGCATGTCATTGGGCAGGGCTTCGATCTCAAGTTCATTCAGAACGTGGTTGATCAGAGAACCGGGAACTTCGTCCAGAACAGGAGCTTCACCGATCAGTTCGATGGCAACGTTGGCGCGCAGCTTTTCGGTCATCGAAACGGCCAAAAAGTCCAGGTGGAGCAGAGCGCCGGTGACCACATCGTAAGAGCGATCGCGTACGATCACTTTGGTCAGTTTTCCATCTTGATCAAGGGTGACCAGAGTGGTGGGGGTGATCTTCTTCATGAGAAGGGTTGTGGCATGGGTTTCCATTTGAACCGGGTAAGAATCAACCTTGTGCCCATAAACCACACCGGGAAGGATCCCATCGCGGCGCAATTTTGCGACCTGTTTTCCGGTCACATCGCGCTTTCCAACTTTGATAATGATATCGTCGTGCTTTGTAGTCATTTTTCCTCCGGGCGCCTCTCACCCTATCTCGGGTTACCCTCGCCCATAAATTTACCAGATGGATTTCTGGCAACTGATAATGATACTCGTTGAAGCATATTTCGTCAACGATTTTTCGCAGAAGTTTTATGCAGCCAGAGTTTGGTTTACTCCGATGGAATATAATCAAACAGACGGAGGGAACTATGTGCGGAAGATTTACTATGGCAATCGATTCAGAAGACCTGCGCACGCAGTTAGCGCTGGGGCAGATGCCGCTTGATTGGGAAAAACGCTACAACATCGCCCCCTCCCAGGATGTGCCAACAGTACCCTTCGCGGAAAGCCGGGATGTGGTCTGGATGAAATGGGGCTTGGTGCCGTTTTGGGCGAAGGACCCTTCCATCGGATATAAAATGATCAACGCGCGGGCGGAATCTGTGGCAGAAAAACCTTCCTACCGCAGTTCGTTTCGGAATAAGCGCTGCCTGATTTTGGCAGATGGTTTCTACGAATGGCGAAAAGCTGGCAAGCTCTCAACCCCCTATTATTTTCAACTGGAGAACGGTGCGCCTTTCGCCTTTGCTGGTTTGTGGGATGATTGGGAGAATAAAGGAGTTTCCTCCCTGCCCGGTTTACCTGGACTGACAACCTGCACCTTGATCACCACCTCTGCCAACGCCGATGTCCAGCCCGTGCATTCACGCATGCCGGTGATCCTCACCAAAGAAACGATGTGGGATTGGCTGGAGCAGGATAATCCAAAAGCTTTGTTGAGCCTGCTGAGACCCCTTCCAGACGGAAGCCTTTTTTCCCACCAGGTCAGCCGCGATGTAAACAGCTCTCAAAGCCAGGGCGAGTATTTGATCGTACCTATTGAAAAAAGTTAGCCTGGATTTATAGATTTACAATAAGACGTTTTTGATGTTTTCTTTGCGCAGGCAATGACGAAATGACCCTCACCCCCGCTTCGCGGACCCTCCCCCTGAAACGGGGAGGGCTTAAGGGAAACACGACCTGACCTGCTATTTCTATCATCTATTAACTATCACCTATCAGCTCCCAGCTCCCTGCTTCCTGCATTCAAATGTATTGTAAAATTAGCCTTACCACTGCAGATATTTGAGAGCACATACAATATGAAAAATCTAAAACGTGCTGTTACGGTATTCTTTTTACTTTCTCTCCT
>WOZC01000132.1 GCA_011620465.1 Anaerolineaceae bacterium | reverse complement strand
GGCGCAGGGTGATCGAATTTTCTGACGACAGAACAATATCCTCCGCCTCAACCTTGGTGCGCCCGTAGAGCGAAATCGGGTCGAGTGATGACTCTTCAGTGCAGAAGACGTCGCCGGTCTTGGTACCGTAACCGCTATTGGTTGTTGGATAGACGATTAATTGTTCCTTACTGCGAAGTTTGCAGAGCAGCGAGATAGCATCCCGGTTGGTCGAGGTAGCCATGTACGGATCGAGATCGCAGGCCGGAGCTCCCACGATGGCCGCCAGCGGAATAATCGCATCGGCATTTTTGACGAGAGGCCTCAATACCGATTCATCTCGGGAATCCCCCCTAATGAAATCAAAGTCCTGATTAGCACAGAGGTGATTCAGGTTCTGTTCACCATAGATCAATGAATCAAGGGCGGTGACGTGATACCCGGCATCCAGCAGGTGCTCACACAAAATAGAACCAAGATAGCCAGCGGCACCAGTTACAAAGATATTCTGTTTCATTTTGATTTCCATAACCCCCAAGTAAATAAATTAAAACCAGGGACACTTCCCGTCTTATTTGTCAATATTTCCATCTGCTACCGGCTAAGGTGTTGGTAGTATTCAGTCTGATAAATCAATTTCCCTCAGCCTCTTGCAAAAGTTTTTCCTTAAGCTTTTTATGAAGCCTGAATCCACTCGATTCCAGTTCCTCAAGTGTCTCACCAAATGAAATAAGCATCCCTTCACGATATGCCCGAAGAAGAAGTCCGATTGTTCCGGTGATAGGCAGATGGTACAGTCTGGCTTTTTCACGAGCGTCGGAATCATCAAGCAAGAGCAGTGAAGCCTTGCGCTCCATAGCCAAAGCAATGGCTTCCGCTTCTCCATGATCAAGTTCGTGTCGAAGCAGCGTAACAATACGATCATTGATCTTGACTACTTGAATCCAGTCGACTGCAAGAATGTTTTCAATCTCCGGTCGTTTCTCGCCAGGGGATGTGCATTCTTTCCAGACCATTTGTGGCACAACAATTGTTCCGAAAAATCGCTGCAACAGGTCAAGTTTTCTTATCTTGGCCAGATGGATTATAGGGGTGGAGTTACTTATGACTGTTTGCATAAGTAATATCTTCTTTCAGTTCGGCTTCGTTATAGTGCCGCTCGATGCCCCGTTCCGCCAGACCTTCAAGAAACTTCCATTTATCGATCTTAGCTAGTTTCCGTGCGGTTCCCATCGAAGTAATGCCTCTGGAGTACAGAGCAAAAGCCATCTCTTTGAGCAATTCCTGCTTCAATGCACTTCGAGGTATTTTGGCCGATTCAAGCACATCATCTGGAATTGTAATGGATATTGCCATTGTTCATCTCCTCTACAAAAACCAGGGACACTTCCCAGAAAAACCAGGAAAAACCAGGGACACTTCCCATATTATTTGTCAATATTTCCATCTGCTACCGGCTAAGTCACAGGGCCATAAGTCGCAGGGTCAAAGTCGCAGGGTCAGGCTTGACTTTCTGTCATTTGTTTTTCAACTCCTTGGAGAGTATCATTTTCCAGAAAAGCGGAAAGAAACTTTAACTTCAAGCAACCAAAATCAGCAGTTCCTGCAGTTCGCGGTACGCTGAAAACTGTCTGTCTGCGGTGATCTAATTCCAGGGTCAGTTTATTCAATCCATGTCCAGCACAATCTATTTTTTCCGCTATCGCCTTCTCGAGTCTGCCCTCTGCCTGACATGTTCTCAGGCAGCCAAGTCATATTCAGCAAGTTGAAAACGACCGGCAACAATACCAGGCACGGTAATATCCTCGTCAAGTGACTCCCATCGCAAGGCATAACCATCTAATCGCACAGAAACTTCTTTCAATTGCTCATCGGTTGCTTTGGCAAGGAGCTTGTGGAAATTATGGGTATTCCCACCACACCCGGTCAATGTGGTACAACAGTTTATGACCGTCAAAGTTATATGATTTCATCGTATATTCCGTATCTCTACGCTGGTATGCCCAAATATCTGGAATCGGTTGGTCTTTACCTTCATATATCCAACTCTTCAAGTTTTTGTAACATCTGCTTACCCTTGTGCGTAAGCCGATAACGCTGCATACGGCTTTTAGGCTTACCCTTTGGCTTTAATCGTGGCCGTTTCGTGAAGCCCCGCAAGCAGTATGTTCAGCTTCGCGATAACCTCACGATTGCTGAATCTGTTGAATCTGTCGCTCCAAGTCAGGAATATCCCGTTTCACCGTTTGCCAGACAATTTCCAGGTCGACACAAAAATAGCCATGGCAAATTCTGTTACGCATCAGGTAGATGTCCTCCCAAGGAATGGTGGAGTGCTGCGCAATACATTCCGGATAACTGCGCACGATATTTCTCGCAGCCTCACCAATGATCTCAATGTTACGGAGTACTGCGTCCTGCACCTGCTCGTTCTGCAGGAACGTTTCTTCCGTGAGATGCTCAGTGTAGTGACGAACACGCTGGATGGCCTGAAGCATATGGTCGATATAATCAGGCAGACGCAGCTGATCATTTTTCATACTGGTCTGGCCTCTGAAAGAACTTGATCGCGGAATCTTTCCGGCAATGACTTGGGTGTGAGTACATCAACCGACACCCCCATGATTTTTTGTAGTTGATTCTGGATTCTGGCGATGTCTAAAAGGGTCGTGTCCGGTGTTGGTTCGACCAGGATATCGAGGTCACTTTCATCTGAGTCATTGCCATGCAGAACCGACCCGAACACACGAGGGTTACGGGTATGGTTTCGTTCGGCTATCCGTCGGATCTCTTCGCGATGGGAATTAAGTGCATCAGATGGCTTCATGTCTTATTCCTCAATCCTGAGCATCTGTGGGAAATCACAAAACCAGGGACACTTCCCATATTGTTTGTGGAGTTACTTAAGACTGTTTGCATAAGTAATATCTTCTTTCAGTTCGGCTTCGTTATCGCCTTCTCGAGTCTATCACTGTCAATCTGCTCTGCCTGACATGTTCTCATGAAATCGCAGGATCAGGTTTTACTTTCTGCCCCATGTTTATGCAGCTCTCCTGGTTGGGCATGATTAATTTCACAAGTTACTTGCTACCGGTTTCTTGCAGAAGTTTTTCCTGAAGATTATAAATCGCTGTGCATTCACGATGGAATACCTCAGCCTGCGAACAGAGCTCTCTTACTGTCTTCCATCCCTTGGTAACTAAGCCGGAATGATTACGGTATTCTCTTACATTTTTCCTGATGCGCCGGGGCCTGGCTAAAGCTGCCAGACGGCTTTCCATGTTAAGAGTGCATTCAAGGTCTTTTAGAAGGCTAAGATTATGTGGGTAAACCGCAACAGCTAGCCAGGCTTCAGTTGATTTTGAGGGAATGCAGAGAATCGTTCGAGCACCGGCTTGTTCAACCCCAAGCCATGACAGCAGAACTGATCGCAGGTTGCTTACGGTTCCATCTGGTGGCGGACAAGAATGGAAACACGGTAATACACCCCAGCCGGCTGAAAGTGCTTCCTGTTCAATTTCAAGACCTGCATCAGAGTAAGACCTGTGAGCAACATCTGCATCGATTTGGAGAATAAAAAAATCAAACTGATACATTGTCGGGTCTTCCTCAAGAGAAGCATACCCGTTTGTTCTGGATTGCCGACACCATTTCAAAACAACGGGCCAGCCGCCTTTAATACCGGGGTTTGTCGCTTCAGGTTGAAGAAGGGTCAACATAAAAGGGCGCGGGAGAATCGCCTTTAACGCTGCTTCAATGATGACCATATCGGTCCGACCTTCAGCTATCAGGGCAATTTTCAGCAGTTCAGACATTGGGTACTGCCCCTAGATTGCCCATAAGCCAGAGCCGCGATAAAGGA
>WOZC01000083.1 GCA_011620465.1 Anaerolineaceae bacterium | reverse complement strand
ATGACGAAAGAAGTGGCTGCTCAATACGGCATTCAGACTTATTCTGATCTTTCACAAAAAGCGTCTGAACTGGTATTAGGCGGACCGGCTGAATTCCTCGAGCGTGAGGATGGTCTCAAAGGGTTACAACAAGCCTATGGTGGTTTTGAATTCAAGGAAGTTAAACAATTAGGCACGGGTAGCTTACGCTATCAAGCCCTCATGGAAGGACAGGTAGATGTAGTTGTTGCATTTGGAACAGATGGTGCAATCAAAGGCAATGATCTTCTGCTACTGGTGGATGATCTTGTCTTTTATCCCATCTACAATGTTGCCCCGGTGATTCGTCAGGACACTCTCGAAAAATATCCCCAAATTGAAAAAATATTGAATGATTTTGCCCCCTCGCTGACCAATGAAGTCATGTCTGGCTTGAATTGGCAGGTAGATGGCCCGGAAGGCAAGGAACCAGCCGATGTAGCCAGAGCGTTCTTATTAGAAAAAGGCTTGGTTAAGTAGAACTAAACATGTCCAGTGAAATGATTTCCTCTACAGCAGACACAAACAACGTACCGGTCAGCGAATCGGGTGAGATAGTTTTCGAGCGTGTCTCTAAATTTTTTACGACCAGCACACTTCCAGCCGTTGATCAGATTTCAGTCAAGATCACGGATGGTGATCTGGTTGTTATTTTAGGACCCTCAGGTTGTGGTAAAACAACGCTCCTAAAAATGGTCAATCGCTTGTATGAACCAGATAGCGGGAAAATCTGGGTAGGGGGTAAAGAAATACATACATTACCGGTGAATGAATTACGCCGGAAAATCGGATATGTGATCCAACAGGTTGGGCTCTTTCCGCATATGACCATTCAAAAGAATATTTCCGTCGTTCCCCATCTTCTGGGATGGGAAGAAAAGCGTATTAACGACCGGCTGGAAATGCTTATGCAATTGATTGGTTTACCAGTTTCGTACTTGCCACGCTATCCCCGGCAGCTTTCAGGTGGTGAACAACAACGTGTTGGACTGGCGCGCGCTCTTGCTGCAGACCCAGAAATTCTCTTGATGGATGAACCTTTTGCTGCCGTAGATGCGATTAATCGCGAATGCTTGCAGGGCGAATTGATTGATCTTCATAGCAAATTGAATAAAACCATTCTATTTGTGACCCATGATGTAGAAGAAGCATTTCGATTGGCAACAAAAATTATTGTGATGCGTGCCGGAAAACTGGTGCAATATGGTACCCCTCTGGAACTGGTGACCCAACCCGAAAATGAATTCATCGAAGAACTGGTGGGATCCAACAACATTCTCCGGAAATTGAGTCTTATGAATGTCAACTCAATTTTGAAAGCCAGAGAAAATCATTTTTACGATGCGGACAAATCTCAACCCGTTGAAAAAAACAGCGCAGTGTTAAATCCTGAAGACGATTTGCGATCGGTAGTTTCGTTGTTGTTGCGTAGTGGCAGAGACTCACTGCCCGTGAAGGATTCGGAAAATCGTTTACTGGGTACGGTCGGGTATGCAGACTTGCGTGAAATGTTAATTTCCAATCTGTCTTCAGAATAGAAGTTGAAACAATGAATTATCTGGTTAATAACTTTGATGTGGTGGTAGAACTCTTCCTGCAACATTTACAACTAACACTTGCAGTAATTTTTTTCTCCCTGCTGATCGGGATTCCGCTTGGGTTGTTGCTGGCGAGGATTCGCTGGCTGCGAGGTCCGGTAATGAGTCTCCTGGGTATTATTTACACGATTCCAAGCCTCTCATTCTTCGTATTACTGATTCCTCTATTTGGATTGGGAACCAGACCAGCCATCATTGCCTTGACTGCCTATGCTCAACTATTGCTGATCAGAAACTGGCTGGTGGGGTTAACGAACATTGAACCGGCAGTTTTGGAAGCCGCCAGGGGAATGGGACTAAATGGATGGCAAAGGTTTTGGCAAATAGAGTTTCCTTTGGCGTTACCCATGTTGCTAGCTGGAATTCGTCTGGTTGCCCTCTCTTCCATTGGCATTGGTACAATCGCTGCCTTCATTAATGCGGGTGGGCTGGGTGTGTTGCTTTTTCAGGGGGTGATTACCAACAATTACGACAAAATATTTACAGGGGCACTGGCGGTAACCATTTTGTCTTTTGCGGCTAACTACTTTATTCGTTATTTGGAGCAGCGGGCTGAGTTTAGAATTTATGGAAAGAGAATTTGATGGTTGACAATTATGAAAATATTTGACGTTATCATTATTGGCGCAGGGCAGGCTGGAAATCCACTTTCCAAAGCCTTTGCTGATGCCGGGAAAAAAATTGCCCTGGTCGAAGAAAAATATGTTGGCGGCACATGTATAAATGTAGGTTGTACGCCCACGAAGACCATGATTGCCAGTGCCGAGGTTGCTCACCTGGCACGTCATGCGCAAAAATATGGTGTTGGATTAGACAATCTTACTGTTGACCTCAACCAGGTCAGAGAACGAAAACGCGAGATTGTCTCCAGTTTTCGGGATGGAAGTGAACAACGGATTGTTGACGCCGGAGTCTCTTTAATTTATGGAAAAGCCGCTTTTATTGATGACAAAATCCTGGAAGTGAAATCCGAGAATGACACACTTCAAATTAGTGCCGATACCATCATAATCAATGCTGGTGGCAGGCCTAATATTCCTGCCATTTCAGGATTGGAAAATGTCAATTATTTAGATTCCTCCTCGATTATGGAACTGGATGAAGTTCCGGAACATCTGATTATTCTGGGTGGGGGGTATATTGCGATTGAATTTGGTCAGATGTTTCATCGCTTTGGCAGCCAGGTAACGGTTCTACAACATTCAAAGCAATTATTAAGCCGTGAAGATGATGATGTCGCAGAAGGAATGCAGCAAATTCTGGAGGAAGAGGGTATTCAAGTAAATCTGAACGCCCAGACGGTTTCCATATCCCAAACCTCAAAGAACAGCATCAATCTACAGGTATCAACCCCAAACGGGCAAATTGACCTGAACGGTTCTCATCTTTTGGTAGCCACCGGCCGTATCCCAAATTCAGATCAACTATGTTTGGAAAAAACTGGTGTTAAGGTTGATAAACATGGGTTTGTTGAAGTCAATGAAAAACTTGAGACCAACATCCCCGGCATATATGCCGCTGGTGATATAAAAGGTGGACCAGCATTCACCCACATTGCGTATGATGATTTTCGAATTTTGGAAGGCAATCTATTGCACAAGAAGTCGTTAAATATAAAAGACAGAATGGTGCCTTATGTGCTTTTCACAGATCCTCAACTTGGCAGAATAGGATTATCAGAAAAAGAAGCACGGGCTGCGAAAATTGATTTTGAAGTGGCAAAAATTCCAATGAATTATGTTGCCAGGGCATTAGAGTTGAACCGAGTAAGTGGTTTTATGAAAGCATTGGTAAACACTGAAACCAAGCAAATTCTTGGTGCTGCGATTCTTGGTGTGGAAGGCGGAGAGATCATGTCGATGTTGCAAATCGCGATGATGGGGAAAGTACCTTATACCACCTTACGCGATGGGATTTTTGCTCATCCCACATTGGCTGAGTCACTCAATACCCTCTTCAGCAGTTTGCCATAGTTTCTCTCCCAGGCTCCGCATTATATAAAAACCCCCGATACTATTCAAAATATCAGGGGGTTTTTGCTGAAAATGGGTTTTGATTTACATCACGCCGGATTAGAATAAATCCAATCGGCACGCTGGCTCATCAGTGCCCTTAGATCCATGCGCAACTCTTCCACTGTTGGTCTACCTAAGTACCACCAGCCATTGTAAATTTTATATATGGTCCTATCCCTATCAAGCACAAATGTGTAGGGAATGTAAATTTCCCCATGCATTG
>WOZC01000143.1 GCA_011620465.1 Anaerolineaceae bacterium | reverse complement strand
GAATAACTGTGCCCGCCAGTCCTGGCGAGATTCTCACGACATCTGTCAGGAAAATAAGATAATAAAAGTTGATTACAATCCCCGACCCTCCGCCGAAGATATCCCCCATTCCGTAACTGACCTCCTGCCATAAACTCAATTTTTCAGATTTACTCTCCATCTTTCTCCTCCTCTTAGGGATATATTGGATACAAGTTCATAACTATACGAAACCACTTCAAAGATGATCAATATTCGCCCTGTGACCTCCTTCTGCCAAACGATAAAAGCCATCAACAACAGCCAGAACGGGTAAAGCCTGAAGTAGACCCCATTCTTCGACACGAAGTGACGTCAAAATAAGGTGGAATCCTCCATTTCACGGTGGATCAGGACATTTAGGCACTCTCTCGAATTAATAATTCCGGTTGAATCACTATTGTTTTTGCGGATTCAGTGGGCGCATTAATGAGATGCAGTAAGGCAAACATCGCCTGCTCTCCCAAAGCGATGAGGTCTATATGAAGCGTCGTTAAGCCTGGATTGGTTAATCCGGCCAGGGGAATATCATCCGCGCCGATAATGGCTATGTCTTGCGGGACCTTCTTCTGCATTTGAAGACAGGCTCGCAGTACACCGACTGCAACCAGATCATTAAAGGCTAATATCGCGTCCACAGTCGGACAGCGTTTAAGGAGTGCTAAAGCAGCTTCCTCACCACTCTGAGTGGTTGGAAAGCAATTTTGAACCAGCTCCAAAGAAAAAGGAAGACCGTGAGTTTGCAAACCCGTCTGATAGCCATCAAGACGGCGCTGGCTGCTGATGGATGTTTGCGGGCCTGCAATCATGGCGATATTTTTACGCCCCTGAGCAACCAGATAATCTACAGCAATCATTGCACCACTGCAATCGTTGACATTTAATGTTGCAACCCTCATGTCAGGTAGATCCAATTCACGGTTTACCAGAACCGCAGCGGGAAGTTTTTCGAGAAACGACAGAATCTCAGACTGTGAAAGACGCGAACTGCAAAGTATGGCGCCATCGATATCTTTTTCAAGCAGAGAGTCTAAGGCGCGTTTTTCTCTTTCCAAATTTTCTGCCGTGTTGATCAAAAATAAATTGTAATCGTGAGCGTAGGCGACATCCTCGGCACCGCGAGCGATTTGTGCAAAAAACGGATTGGCAACATCCGGCATCACAAGGCCAAGGGTGGTTGTTCGTCTGGTAACCAATCCTCGAGCAATTTGACTGGGGTGATAGTCAAGTTCAGCCGCGATTTTTAATATGCGCTCGCGCGTTTCCTGGTTAATGCCCTCGCGCCCGTTCATGGCTCGAGAAACTGACATCATTGATACATCAGCCGCAGCCGCAACATCCGCCATAGTTATTCGTTTTTTAACCATTGCAAACCCTTCAAAATAATCACCAAATTGGATGTTGACAAGTCCATCTATGTGGTATATTATAACAGTTAGCGCTAACGTTAACGCTAACGTTAACATTAACTACACTGAATCGTTTTTCACCCTAATTATATATTTTGTCAGGTACATATTTGTAATTTTTAAAAAAGTTCGAGTTTTATAAAATCGGGAGGTGAAATAGAAAACGGCGAGTGACCAGTGTGTACGAAAGAAAAGAAGTTAACCTCTATCCCCAATTTTCTCAAGGAGAATACCATGTTCAAACGGATTTTAGTTGGTATGGTTCTGACAAGCCTCTTACTTGCTTCCTGCGGTCCTGCGCAGACCACTGTTCCCACATCTGCCCCTGCCACTTCTGCCCCCACCGAAGCAGCCGCTGCCACTGAAGCCCCCGCGGCTGTCGCCGATAAGCCTTTTGCGGGTGTAACCCTGAATATGCTCGACAGCGCCGAAGGTCAAACGGACGCCATGATTGCATTGCAGAATAAATGTATGGAAGAAACCGGTGTAACCAGGAATGTCGAAGTTGTCTCTCCAGATGACGTCGATACAAAACTGCAGACTGCGTTGGCCTCCAAGAGTTCAACCTATGACATCATCGGCATCGATATTATCGACCTGTCCAAATTTGATGCTGCCGGCTGGCTCGAACCACTTGACAGCTATATCGATGATGCAACCAGGAATGACATTCTGCCCTTTGCCCTGGAAGGAATCAGTTACAACGGCAAAATCCTGGGTCTTCCCTGGAAAGCAGAATATATGGTCTTTGTTTACAACGCGAAAATGCTTGAAGATGCCGACATCGCCACCCCCCCAACAACATGGGACGAGTTGGTTGCTGACAGCATCATCCTCAAATCCAAGGGAATTGTGAAATATCCAATCGTCTTTACCTGGGGCGCTGGATATGAACAAATCACTTCAGATTACACTATGATCACCAAGAGCCTCGGCGGCGAACTCTTTGATAAAGATGGGAACCCTGTCTTCAATCAAGGCGCTGGTGTTCAGGCTTTACAGTTAATGAATGACATGATCAACAAAGACGAAATCGTCGATCCTGTTGCTTTAACCATCAAGGGCGGCGGAACCCGTCGTGATATTATGATGAGCGGGGATGCGGCCTTCGGTTTCTTATGGGGTAACCCACTCGTAACCATGAATGATCCCGCTAACACCGAACTGGCCGGTCAATTTGCATTGGCCCTGGCCCCCAACAAAATTTCTCTGGCTGGACCTATGGGCATGTCCATCTCTGCTTTCTCAAAGAACAAAGATGCTGCATGGGCTTACCTGAAATGCATCGCCGGACCGGAAGGCGAGAAAGCTCTCTTCCTTGCTGATGGTTCCCCCTTCGGATACACCAGTGTCTTGAACGATCCTGAGGTTCAGGCTAAATTAGCTGAATTCGGTGGAGATATTGCAGCCCAACAGGCTGAGTATTTAGCTGTCAGACCTTCACTGCCTTACTATGCTGATTTCTCATCCTCATTGCAAGATACAGTTCAGAAAGTTTTGACTGGTCAGGATGAAGTACAATCCGCGCTTGACAAGCTTGCTGAAACCGTAAAAGCTTTACAAGCTGAATACACCCAGTAATCTATTGTGAAATAAAAAGGCGCCACAGCCAAAATGTGGCGCCTTTTTTAATAAAATATCAGGTATACAATGAGTTGTAATCCAATGAAGAATTCACTGGTGCATAATAACGATACATATGTTTATGAAAGGCAATGGAATGACAGCTCATACTCGTAGAAAGTCTTTGACTTCAAAACAAAAATTTGGATTGCTGCTCATCGCCCCCTCTTTTATTATGATCATGGGATTAATGATCTATCCATTGATCTATTCTTTGGGGATCAGCGTATTAAATCTGCATATTCTTGCTCCCTGGTTGGGAACAACATTCGTTGGATTGAAGAACTATATTTCGGTCATCACAGACCCCGAAATGCATTCTGCATTAATGCATACATTAATGATAGCAGCCGTTGGAATTGGGGTAGGCATTCCCCTCTCTCTGCTTTTTGCCATTATCTTAAATCGAAAATTCCCCATGCGTGGATTGGTCCGTGGGATTCTGATCATCCCCTGGGTTATTCCCGGCTCTGTACAAGGTCTTTTATGGAGCCGTATTTTTGACTCCCATTACGGCGCCTTAAATGGAATATTAATCCAATTTGGAGTCATTCAAGAACCAATCACCTGGCTGCTTGATCCAACCAGAGCCCTCTTGTTGATTGCATTCGCAAGTTTATGGGGAGCAGTTCCGATGATGACCCTGCTCTACCTGGCTGGTTTGCAAAGCATCCCGAGAGACATTATAGATGCCTGCCGTGTAGACGGCGCTAATTGGTGGGGATATCTGCGCTACATTATCGTTCCACTTCTGCTTCCAATTACCCTCATTAATCTGGTTTTACGCACGATTGATGCATTTACAATGTTTGA
>WOZC01000017.1 GCA_011620465.1 Anaerolineaceae bacterium | reverse complement strand
GACAGCCTCTCGATCAATACTTTCTTCTAAATCTAACGAAAAGTGAAACAGTAACGCAACTTGCCTATCCTTTTTTCATTGCGACTATTTACGCACTAGAGTGAGTAGAGAGAGCGCGGAAAGCTATTTTTTGAACCTGAGATAATGTAGCCCCGTCCCAGCATTCAACACCAACACAAGACTGCCACGAACCCTTGTAAACACAACTCTCCTCATCCCTCAACATAAGCCCACAAGAGGTCTTGCGGTGACCGGTGAGTGGGGCTCAAATAGTGTGGGGCAGACACACAAACTGACCGAAGCACCTGCCTTATTGGTCAACCTACATAAAAAGGCAAGAGGAATTTCCACCCATGCGTTCCGAAATGCAATATTTAGTAATAAATTAAAAACAAATGCCTGCTTAACTTCTTCTAAATAACTTACATATAAAATTATCGGGTAAGTTAGAACAGGAGAATAAAATGAAAAATAAAACAGCAATAACAATAATTACACTAACTATTCTGGTTCTGGTGTTAACCGCCTTCAGCTATAGCCCTTCGCAAGCTGCTTTTGAGAGTGGTCGTGGTGGTCCTCCCAGTGGACGTGGTCAGCAAGTATACCCGCGTCAGATTACAACAACAGCAGCCCTTTCGGAACAGGAAGCAGCCGATCTTGCTTTAGCTATCCAGGAAGAATTCACTGCGATGAATACCTACCAGGCGATCATGAGTGAACTTGGAGAAGTTCTGCCGTTTTCCCGCATTGCTCGCTCTGAACAGCAGCATGTGAACGCGCTGATTCGTGTGGCGAAACGTTATGGTGTTGAAGTACCAGAGAATGCCGGCGCGATAGCCGATATTGAATGGGCTACCTTCGAAGAGGCCTGCCAACTGGGTGTGACTTTTGAGCAAATGGACGCCGATCTTTATGACGAGTTGCTTCCTAAGACGACCAATCCAGCCCTGATACGGGTTTATACCAACCTGCAACGGGCTTCCCTCAACAGTCATCTGCCCGCCTTTGAAGCCTGTAATCCGTAAACAACAAAATTGCTCACCCTGGGGTACAACGACATACCCCAGGGTTTTAACTTTTAAGGAGAAAAATGGAGTTATCCAAGCCTGTTAAGAAACCAATCAAGCGCAGCAAATCCAATAAGATTCGCAATTGGGTGCAATTATTCTTTTTTATCCTTATCGCGCTTATCTCAATCAATCATACCCTGGTAGAAGAAGGAAAAGGTATTGCTTTTCTCTCTTCTGCTTCACTACATGCGCTTTGTCCGTTTGGCGGCGTTGTCAGTCTTTATCAATTCATCACTACCGGCACCTTCGTTCAGAAAGTCCATCAATCTTCGTTGATCCTGATGATTATCAGCGTTGTACTGGCTTTGTTTGCCGGACCAGTCTTTTGTGGTTGGGTCTGTCCATTGGGCACTTTTCAGGAATGGGTCGCCAAACTTGGCAGGAAACTTTTCAAGAAGCGCTACAATCACTTTATTCCAGCAAAAGTCGATAACGTTCTGCGCTATCTGCGTTATCTCGTGTTGATCTGGGTGATTTTCATGACCGCCAAATCGATGACACTTGTTTTCGCCAATGTGGATCCCTATTTTGCGCTTTTCAATTTTTGGAGCAGTGAAGTTGCCATCGGGGGGTTGATCGTTTTGGGGCTAACCATCATCGCATCGTTGTTTGTTGAACGTCCCTGGTGTAAGTACGCCTGTCCTTATGGCGCCTTCCTGGGGATTTTCAACCTCTTCCGTGTCTTCCGTTTGCGTCGTAACGCCACCACCTGCATCGATTGTAAAGCCTGCGATAAAGCCTGCCCGATGAATATTGAGGTCAGTAAGCTGTCTGTAGTTCGCAATCACCAGTGCATCTCATGCATGGAATGTACTTCTTCGGCTCACTGCCCGGTACCTTCGACAGTAGACTTTGTCATTGGAGGTGAAAAGTGAAAATTACACCACGTTTGATGGCGATCTTCGTTGTAGTTGTCCTCTTTGGAGGGATCCTGGTCTCCATGGCTTTGGGGGAATGGACGACTAAAAGCACCAAGGAGCCGATAAAATTCACTGAAGGCGAGTTTACTGGACAATACAATCCTGCTGATATCCGGGGATCGTACACTTTTGGCGACGTCTCCCGGCTTTTTGAGATCCCACTTGACCAGCTTGCAGTCGCTTTCCGTGTTTCGGAACCGGATGTTGCTGCAGTCTCACTCAAGACGCTCGAAGAAAAATTTGTGGACCTGGGCGTGGACCTGGGGAACAGTTCAGTCAGGCTTTTTGTGAACCTTTATAGAGGCTATCCTTTAGAATTTAGCGTGGAAGATTCCTATTTGCTCCCGGAAGCGACAGCGCTGCTCGAAGAAAAAGCATCTCTTTCCCCGGAAGCACTCGCCTATCTCGAAAGTCATACCGTCAATGAAGCACAAGGGCTTGTGGCACCTGAAGTAAACATTAAGACGCAAGGACCTGAGTTATTTCCGGTGAGTACGTCGCAGGCTAAACCATCCGGAGGGGGAGGGAACCCTGGGGGAGTGTCTGGAACACCAGATCCCGAACACACCCCTGAAGCTTACAAGGTTGCTGGCAAGACCACCTTCCAGAATTTACTGGATTGGGGAGTAAATCAGGAAGACATTGAAAAAACGATCGGTAAGCCTTTACCGTCGTTGAACTTAATCATCAAAGATTGGGCGACTACTCAGAGCTTATCTTTTTCAACCTTGAAAAGCCAGTTACAGGCTTTGGTGGATGTGGTAAAGTAGGTCAGGTTCAACCCTGAATGTAAACATACGGGCAGGAGCGAACCTGACGTGCAGGCAATTCAAAAACAAATAGAAAACTTTAGCAAATGCTTGAGTCTACTCCGCCTTCGGTTTGCGGAAAAGCAGTCTTAAGAAAAGGATGAAGGCGATCAGAATGGCGACTGCGGTGGCGAAGAATTGCATGTCCAGGAAACCATTAACGTAATCACCGCGCATGTTCAAAGGCCAACCGATCATGTCGAAGGGGATGGCAACCAGAGGCGCGAACACCACAGCTTTGGCATCCATGATATCCTGGGCATAACCGGCAAGAGAATAAACCAGCCCGATGCACAGATAGGCAAGGTTAATGAATAAAAGGATCTTCCCAAAGGTGACTTTGCGTTTCATTGTTGCCTACCAGATTTCGAATGAATAATAATGATAATCTCATAGATTGAAGCATTGATCGCAACCGAACCCACACCTCATTCACCCCCTCCAGGCTGCTTGCGAGCCTTAGACTGAGGGGAATTGAGGGAGTGGGGTTTTACATCACGAACCCGATTTTTCCCTTAACCATTTTTTTACCTGCAAAGCCGATTCGTTGTGATTTGCGAACGCTCGCCGCATTGGAACCCTGGAGGAATGCGATTCAGGGAAGGAGAACTAATACCCAATACCATGCTGCATGTGCACAGGGGGCGCTTTGTCCCGACCTACATAAATGTTTGCACCCACCCCCTCGATCATCGGATTGAAAGACGTAATACCCAAAAGGGACTCTACCTGGGTTACGTCCATGCCTTCAGCGGTCATTGCGAACCCCTTTTTGGGTGATCGGATACCTCGGAATAACAATAAGGGAGGGCGGCAATCTGGCTTTCAAACAATCACCAACGAAGTAATGCGCGTAGCCAATTTATGCAGGGAAAAAGTACACTAGATTAGAACGCGATCATATCCCCTTCAGCAAGAGAGATTGAAAGGGCGAAGTCCCGACGAAGTTTGGTGTGGGTCGGAGGTTAGTGTATACTGAATTTGTGATGACAGTTTAAACCTCGCACACATAAACGCAGGGCAGGACCTTCACCTGCTTCATCACATAACAAGTACATTTACTGCTGATAGGAAAAAAAGTCCTCAAGGAGGATCATGATGAAGAAGATAATTACATTTCTTTTGTTAT
>WOZC01000117.1 GCA_011620465.1 Anaerolineaceae bacterium | reverse complement strand
GAACAATCCGTACCACCATTGCGGGACGGAGAAGAGGCGCATGCTGAAGCGGTAGGCTAAGATAACGGTGGTGGCGAGCATGAGGATCGAGAAAGCAATGATCGCCCAGTCCCACCAGTGGAACTTGAGCTCATACAACCAGGTGCGTTTGCGTTGACCAAAGCCGCGCAGGTCCATGGCGTTGGCGATATCTTCACTGGAGACGATGGCGTTCATCGTCACCGGGATCAGAAGCGGTGCCACCTGCCTGATCTTCTGCACCAAATTGCCCTTACCGCCATCCAATTCAAACCCCCGTGCTCGCTGCGCGTCCAGCGTGACCTGGAAGTTGCGTGCCAGGGTGGGAATGAAGCGGAAGGAGAGTTCCATGGTGTAGGCAAGATTGTCAGGCAAACCCAGTTTACTGAAAGTGACCCCATAAGCGCGGGAGTCCATGGTGTAAGGGATCATGATGAAGACCAGAGAGATGGAAAGAATCCGCATTAACTGCGACACTGCGAACCACAGGCGCTCAACCGTCAGCCCGATGTTGACATATCGACCGAAAAGCAGCACACCATCACGCCAGACCAATTGTCCCCCCGGAGGAACCACCCCGCCTGCGCCGCCACCGGTAATGATGGTGTTGACTACGATCATGGTGAAGAGCATGATGGAGATCATCAGCCAACCCAGGCGGGTATCTTTCCAAGTCAGTCTTCCCAGGCTGTACCAGGTGATGGCGATCACAAAGACCGCAAAAAGGATATTCGGGTTCCAGGTGGTAGTGGCAGCAAACAGCACCGCAAAGGAGAAAATGAAACGAGCCCGCGGATCAATATGATCCATCGGGCTATTGCGATAGCGGTAGTTCCAGCTGACCAGCATAAGAGCAAAGGTTGTGGGCGATCAACTGACCGCCCACAACCTATTTTCTATTTTTATCTGCCGCTGCGTTGAACGATAGCAGCATAGGCGACCATCAGAATCGGGAGCAAAATCAGACCCCAGATGATGTTAGTCAGAAAGGAGGGCAAAAAGTTGGCGAAAATGACAGTATTCATATCCGCGCCAGATACCCACATTTCTGAGACACTGGCAACAGCCATTCCCAGGGCGACACCCAGGACTACCGAGACTTCACCCAGCAGAATGGATTTCTTCTCGTTGTAAATGTAGATCATGGCAGAGAAAAGACCGGGGATGAGACCCATGATACCGTTGCCAAGATCCCACCAGATCCAGAATCCATAGCCGCTGAGCATATCGGCGAGGATGTTGCCGACAAAGCCGGCGATGAAACCAACGATCGGACCGAACGCGATACCGAAGAACATGGGGATGACCACTGCAGGGCGGATGCCGACATTGCCGGCACCAGGGATCTGCCAGATATTGAATGCCCAGGTGACGACAGCATAGAGCGCGGCACCGATAGCGGCATATACGACCTGTTTGGTCCCAAAAGCCCAAATGTTCTTCTTCTTACCAGTTGTGTACGTATTTTCCATCAATAACCTCCGAGTTTCTAAGAAATAAATTGGCTGAGCGCTTCCGCGCACAAATATTGACCGGTCTTCGGCCATAATTGCTGATTCAATTTTAACAAAGAAGTTGGCAGCAAACGCCACTTTTTCAGGTTTTCGTCATCTTGTAAAATCTCTTGCGGGTGACCATCGGCAACGATCTCACCGCCAAATAAAACCACAACCCGGTTGGCGAAAATGAGTGCCAAATCCAGGTCGTGAGTGATGAAAACGATGGCATCAAAACCAGGTGTCTGCAGAATGGTACTCATAAAGGATTGATAATTCCAATAATCCTGCCCGGCGGTGGGCTCGTCCATCATCAATACGCGCGAGCGCATCGAGAGCACCGACGCGATGGAAACGCGCTTTTGCTGCCCGAAGGAAAGCGCCAGGGGTGGGGTGGGCAGTTCTTCTTCCAGGTGGACGGTCTCGATCGCCCAATTGACGTTTTCTTCCACTTGCTGCGGGCTGAAACCCAGATTTTTGGGTCCGTATGCCAGTTCTTCGCGCACGGTTGCGGCAAAAAGCATCTGGCTTGGGCTTTGGAAGACATAACCAATGGTTTTGGCAGCTGTGGCAACAGTGGACTTTTTGGAATCGACCCCTTCCAGCAGCACTTTTCCGCTGGTTGGCTTGAGCAAACCGAGGGCATGCTTGACCGTAGTGGTTTTCCCGCAGCCGTTATGCCCCAAAATTGCGATCACTTCGCCGGTGCGGATATCCAGGTTGATGCCGTGCAGCACTTCGGGGGTGTTTTCTTTGTACTGGAAGCGCACATTCTGAAAAGAGACCAGCGGTTGGCTTTGGGGGTCAATCACGGGCACGATTGGCAGAAAATGAGGGACAGGATGGTTTTTGGCGCGCCTGGCGATGACGGGGGCAGGTAATTTGATGCGGCTGTAATCGACCGCGTCCATCAGACCATTGGAATCACCGTTGTAAATGATCTTTCCGTCGTCCATGTAAAGCACTTTTTCAGGATGGATGGCGAGAACGTCTTCAACCCGGTGTTCAACGATCATGATCGAGAGCCCCTCATCTGCCAGCTCTCTGAAAGCCAGCAGAGCCTCATATGCCGAAGCAGGGTCCAGGCTCGCCAGTGGTTCATCCAGCAACAGGATGTCAGGTTCCATCACCAACACCCCTGCCAGGGCGACTTTCTGCTTTTCACCGCCGGAGGTGTAAAAGGTCTCTTTATCCTTCAAGTGCAGGATGTGCAGTCTCTCCAGCGCTTTGTATGCTCTTGGAAGCATTTCTTCACGGGACATTCCCAGCGATTCCAGTCCGAAACAGACTTCGTTGAGCACATAAGTGCCCAAAATCTGGCGTTCGGGGTCCTGAAGGAGTGTGCCGATATGAGTTGAAATTTGAGATAAGCCCATACCGTGCACCGATTGCCCATGGATCAGGATCTCACCGCTTATATCGCCGTGATAGGAGTGGGGAATGAGCCCATTGATACAGCGCATGAGGGTGGTCTTGCCGCAACCGGAAGAACCAGCCAGGAGCATGACCTGACCGGGTTCCAGGGTAAGGTTGATGTTTTGGATAGCGGGTGTGCTGCGCGTGTGATACTGAAAGCTCAGATCCTTAACAACCAGGGGCAGCGGCGCAGCCTCAGTCATGGAAAATGACCTCTAGCGGATCGTCCAGCTGGATACCGTATTTGCGGGCAGCACTGCCATTAACCACCGCGATTTCAACGAAGCCTTCGCTGTCGGTCACTGCCACCAGGTCGTCTACCTTGCGATGACCATAGGAAGGCACGATACCCTCGATGGTCTGACCGGCGATCTTCAGGGTGGTTTTCTCCAGGTTTGGGACCTGGGAGACGCGCAGGTTGGTGGAGCAGTTGCCGAAAACGTCGATCACCAGGATGTTCGCCTTGTAACCAGCATCGCTTTTTTCAGGTTTGGGCAGAGGTGTTCGCACAGGGTCGCTGATGAGTGTGCCCATGTCTCGCAGGGCTACTCCTTTGGCAAGATAAGCACCGCTTGGAGCGAAAATATCGCGACCGTGGAAGGTGGTGTAGACCGTCGGCAGCCAGTATTCGGGTTTATCCAGGTGGACAATTGTGATCTCTTTACCAGCGGCTTCAGCGTTTTCCAGCATGGGGGTTATCAGACCGTTATCGGGCATGACGAAGAATTGATCACCAAGTTTGGCGGCAATCGGTCTGCGTGCAGTGCCCACACCCGGATCGACCACGGCGATGTGGACCGTGCCGGGGGGAAAATAGGGAACGGCGCGCCAAAGGGCAATGGAGCCGGTGCGGACATCCTGGGCAGGGATTTCGTGGGTGATGTCGACGATTTGAGTATCGGGTGTGATGCCGTAGATAACACCTTTCATCGTTCCGGTGAAACCATTGAGGTTGCCGAAGTCAGTGGTGAGGGTGATGAGTTTCATAGTCTCAAGTTTACTTGATTTAGCTGATAGCTGATAGGAA
>WOZC01000093.1 GCA_011620465.1 Anaerolineaceae bacterium | reverse complement strand
GTTACGTGAAATGGTCGAACCGCTCATGCTGGACGCCTACATGACCGGATCAGAAGCGGAAGTAGAAAAAGCTGGAATTGGAATTGATTGGGGCTTGGTCAACGGGAGAGCGGTTTCTTTCGCACAAAATTATTTATACGATCAGATCAAAGACATAAACGCCACCAGTCGGAATACAGTCAGACAGGCAATTAGTGATTACTATGACAAGGACATGACCCGCGAAATGCTGGAAGCAAGATTACGAGGAACATTCGGGGTAGTTAGATCAGAAATGATCGCCATAACCGAAGTCACCCGCGCAACCGTTGAAGGGGAATATGCTTCCCAACAAGAGATATTGTCCGCTAACCCTTACCTGAAATGCACCGAAACATGGATTACATCAGTCGATGAAAGAGTATGTATTGTTAGCGGGGCTCGACATGGCAAAAAGAAAGGGAATGGCTGGATCAAGCCACCGCCTGCGCACCCACGCTGCCGATGCGACATCAAGTTTTATTATGAGGTTATCCAATGAGTGAATCCATGAAGGGCACAGCCAGCCTAATCAGGAAAATGAACAAAATTGCAGGCGCTGGAATTGCAAAATCGACATTGCAGGCTGCTGCTGACAATATCAAGGATGAGATCAAGATTTACCCGCCGGTATCGGAAGCGAACAATCCGGCTAACAAAAGATATTATGAGCGTGGGTACGGTCCAAAATGGCGATTGAAGAGTGGCAAGGTACACGGGCGCAAGACGTCCCGTAATTTGGGCGAAAAATGGACGACCGAGGTTACTCCTTTACGAGCAATTATTGGGAACAAAGTTCCTTACGGAATTTATGTTCAATCAAAAGAAAGCCAGGCTCGCATTCACAAGATCAGAGGCTGGAGAACGGATGCGGACATTGTCAAGATCATGCGAGAACCGACCCTGAAGTTATTTCGGGATGTGATAAAAAAAGCCATGAACGAAAAGGCATAGAGGTGCTATGGAAAATATAATTAAGATTAAATCGCAAGATGATTGGGAGTTGGACGTTCTCATAATTCCTTATGGTGATGAACATAACAAAGATTCAGACAATCAATTCTTCACCGAAAGAACCAATCTATACCTTGAAAATTTTACCAACCCCATGGTTTTGTATTATCACGCCTATGATGAAAATGGTTATCCAATTGGCGACCCAGATAACATTGGCAAGTTTAGGAAATACGAACGCCGGCGCGATGGTCTTTGGGCAAGGGTCGTTTTGGACAAATTATCAAGTTATGCTAAGCGGGTTTGGGAAGCAGCCAAAGAAGGAATGGCGCGGGCTTCCAGTGGATCCTTACCGCACGTTGCCAGGTGGAGTCAGATCGGAGAAATCTTGAGCTGTCCGCTGGTTGAAATCAGTTTATTTGACATGGGCGAAGGCAGACAACCGGCGAATAAATATGCGGTTGCCTTGCCGGTAGCAAAAGCGAGATGGAAGATGGCAGGCTTAGAGCTGCCAGAAATAAATGCGAATGTTCCAGAGGAACAGGTTGACCCGAAAGGCGAAGAGCAAAGCGCGTCAACAAAATCCACTGATACAGAAAACTTATTAACCAAAAATTTACCTAGTAAAGGAAAAAATGAGATGGAAGAGAAAGATGTTCAAGAATTAGTTGAGAAAGCGCTCAAAGCGGATCGCGAACAACGCGAAGCAGAGGTAAAGAAAGCCAAAGAAGAGCAAGAAAAAATTGACTTAGCCGTGAAAACGGAAAAGGAAAAATGGGAAAAAGAAGTCGCCGAGAAGCAGCGTCTATATGACGGAGCGCCATACCAAACCAAGTTTCATGACGTAGCCAAGTTTGACAATTACGAAACCGCAGACTTGGACCTGGTTGCTGGAATTTTGAACGGTAGGATCAACGGCACGGACGTCAAGGGTGCGTCACAAGATATCCTCAAATCGCTTGCTATTCGACACATGGAAGGCAAAGACGAAGCCAACAGACACGCCATGAAAGCCTTGAAGAAAAACGATTTTCGGGCGACAAAAGCCGACGAAGTCATGCAACAGGACTTAACTAGCTACGGCGATGAATGGGTTGGAGTTGGATACGGGACGGAGCTATGGCGCAACATTCGCCAGGAAACAAATATTTTGTCGAAAATTCCGCAGCGTGAAATTCCGCAGGGATTTGAAACGTTTTACGACCCGATCGAAGGTGCTGATCCCACCTGGTACAAAGTACCTGAAGTCACTGACACCAACGGCACCACCGGCTTTCCTAATGCCACAGTAACAGCTTCTAAAAAAGGCACTAGCAGAGTAGGCGAAACCTTAGCTAAAATTGGGGCGCGCACGATCTACTCCGGCGAACTCAAAGAAGATTCGCTCCTAGACGTCGCAGCCGAACTGCGTTTATCTATGCAGCTTTCAGGTATGGAAAGAATCGAGCACCTGCTCATAGACGGCGACACCGATGCAACCGCTTCAACCAACATTAATGATATTGCCGGAACGCCAGCCTCTACCGACTTGTTCTTAGCCATAAACGGCTTTCGTAAACTTGCCCTGGTAACCAACACCGCAAACAGTCGATCAGCGGGCGGAGCTTTCGCAGTCGAAGACTTTAAGAACACAGCAAAGTTAATGGGCACTGCCGGCGGCGATGCGCTGGATGTAACCAAGGTCGGCTTTATCATTGACCTGCCGACACACTGGAAAGCCTTAGAACTTCCTGAAATCAAGACCCGTGACACCTTTATTGCCCCTGTTCTTGAAAAAGGTAAGCTGGCTGGAATTTATGGGTATGATGTGCTGGTTTCACCATTCATGCACTACATGCAGAGCGATCGAAAAGCCAATATCGCCGGAAAAGTTGACCAGGATACTGCTGGTAACAACTTATATGGTGCGATCTTAGCAGTCCGCTGGGATCAATGGAAGTTTGGCTGGAAACGTCGAGCGACTATGGAAGCGACCCGAACCGCATTCAGCGATTCATGGGAAATTATTTCTATGATGAGATTCGGCTTCAAGTATCGTTCAACCGAAGCATCGGCAATCACTTACTACGTAGGTGTGTAACTATAATCAAATTGGGGGAGCATGTAGCCCGCTCCCCCACCAGTCATAAGGAGAAAAAATGGCAGGAACTTATATTTGTAGAGGTAATGACGGATTAAATGTTTGCCGGAGCACGCTTTTAGATTTGTCAGGATCGGCAATCAGCAACGAAGTCGTACTACACTTTACCAGAGCAGCCACCCTAAAAAGGATAAACCTGGTATATCCAGAGGCGTCCAGTGCTGATGCAGGCGTTGCGATCAAGGTTGGTAAAGAAAGCGATGATGATTACTACTATACCGGAACGAGCGAAGTATCTAAAGCTGCCTGGTATGAAACCAACGTCACCATGCTAAAAACCGACATCCAAGCCGGAGACACGCTCGTGGTATCAATGGCAGGTTCAAAAGTTGGAACTGGCACGGTAATTGTCACACTGGAATATCGGTTCACCGAATAGAAAGGGAAAAAATGAAAATCCGATTGCTAAAAGATCACATGGGACGCGAAACCAACGAAATAAGGTATTTTTTGGGAGACGTTATTGAGTTGGATGACGCCAATGCCATGATCTTAGTCAGCAACGGGTGGGCTGAAATTGTGCCGGACGAAGAAGAAGCAGAAGAGCCCGGCACAATCGAGGCGAAACCCGAAGTTAAACAAGTCCGCCGGACAAAGAACAATCCGGCAAGGAATAAACAATTATGAAAAAAGTTACTTTAAGCGTCACAACCGCAGCGGACGGAACGGGAACAGTCAAGAGTGAGGCTTTCAATGGTGCGTTATTTGGATTGCATTACAACAAAGGTACATTTGATGCGGGCGTGGATATAACCGTTTCAGTCGTCAACAGTAAACATGCCTACACCATTCTCACACTAACTGACGCGAACGCTTCAGGATCATACTACCCACGCGTTGCGACTTGCGGGA
>WOZC01000089.1 GCA_011620465.1 Anaerolineaceae bacterium | reverse complement strand
TCGCCGGTTGGCTGATAAGGGGCATGAAGTTTGAATTGCATAAAGTAATTTTACAACAAAGACTCTAGCCTGTTTTATAGCTTATGATTTTTTAAGTCTAGTATGCTTTCTGAACAGCCACATGAATATAACAACAATCCAGTGTTGTTAACATAAATCAGGACTTAACATTTGTGAGTTTTTTTAAGATCATCAATGCATCAAAATAGGGTATCTTTTGAAACATTACGAATAAGTATTGTACGAATATCATTCTTTGAGAAAGAAGATGCTCACTGATGAGAAACTCAATGTATATATCTTTTGTTAATGCTCTCAAGAGCAATTTCCACATCTCTGCGAGCCGTCATGTACCTTTTGATACCACTAGATTCAAATCTTCGAGTTAGTGAAGAAGGGAGAATATTGAGTTTTTCAGCGATCCTTTGGTGATTGATCTCTTCGGGATCCATTATTTCTTCTTCCAGTATTATTTTATAAACCTCGATTTGAGAATCGCGCCAACCACTCACTTGCAATGCCGTTAACTTCAGTATCTGGTTAATCAGGTTTACTGTGTCATCTGGCGCTTTTACACTCAGGTGGATATTGGCCCTGCCGTAGTCATTATTTTTGTGGACGAACTCAATTGCTTCGCGGGCTTTCCAATAAACTGGTCCGTCAGCTCCAATACTCATGGTGGGATCAAGCTCAGTTGTCAGAGCGCTAACACCGATTCCAAATCTTAGGCGTATCGGTCGTAAGGCAAAAGAAATTTCGTCAAGTATGTGTAACAACCTATTACTATCTTTAAATAAACCCTGAAACTCATCACCCAAGGTTATCGTAAGTCTTGATGCAAGCGAGGCTTGATGTCGTTGATTTATTTGCTGCAACACACTCTGCAAATCTTGCTGGAATTTATACCTGTCTAGGATGGACTTTGACTTAATAATATCGCCGATTACTGCAATCAATGATAGATAATCCTCAGAACGAAAGTAGTATCGAAATACTGGTGCAAAGTAAGAACATAACACCGGTAATTAATGAGATTAATGAATAATTGAAGTACTTGTACTTTAAATTACAAATTTTCGAGTTTATCAAAATCTCTTTAAGATAATGACTTTCCGAGTCCAATAATGAAGCCTGAAACGCTTCTTGGAATACATCAAATTCCTCGAACGTTGATATCTTTCCATAGAAAAAGTCAGATTGTGGCAATCCGGTCTGATTGAGATGAAGACGTGCACGAAGTGTTAAGACTACAAAAATAAAACTTGCGAGGAATGAAAAAAAAGTAAGACCAACTAATATCAGCAGTAAAAGGGATGGTCGACTACTTTTTTCGAGGAAAACAGTCGTTAAAAAATGTATAAAACTACCGTTATTAATCGAAATTGTTAAAACGACACCCAGAAAAGCCAGTAAAATAGAGGCTTTTGTATCCGCTCGTTCGATCAGATGTTGGATTCGATCAGATTGAGACTCAAGAATATCTATTTTTTGTTTCTGATCCATTTTTGCCTCACACAATAATTATAATCGTGAACAAACGAAAAAGACGACCTTTTAGTCGTCTTTTCGAAAAGAAAGAGAGTTCTGCTGTTACTGACTCTTGTATCGCTTGATCAGTTCCAAAACGTAGTCCCAATTGACAATTTTGTCCAAAACTTCTTCGAGGTGCTTTTTGCGAAGGTTCTGATAATCCAGGTAGTAAGCATGCTCCCAGACATCCAAACCGAAGACAGGGGATTTGCCATCTTTCCAGGGGTTATCGCCGTTGGGGGTCGAGTAGATGTCCAGTTTGCCGTTATCAACTACCAGCCATGCCCAGCCGCTTCCGAAGCGGTTGACACCAGCATCCACCATCTTTTTCTTGAATTCTTCAACGCTACCAAAGGTTTGCGTGAGTAATTCTTCCAACTCAACCGGAATCCGGCTCTGACCAACAGGGGCAAATTGCTTCCAATACAGGTTGTGATTCCAGGCCTGGGCAGAATTGTTATAAAGTTTTTTCAGATCAGGGTTTTTAGCTGAAACGTCTACGATTTCTTCGAGTGAGGCACCTTCCAAATCGGTACCTTTTACAAGATCTTTGGTAGTGTCAAAATAGGCTTTGTGATGTTTGCCATAGTGGTATTCAATGGTTTGTTCAGAAATGACCGGAGCCAAAGCATCTTTTGCATATGGTAATTCAGGTAATTCTAAGGGTGATTTCATCCAATCTTTTTTGTGTTCCATAGTATTCTCAACGTTCTCCTTTATTTTCTTATCTTGATTAGATTATAAAAAAAAACAGGTTGTTTTGGCGAATCTATGTACAAGGTCTGATGGAATACAAGTTCATTCACCGATAATCTTGATCAAAATCCGCTTGGGTCGCTTGCCGTCAAATTCACCATAAAATATCTGCTCCCATGTCCCAAAATCCAACCTCCCACGTGTGATGGCAACTACCACTTCGCGTCCCATCACCTGGCGCTTAATGTGGGCGTCGGCATTATCTTCACCTGTATCGTTGTGACGATATTGTTCGACCGGGGCATGGGGAGCAATCTTTTCCAGCCATGTTTCATAATCAGAATGAAGCCCATGTTCATCGTCATTAATAAAAACTGAGGATGTGATATGCATCGGGTTGATCAGCACCAGACCCTCCTGGATGCCGCTCTCCACTAATGCTTTTTCTACCTCACCGGTAATGTTTACAAAAGCGCGTCGGGTCGGAATATTGACAACCAGTTCTTTGCGGAAGCTCTTCATCTTGTTTCTCCCTCCAGGGTTTGGGTGTCAAGCACTGCTAATTTCTCCTGTTTCTCTTGGTGCATCTGTAAAATCTCTGCCTTGATTGCCTTCAATCGATTACCACGCAGTGGATATACAAACAAGATGAGGGCAGCAATCAACAAACTAATTCCTGGTATGAGACCCATCACCGCACGAATTGCAAATAAAGCCGTCTCTGGTTGATCCAGGAAAATCATACCTTGGTTGGAATTGCGCGTCACGAATTGCCCGGCTGCAAGTGCGGACGCGGTGATGGTTACAGCCAAAGATTGAGCAGGTTTGGTGATCAACGCGTTTGCGCCATAGAATGAGCCTTCCCGACGTACGCCTGTGCGGACTTCATCTTCATCAATCACTTGCCCTAGCAACAAATAGTTGATCACCTGGACGCCTGAGTAGCCAAATCCAAAGATAGCGATACTGAGTGGGATAAGAGCCGCAGGCAAAAAAGTGAGAACGATTAAACTCAGGCCGCATACGAACAGATAAACTTGAAATGCAACGACCGGCTCCACCTTTTTTAAGACAAACTGAACCAGGGGTACGCCAATTGTCAAGGGTATGAACAAAGCCGCCAACAGTGGGATCACACCAGCCTGAATGACATAATCAGCAATGTAATAAATTGCGCCGATACAGATCGAAAACATAAAGGTGCACATGAAATTTGCGACCACAAAGACGATAAACGACCTGCTCGTTAGTGTGCACTTGATCGCTGGCCACCAGGCAAGTGGTTTGTCGACCTGGCTAAATTCTCGCCGTTCTTTGATGTTATAGGAAGCCAGTATGATCAAGAATGCAGCGATGATCCCGACTGCGATCATGGACATTTGAAGTGAAAGAACAGAAACATCCGCAGAACCAGCTTTCGGACGGAAAAAATCAGGGACCAAAAAGCCGATAATAGTTCCGAGCAGACCAAACAGGGTCGCGACGATGGAAAGCTTCCCTCGTTCCTGGTCAGATTCGCTTAATTCAGGCATGAGCGTGCCGTGTACCAGCCCAAGTATGGTGTAACAGGTGTCGTAGAGCAGCATAGTCACAAGCATCCAGATAAATTGGGTGGCATCCGGTGCATGCTCAGGAGCAAACCAAACCAGACTAAAAGTCAACGCAAAGAATGGTGCTGTGAAGCGCAGATAAGGGATCCTGCGACCCAGTTTGGATCGCGTGCGATCGGTTATTTGCCCGAAAATTGGGTCGTTCAGCGCATTCCAAATGGCATAAACGCCCATGGCGATTGCGATCCAATTCGCACCGAGGCCGAGATAGTCCTGGTAATAGATTGTCAACAGAACACCATAGATCCCAGACACGACCGCCATTCCCATACCCGCCAATCCATAATAAATGCGAGTTTTTGTTGAAATTGTCCGAATATCTCCTGATTTCGTCTCAGCTATTGTATTTTCCATGGTTCCTCCATCAATATTTCTCATAATTGTAACGGTGATAAATGCTGCTGAGCGATAATCTTGGAAATTTCTGTGGAACATTTTAAAGTTACCTGGTATGCTGATTGCACCTTACACGTTTTGGATTAGAATGAGACGGCATAGTCACCGGGAAAATCTCCGGTGAATTTATGTGGAATAAAGAGCAAAACATGGAATCGACTGAAGAAACCAACCCTGTAAAAAAGAGGAAAACATGGCAGATATTTATTCTGATCATTATTCTCGGGTTGGCTGTTAACCTGATTTTGCCAAGATTGCTGAACTTAAACGAGGCAGTCACTGTTCTGAAGGAAATGATTTGGTGGCTTGTTCTGACAGCAGTGGTTTCAGAGAGCCTGGTATACCTCAGTTATGGTTATTCGCTGAAAGCCGTCCTGGATATCCAGGGGCACAACCTTTCGGTGCTGGAATGTACCGCTATCTTCCTCTCATCCTACAGCATCGGTATCGTGGCTGGTGGATGGGTAGGCTCAGCAGCGACCACTTTCGGGTTGTTCGCGCAAAAAGGAGTGAGGAAATCAAACGCGGTTGTGGCTGGGTTGTTGCCTTCCATGCTTGCGAACATACCCTTGATTCTGATCGCCATTGCAGGGATCATCACCCTGCAAGTTACTGGTCATTTGTCAGAAAGCCAGCTGATTCAATATTCCATTTTCATCGCCCTGCTACTGGTGTTTTCTTTTGGTTACCTCGTTGGGCTTGCTTTTCCAAAAGCAGCGTTTAAAGTGGTCAATTGGGCTCTTTGGAACTGGAACCGTTTTAGAAATAAACCATACGATCCCGAAGCGACCCAAATGCGTCTGAATATTTTTATCACCGCCTGGAAACAAATGGGAAAAGGGAACTGGTGGCGTCCTCTCTTGGGTACGGTTGGTTATTATTGTTTTGATCTGCTGATGATGTACCTGATCTTCCTTGCCGCAGGATACAAAATTAACCTGGGGATCTTGTTTGCCGGTTATGGTTTGCCGCTTTTGTTGGCAAAAATGGCTTTTATTGTTCCAGGTGGTTTGGGGGTCATCGAGACCTCCATGGCGGCTCTCTTTACCAGTCTTGGTGTACCGGATGACATCGCCCTGGTGGTAATTTTGGTGTATCGCCTGATTTCCTTCTGGATCCCGGTTATGATTGGTTTTTTGGTTTACTTCCTGATCAACCGTAAACAGGCAAAAAACAACCGGGTTTATTCCGAATCATAGTTTCAAATATAGAACATTTGATTTATAATATTGCGCGGAGCAGAATGAAATGAATCAAAATAATCTGCGCATTAACGGCGCGCGTGAACATAATTTAAAGAACATCAACGTAGAAATCCCCCGGGATAAACTGGTTGTTCTGACCGGTATTTCCGGTTCAGGTAAGAGTTCGCTTGCATTTGATACCATTTTTGCCGAAGGGCAGCGACGCTACGTCGAATCCCTATCATCTTATGCCCGCCAGTTCCTGGGTCAGATGAACAAGCCGGATGTCGATTCGATCGAAGGTCTTTCGCCGGCTGTATCGATCGATCAAAAGTCGACCTCCAACAACCCGCGTTCAACCGTCGGCACCGTCACTGAAATATTCGATTATCTGCGTCTGCTCTTTGCCCGGGTCGGCATACCCCATTGCCCGATTTGCGGACGGACGGTCCAAAAGCAGTCCGCCCAGGAAATCGTGGACAGCATCCTGACGATGCCAGAAGGTTCCCGCTTGCTGGTGCTGGCACCCATGGTGCGCGAACGCAAAGGCACTTACCAGTCTCTTTTCAAAGAGATCACCAAATCCGGTTTTACCCGTGTGCGCGTAAATGGAGAAGTTCATTCACTGGATGATGAAATTGAGCTTGACCGCTACAAAAAACACACCATCGAGGCTGTGGTCGACCGCCTTGTGATTCAGGCCTTTGATAATGAAGAAGACCGGCTCAATACCATCACCCGTCTGACCGACTCGGTCGAGACTGCTTTGCGGATTGGCGAAGGTTATGTGACCATCCAGAATTTGAGCAGTGATCCACCCGAAGATCGCCAGTTCTCTGAGAACCTGGCATGTCCGGAGCACGGCTCGATATTAATCGAAATTGAACCCCGCACCTTTTCATTCAACACGCCTCATGGCGCGTGTCCCACTTGCCAGGGACTTGGTTTTCGGGAAGATATCGACCCTAACCTTGTGATTCCGGATAAATCGCTCTCACTCAAACAAGGTGCGATTAAAAATCAGGAATGGGATCCGAAAGATGCTGGTGGTTACCTCTGGCAAATGCTGGAAACGTTGGCGGAATATTATCATTTCAGCCTGGATGATCCATTTGAGAAACTGACCAAACAACAACAGGATTTAATCTTGTTTGGAACAGAAGGTAAGGAAATCACGGTCCATTACGTAGGCAGGAATGGACGTAGTGGGACCTTCAACACTGCTTACGAAGGCGTGATAGGAAACATGCAGCGCCGATACCTGGAAACCCAGTCGGACTGGATCCGTACCAAACTTAGAGCCTATATCACGCAAACCCCCTGCCCCGAGTGTGGTGGTAAACGACTGCGCAAAGAAGCTCTGGGTGTAACAGTGGATGAGAAAAATATCATCGAAGTGACCCAATTCCCCGTCGATCAGCTATTGGACTGGATAAACCGACTCGAATCCCAAAAAGAAACTCCCTTGAACAAACGCGACCAGGTGATCGCAGAGCGCATTCTGCGCGAGATCCAAGCCCGCCTGAACTTTCTGACTGACGTCGGGCTCGAATACCTGACCCTGGAACGCTCCGCCTCCACACTCAGCGGCGGAGAAGCCCAGCGCATTCGCCTGGCAACCCAGATTGGCTCCAAATTGATGGGTGTTTTATATGTACTGGATGAACCTTCGATCGGTTTGCATCCCCGTGATAACGACAAGCTTCTGGATACTCTCAAAGGTTTGCGCGACTTGGGCAACACGGTCCTGGTTGTCGAACACGACGAAGAGACTATGCGCAACGCCGATTGGATCGTCGATCTCGGACCCGGCGCAGGCGAGCAAGGCGGCTGGTTGGTCGCTGAGGGAACACCCGAGGATATCGAAGCTGAGCCAAATTCAATTACTGGCGATTATCTTTCCGGAAGGAAAATTGTGCCTCTTCCCGAGGAACGCCGCCAGGGAAATGGCAATTTCCTGAGAATTAAGGGCGCAGCAGAAAACAATTTGAAGAATATCGATGTCGATATCCCATTAGGGAAATTGGTATGTATCACGGGCGTTTCCGGTTCGGGCAAATCGACCTTGATGGTTGATATCCTCTATAACGCCCTGGCAAGAAAACTGATGCGAGCCCACACCAATCCCGGTAAACATGAGGGCATTGATGGGACGCAGCACCTGGACAAGATCATCAACATCGATCAGACACCCATCGGGCGGACCCCACGCTCCAACCCGGCAACTTATACCGGACTATTCGACAACATCCGCGATCTTTTCGCGGAGTTGCCTGAATCAAAGATACGCGGTTTTCAAAAAGGTCGTTTTTCTTTCAACGTCAAGGGCGGTCGCTGTGAAGCCTGCATGGGTGAAGGACAATTGAAGATCGAAATGCAGTTCCTTCCAGACGTATATGTACCTTGCGAGGTCTGCCGCGGAACTCGCTACAACCACGAGACCTTGCAGGTCCGATTCAAAGACAAGAACATCGCTGAAATTTTGGACATGACGGTTGAGAGCGCGATTGAATTTTTCGACGCATTCCCAAAGATAAAACGCCGCTTGCAAACCCTTCACGATGTCGGATTGGGTTACATTCGGCTTGGTCAACCTGCTCCTACGCTATCAGGTGGTGAAGCTCAAAGAATCAAACTGGCAAAAGAACTTTCCCGCATTGCTACCGGAAGAACGCTTTACGTTCTGGATGAGCCCTCAGTCGGATTACATGCTGCTGATGTTCACATGTTAATTGAAGTTTTACAAGCCCTGGTAGACAGCGGTAACACCGTGCTGATCATCGAGCACAATATGGACATCATCAAGGTGGCGGATTGGATCATCGATCTCGGACCAGATGGCGGTCTGAATGGTGGAGAAATTATCGCCCAGGGCACACCAGAGCAGGTGTGCGGCACACCTGACAGCTATACCGGTCAGTATCTGCAGAAGTATGTTCTGCAGCATCACGAGAAAGTCTGCAAGCATTAATCTTTTGCTGTATTACTGATCGTACCATTTGCTGGGTTAAAATTTGCGATTCAGCCTGAGAAATTATGCCTCCTTTTGGATTGGGCATCACTTTATGGTACGATTCAGCAATCTTATTCATCGGAAGTGACTATGTTCAGAACTCGTTTTGCCCCCAGCCCCACTGGCTACATGCACATTGGAAACCTGCGAACCGCACTATATGCTTACCTGACCGCCAAAGGAGCTGGCGGTACTTTTATCCTCCGTATTGAAGACACCGATCAAAACCGCAACGTCCCGGAATCGGTCCAGGCGATTTACAACGGTTTGCGTCTGGCTGGGATCGAATACGATGAAGGACCCGACAAAGATGGCGGCTATGGTCCCTACGTTCAGAGCCAGCGGCTGCCGATTTACAAAGAATATGCCAAAAAACTGACCAATAGCGGGCACGCGTATTTTTGTTTTTGCCAAAAAGAAGACAAACCCATCCTGGAGAAAACAGGCGAGCGCACGCAGGGCTATCGCGATCCCTGCCGAAATTTGAGCCCGGACGAAGTCAAGGCAAAATTCAACGAGGGGATAATGCCAGTCATCAGGCAGCGCATCCCGGACCAGGGCGTGAGCACCTTTTTTGATCATGTCTATGGCGAAATCAGCATTGATCATGCCCAATTGGACGACCAGGTACTGCTGAAATCAGACGGTTTTCCGACTTACAACTTTGCTAATGTAGTTGATGATCACTTGATGGCGATCACGCATGTGATTCGCGGGCAGGAATACCTGACCTCAACGCCAAAATATAATTTGTTGTACCAGGCATTCGGGTGGGAGCGCCCGGAATACATTCACCTGCCCCACATCATCAAGGAAGACGGTAGTAAGCTGAGCAAACGCAAGGGCGATCCCTCGTTTGAAGATTTAGTCAGGATGGGTTATCTGCCTGAGGCAATCGTGAATTATGTTGCCCTGTTAGGTTGGAACCCTGGCGATGAGCGCGAATACTTCCTGCTGCCAGATTTGGTCACGGCGTTTGATATGAACCGCATCGTTAAATCCAACGCCGCCTTCTCGTTTGATAAACTACGTTGGCTGAACGGTGAGCATATCCGCGCGCTGAGCCCGAAGGAATTTCACAGACGAGCCCTGCCCTACTATCCTGCTGGTTTTGAACGCTTTAATTTAGAGCAGATAAGCGCGTTGATCCAGGTGCGTACTGAAAATTTGAGCGACATTCCTGGACTGGTCGGTTTCTTTGGCAAGTTGCCTTCGTATGAAGCCGAGCTGTTTGCCCACCAAAAGTCCAAATCAACGCCAGAAAGTTCAAAACAGGTTCTCCAGGCAGTGCAGCCGCTTTTCGCAGAGATTGAGGAATGGAGCAACGAGAATTTGTTTGCTGTCCTCAAAGGATTAGCCCTGTCGCTGGGCTTGAAAGTGGGCACGGTCATGTGGCCCATCCGCACGGCATTATCTGGGCAGGAAATTTCCCCTGGCGGCGCCACAGAATTGGCGGTCATTTTGGGCAAAGACGAAACCTTGCGAAGGATAAGTTTGGGCTTGGAAAAGTTGGATTAGAACAACGCTGTTGATAAATCCGAGCGATATTGGCGCACATTTTGGTGGTCATCGCTCAAGACTTCCAACAAACCAAGATAGACAGCTTTAGCCTGCCCGGCACGGTAATTTTTATCCTTCTTGAGAATACCCAGCAAGCCATCCAGAGCAATCAGGATTTTTCCGCGTTTTGCCAGTCTGATAGCATTCCGAAAAGCAGATTCAAGCGGGTTATCGAGCGCGATTTTTTCCAATTCCGGGTCCAAATATGCCTTTGCGACAGGCAATAACACGCTGCTCAAGGCCGATTCTGGACTGGTTGGAAAGTGCTCGAGGATTTGCAAGGCTGACTTGCCATTCCCCTGGTAGAGCAAGAGGCGGGCGTAAGCAAGCAAACCCGCCGGTTCACTATGGCTTTCGATGACATACTGTTCAAGAGCAGTTTGGGCTTCTTCAAATTCACCCAGCAGCATTAAACTGTTTCCCTTGACCAACAATAGAGAGCCAGTGCGTGGCATGATCCGGTCAACGAACATACGCAGGTTTTTCTCGGACAACACGCCCACATATTCAGCAACCACCCGCCCGTCTAAGAAGGCTTTGATAGCAGGGACTTTGGTTACTTTCAAGCGCTCTGCCAGCCGAGCTTGCTCATCAACATTAATTCGTGCCAGGCGAAATTCTCCGTCTGCTTCCTGGGCAAGTCGTGCAAGGGATTGTGACTGCACACGGCAAGGAATACACCAGGGTGCCCACAGGTCGACAACAACCGGCATTTGGGTCGAATAGTTCACAACCTCAAACTCAAAGGTCTCTTCGTTTACGTCGATAATATTTATTGGCATCATCGTAACTCTATTTTATCAGGTTGCTCTGGTTACAAAGGAGGTTGCGAAGGGATTTCGCCTGTAATTTGTCTATCTTGTGGAATTCGGGTAAGCAGGAGAGTTGGAGAAGTGCTAATCCTCATCCCCGTTAGTTACTGCAGGTTGTTTCACTTCCAAAACATCACCTCGATGATTTACCACAACCTGGAAGCCGGCCATGGTCATATACATTCGCATATCATACGGAAAGCCCTTCTCTTGCATTTCAAGAAACTGTTTATCGCGGTTTTCAAACTGGTTGCGTATGACCGCAATCGAGAAAATGTCATCCTGACCGAGCAATTTCGCGGTTTGTTCGCTAAGGAAATCTTCATTTCCTTCAATACCCTGGGACAAAAATTCCCAGACTTGCCAATCAATCTCCCCTGCAGGAACATGGCGTTCAAATCCGCTGTCATCAATCACATAAGTAGGTTCATCGCCAACATAAACAACCGGTAGTTGCCTTCCAACCGAATCAAATATCATACCTTCAAATATTGCCTTTTTCACAGAAGTCCTTTCATTCCTGTTCTGGCATTATTATAGAAGTTATTTATAAGTATTAGGTTAACAATCATTCTTTCGGTAAATCACCGTAGCCAGTCACCACATCCACTCGCGTTCCAAGAACGTCATCTTGAAAATATTGGTTAAATGGGACTTCAGGGGTCGTCCATCGATACAGCCACTTAGCGTCATCGTTTTTCATATTGATACAGCCATTACTCATCACGTGACCCCAGTTCGCATGCCAATAAGCACCATGAAAGGCAACGCCTTCGATTGTGATGTAACTAACCCAGGGAACGCCTGGCAAGTCATAGACGTTAGGGTTATGAGGTTCATTCACCATCCGGCGGCAGGGACGTTTGCGGTTGGTCATCCAGCGCCCGATAGGAGTAGAGCCATCGATCTTGCCAGACGAAACGGGTGCCTCCCAGACAGGCTTGTTGAATTCGTAAGCACGAACAACCTGGTAGCCCAGTTCCAGCACCAGGCGCTTCTGATCCTGTGGAACTTCAGTTCTCATGGGTGTGAGTTCTTCAGCTTCGAAGCGGCGAATCGTGTTAGCTTGCACAAAATAGGACACTCCGCTAAGGTCATCCCAAAGCTCGTACCAGGGAAAGCCCTTCTCATCTGTCGTTTTACCGATAATCCAGAAGTTATTTTCGTAATAAAAGGTGCGATGAATATCCCGAACATTTGGCTTGCTGTAAACCGGGGCAAGCGGAACGGTAATCTCACCCAGGCAGCCTTCTTCCGGAATTGGTCGGTTATCGATTGGGTTAGGTCGGTTATAAACTGGTTGAACCCAGGTTGCATCTACGTATTGGCCAGGTCCAATCTCATACCAAGGCAGCTTTTTTCCGTAAATGTTGGTGGTGTGGAACATCCTTGAAATTGGCACAACCTCATCGTACATGAGCGTATCCACTGAGTCAGCCAAATGATTCGGTTCTTTTTTGACCTGTAATTTAAAACGCAGTATCCGTCCCAGACGAGTATCCGGACCCCAAACAAATAAAGCGGCGGAGGCTGGCGTGGCTTCAGTCATCATCATGCCTAAAGCGCCCAACCCCATAGATTTAAGAAAATTTCTACGAGTTAGTTTCAAATTTTTCATATTCAATAGTGTACGTTAATTGGAATCCCTACGAAAGCCCAGTTGTATAACCAGCCGGCTTCGCTGGTCTCCATATTCACGCAGCCGTGGCTCATCGGATAACCGAAGTTGCTGTGCCAGTAGGTGCCGTGAATTCCATAACCATTATAAAAATACATCACATAGGGAACATCCGGCAAGTAGTAACCGGGTCCGGTCATGTCGTCATAAAGCAACTTAATGTAAACATAGTAAGTTCCTGTGACCGTGGGCGTATCGGGCAAGCCAGTGGACACCCAAAACCAATCAACCAGCGTGTTGCCTTCATAGGCGTAAAGCTTTTGCTCACTCAAATTGATATCGATCCATTTTTCACCCAAAGGCTCCACACCCGGAGGCAGAAAAGGATCAGGCTCGTAAACATAAGGAATGATCTCGACCGTGGGAACAGGTGTTTCAGTGGGTGTTTCAGTGGGCGTGGGTGTTGGCGTAGGCGTGTTTGTCGGCGTGGGGGTGTTGGTCGGAGTAGGCGTGGGAGTGTTGGTAGGTGTGTTGGTCGGTGTGGCGGTATTTGTAGGTGTCAGGCTTGGTTTAACCAGCAAGGCGGTCTCGTTCTTGATCAAGAATTGCTGCCCGGCAACCGGTCTGTCAGGGATAATGCCTACAGAGTAAAGACTGAAAACGATCAGTCCAGCCAATAATAACAAGCTCATCGTTGCCCAGGCAGGTCTCTTTCTTGGCTGAATTGCTGTTGCTGGTTCCAGACGAGTTAGTTTAGCCGGGGCAACCTCGGGTAAGGCTGCCGGGGTCCATTGAGAAGCGCTTTCCTGGCGGGTTCGGGTGCCTGCCCAGTGCATGGCTTTATGAACATACGGATTTTGGGGGTCGTTATCGAGCACATCACGCAAGAGACTCAGGCTGGTTTCAGGCTCAGAAAGCCCTGCCAAAATCAGCTTGGCATCGCTGTTAGTGAGTGAAAGCTGCAGCGCTTGCTCTGCCAGTCGCCTGGCAAGCACTGCATCACCAGCCAAAATGGCTTGCTTCGCCTGGATGATCAGCGTTCCAGCGCTATTGCTTTGCTCGGTCATTAGTTTTTCTTAGCCAACGAATTATGGCTGTTGTACCTCTTCATTATTCATGTAACAACTGATCCCCTTGGCTATACCCTCCGCCAGAAGCTCCGGCTTGGTTGTCAGGATCTCCTGATCAAGGTTCATGAAACCAAGCTCAATGATCCCTGCAGTAGTATATGGGTTGATCTCATCAAAAACATGGTAAGAGGTCATGTCCGTTGTTACTGACTGGTAATGATACCTTAAACCAGTGATATTGGCATACCGGTCCGAGAGGCATTCCACAAGCCTCGAAGAACTTTGATCTGCTTTTTGAGAGAAGGCCGCCGCGACTTTGAAACCGGTCGCAGAGTCGTTGATGTAGTCACAGGAGTCCGAATGAATCGAAAGCAGCAAACCGGATTGGTAGTTGTTCAATCGTGAGTCAAATTCGTCCAATAATTCCACCTCGAAGCCTGCTTTGATCAGCTTTTGTTGGACGTAGGTGGCAACGTTGCTATTAATTTCCAGTTCGGTCAGACCGTTGGCGCAGACCGCGCCGCTGTCATGCCCACGATGCCCCACCACAATGCCTATTTTGTTGCTGGGGAAGTTGGCGGGTAAGGCTCCTTCAGCAACCTCCGCCTGGGTTATTCCTTCACCTTCAGCCACAACATCTGCCACATTCTGTCCCAGGCTGCCCGGCATCAAACTGCCTGGCATCCACATCGACAAAAGTGTTGCGGTAACAATTCCTGCCAGGATGACTGTTGAAATTACTTGCCAGATCAACCCTAAAATGCTTGTCACTGCTTTACTGTTTGGCGGCAGGAGTGGTTCTTGCCCTTCCCTTAGAGTTTTGATCTGCCAGTTTTCAAAGGGATTCTGTTTGCCCATCCCATGCTCATCCTGCCCGGCTGGTCCGTTGTTTCGAGAGGAAACCTGCTCTGCTTCCGCCCTTAAAAAGAAACTCGATTGTGACGCCTGCTCGTCTGCACCTGTTTTGCGGTGCCAAACACCTGCGCTGCCTGGATCTTCTTCGTCGTCTAAATGGTGCATTTGCTTTGACATAATCGTTCCTGTGTTCAAGTAATATTTGGTAAGGATGCTTAATATTTGTATAATTGAATAAACCCAAATTGGTCTGAAAGGAATGGTGCAAATCCTATGCCAGAGAAACTCAACCTGGATGAAAAGAAGCAACTGCTAACTATCGCCCGTGAGGCAGTCAATGCCACCGCGCTCAACCAGCCTTTAGCCAGGCTCGACCCTCATGATTTCAGCCTCACGCTGAACGATGACGGCGCCAGTTTTGTGACGCTAACAATCGGTGGCGGACTGCGCGGCTGTATCGGCACACTGGAAGCCTATCAGCCTTTGTTCCTGGATGTTCAAAAAAGAGCGGTGCAGGCTGCCAGCCAGGACCCGCGCTTCAGCCCGGTCACACCAGGCGAACTGGCTCGGATCAAAATTGAAGTTTCCAGGTTATCAAAGCCTGAACCACTGGAATACAACACACCGGGAGATCTGCTTACGCTGTTGAAACCGGGAGAGGATGGCGTGATTATCTCAGATGGTCATCGGCGGGCAACTTTCCTACCTCAGGTTTGGGATGAGTTGCCGGACACGAGACAATTCCTTTCACAACTGTGCCGGAAAATGGGCTGCAGTCCTACTTTTTGGGAACACAATAAACTCGATATAGCCATCTATCATGTTGAAGAGTTTTCGGAATAAAAACAGAGCGGGAATGACATCTCGCTCTGTTTCCTTTGTGTGATTGATATCTTATATTTTGTCTTCAGAAGCAACGTAAGCTTGACCTGCCAGGTGCGCGACCATTAACTGGCTGTACGCCATAGTAATTACAACACCGATAGCAAATAAAATTGAGCCCAATGGAGAAATGATGCTTGCTATGACCATACCGGCAATGACAAGCAGCCATGCGGTGAAATTGTTGCCCAGGCGTTTGAAAAATAGTCCAAATTCAAAGCCGGAAGCAAAAGTATCCTTCACAGCAAAGTTCGCCATCATGATTGGCTGAAGGACCGTCAGGAACAAGCCATAAACCAGCATCAGCAAGCCGCCAAGGATCAGGAAGATCACTCCCAGAGCAGTGATTGAATTATTACTATTTAATGCCATCGCCGGAATCATCATCAGTCCGACAACAAGCAAGACCGGTAAAGAATAGACCAATCCGACCAGGTAGAATCGAAAACCACGACCCAGATCATCACCGAATTGGTAATCCGGCAGAGGGTCAACCTCGTTTTGAACAACGTTTTTAATTGTT
Source organism: Anaerolineaceae bacterium (assembly GCA_011620465.1). Classification (GTDB taxonomy): domain Bacteria; phylum Chloroflexota; class Anaerolineae; order Anaerolineales; family Anaerolineaceae; genus Mesolinea. The sequence continues at coordinate 3,889 of WOZC01000089.1, read as the reverse complement.
CGCAGCATGTAACCCGAGAATGCCATCGGTCCAATGAGAGGGACCAGGCTGACCAATACTGGAATAATCAATTTATCGAACCAACGCTTATCATCAAATATGTAGGTAAATGCTTTTCCAAAATTAACCATAAAAACCTCTCTGTTTTCAAATATGATTACTGAAACATGTCCATTATATACCCTGACAACGATGCTTTTGTTGCTTTGGCTACAAGTTAGGTTGTTTTTGGATTAAGTTCTGCAGGATCCAAAATGATCAGAGCTGGCTGAAATCTTCCACATCCAGAACAAAGACAGTTGCTTGTTTTTCTCCGTCGGTTTCAGGGATCGTTGTTGTTTCTTTAATGATCCGTAACGCCTCTGCTACGCGTTCATCATCGACACCAATGATAAGTGTACTGCGACCACTGCGAAAGAAACCTCCAGTCGAGGCGACGAAAGTGACTCTGAACTTCTCATCAGTAAGTTTTTTGGATACTCGGTCATTATCCGCGTGTTTGATGATCGCCATTATCAATTTCATATCAATACTCCTCGAAATGATTTACTTTCAAGATAAAGATGGTCACCCCGCCTACCATGGTCTCTGCAGGGATAATCATTGGAAAGGGAGTGTAATCCATGGTGGCAGCCACATAACTGATGCGTTTTTTTGCGGCTTCTGAAAGGCGGTCGACGATTGTCTGTTTGTTATGTTCGTCTGTTGCAATTAGGAAGGTTACATTTTTCTCGAGCAGAAAACCACCAGTGCTGGGAAATTTCACGTAAGAGAAGCCTTCTTGCTCTAAAGCCATCTCAACAATTTCACAATCCTGGCTATGAACCACCGCCAGGACCATCCGGGTAACTTGCGTGTCGAATTGCGTCATATACCTCCGCCGGAATAGTGTTGCTGAGTTTATTCTAACGTAAAACCAGGGATTTGACAAACGAATTCAACACGAATTCAACAAGTTAATAAAATCGATCGCAGCGGTATCCTCACCGTTTTTTAACTTGGGATCCGGTTTTGGCAGACCCTCTGTCAGATTGTCTGCTCGATCTGCCTACAGGTACCTGTGGTGCTGGGGTAATATGTAAGACCGCTTCGATCCGGGGTTCATGGTTGATGCCCGCCTTAACCCTACGATGTTCTTCTATAGGGAACGGGTCTGCTGTCAAGCAACCATATCCTCTATTCAAACCAATTAACGACCATATCTTCCAGGTCGACGTCGTCGACCTCTGATTCACTAACCACCTTCCCAAAAACCGTACCGCCGGCCTGTCGGGCTGAATTGGGATCGCCGGTTCTGAGCGGGTGCCACCAGGGTAGGTCCTCACCATCCGCAACCAATCGATATGCACAAGTTTTTGGCAGCCAATCCAAATGCCTGGCAAGTTCCGGGGTCAGCTGGATGCATTCGGGTACATTCTCATGACGATTGGGATAATCGCTGCACTGGCAGGTTTTCAAATTAAGATAGCGGCAAATCACATTGGTAAATTTGACCGTTTTTGTTTTAGTTTCCCGAAATTTGATGAGACAGCATTTGGCACAGCCATCACATAAGGATTCCCATTCCACTTGGGTCATTTGTTCAAAGCTTTTCTCTTTCCAGAACGGAGTCATTGCTGTTCGTTTCCCATGGCAGGCGGATAGAGTTCTTCCTGAATGAACGGGATAAGGGCTAGTTTGACTGCCATGGCGTAGAGCTCAGCCCGCGTAATCAAGTCATTAGTCAGCAACCCGACACCTCCGTTGGCTTGTTTGCTATTCGCTTGCCCAAAAACGATATCGTCTGCCTCACCCTGCTCCATACCTACACGGATCAAGTCAGCAATTTTGTTGGGCAGAATATAGGTCGCCGACCGCGCATAGCCTGGCTTTTGCTTGCCGAGGATAGATACCCAACTGTAGGCAGCCAGGCTTTGTTCACCGTTATCCAAAACACTCAATCCGCCCTCCAGCCCTACCCAGTAGTCTGCCTGCGGGTAAACATTTCGGGCATTCGAGGCGCGGTTTTGGGCACCGGTCAGGGTCTCCTCGTCACCCATTGGTTGACAGGAGACATTTGAACTGACCTCTGTAGTGAGAAAAACAAACTCGTGTTCCGGAAATACAGCCTGAAAACCCATTTGGACTGCATGGAGTTTGCTTGGATTTTCAGAGCCGACAACGACGATTTCAGTCATAGACACCCGCCATCGAAACCTTACAGCCCGGCACGGGTCTTCATGAGCGCCTGAAGTTCAAGAATGAGTTCCTCTGACTCTCTCTTCAATGCTCTCGCCTGCTGCAACAATACAATCGCTCTGTTTTCACCTTCATAACCCATCAGGTTGATTTCAACGTTTAATAACGCTGCTTCCAAACCTGCCCTTGCCTGGTAAACCCCGGATGCGGCATCAGAAATTGCGTTCAAGTTGCCAATTTGTGCCATTCGCAACGCTAATTTCATCACCTCCAAACACATTTCAGCGGTTTGCAGAGGTACAGCAGCAGCTGTAAAACTGGCTTCCATGATGGCTTTATCGCGGATTTGAGCGTTTTCTTCCGTATCACGCGGCAGGCGGCGGGCAGCGATGATGCCCTCAAAGGATTTGGCATCCAGCTCAATTGCCTCGGTGAGTTGCTTGCGCAGCACTTCCCCCTTTTCAATTGTCTGCCAACATTCTTCCTCAGTGTCTTTATATTTGGCTTTTCCAGTAGTCAGGCGAGCAACCATCACTGCCAATGCACTTCCAAGCGCACCGGCATAGGCTGCAGCCGAGCCCCCGCCTGGTGCGCTTGTGCCCTCGGCTACTCTGTCCAGGAAACTAACCTGGGTATTTCCACCCTGGCTTTCCTGCTCAGAAAATAAGCGATTTTCAAGGAGTTGTTCGTGCTCAAACCCGTCCAGCTGCAGGTAATAACGACCGGCATTGATGATTGCCCGGCTGGGGACCAACCCAACGATTTCGGAATGATGAATACCCACCCCGTAGCGCTGAGCTTCACGGCGAACAAATTCGGTCACCTGCGCCATGGGTGAACGCTGGTAATTGGTCAGGTTCATCGAAACTTGTGCCAGCCCATTGACCATAACGCCCATGCCCTTGACAAAATGGAAACCACCAGAGGAATTGCGCACTCGCCGGGCAATTTTTTCAGCGATGCTGACATCTGGCGTGTTGAGGTAGATGTTATAAGCGATCAATGGCTGGCGTGATCCAATGACCACTGCGCCGGCTGGACCCATGACTTTCGGACCGAAATCTGGTTCGCGGTAAGCGTCTGTGGCGATCGTTTCCTTTATCTTCTCATATTCACCCCTGCGGATGTCTTCCAAGTTTTTTCTATCTGATCGTACGGCAGCATCTTCATAGAGATAAACCGGGATGCCGAGGCTGTCAGCGACACGCTTGCTCAAGCGCCGGGCGATTTCGATACATTCCTGCATGGTAACATCCGAGATCGGCACAAAAGGCACCACATCGGCTGCCCCCAATCGGGGATGTTCGCCCTGGTGGTAGTTGAGGTCGATCAGTTCAACCGCTTTGGCAATGCCCTGGTAGGCAGCTTCTTCCACACCAGCAGGATCTCCGATAAAGGTCAGCACGGTGCGATTGTGGTCCATATCAGAGTGCCGGTCGAGGACGTGGACGCTGGGTACTTGAGCGATAGTATCGATGATTGCTTCTACTACCTCGGGACGCCTCGCCTCAGAAAAATTGGGGATACATTCGATGATTTTCATAACCAGAGTCTCTCCTTCATCAATTGTTTTCATTATACCAAGCAGCTAACCAAGCCATCCTGAACGAATCAATAAGAAGTCATCAAAATCTCAGTTTTTCATTTCGTCATCATATTCCCCGATTTGTAATAGTTGTTCCGCAAAAATGATTATTGCAAGATTTATTGA
>WOZC01000176.1 GCA_011620465.1 Anaerolineaceae bacterium | reverse complement strand
ATGAGCTATCAGCTATGACCTATCACCCACATCCCTCTGCAACCAACGGCAATAAATATCCATCACTCATTTGCATGACCTCATCCACCATCTGGGTGATGCTCATATCATGCGTGACCACGATAACGGTGTAATTATCCTTACTCGCAAGATCCCTCAGAAGCTGAACGATTTTCTCCCCATTGGCGATGTCCAGGTTGCCGGTTGGTTCATCCGCCAATATCACTTTCGCCCCCGATGCCAACGCTCTCGCGATCGCGACACGCTGCTTTTCGCCACCCGAGATCATGTTCGGAAATCGCTTATAAACTGTTTCCGGCAAGTTGACATGCCCGATATATTCCTTCGCGATCACAGCGGCCCCTTTGGGTGAATTCCCAAGCAATTCCAACGGGAAACAGACATTCTCAAGGCAGGTCATCAGCGGGAACAGGTTGAAGCTCTGGTAAACCACTGCCACATTTTCTCGCCGATACTTGTCCAAATCCACGCTATCGGTGGCAATACCCCTGTAGATCACCTGACCATCCGTGGGTAATGCCAGCCCAGCCATTAGCGAAAGCAGGGTGGATTTGCCCGAGCCGGATTTACCGATGATGGCATACATCTTTCCTTCGTAAAACTCGGCACTGACCTCTTTGACCGCGTCAACCGCCTGATATTGGTTGCGGTACTGGTAACTGACGTTGTCAAGCTTCAGGATGGGTTCTGCGAGTGTGTTTTGTTCCATTGCACTTCTATTCCTTGGTAAACAATATATCCAGCACCTTGGAGCGTCCCATCAAGCCGATGGCAACGATGATGCCCAAAGTGTAGATAGCTAAAAACAAGATTTGGTTGCGCTGTACCGCCGGCAGCCATTCCGGTCTCGCCAGCAAAACCAGCGCGATTGGTAAAATCCCAATCAGCAGCAAGAAGAACTGCTCCAGGAAGAACGCCAGGTAGACCTGGATCTTCTTCGCCCCCAGGCTGCGCATCACGGCAAATTCCGGTAAACGGTTGCGGGTGAGCAGGTAGGACAGAATAAAGGCGATTACCCCGGAAAGCAGCAGCATGATCGGGATGATGAAATTGAGGAAAGAAAGATGCTGCTGGATCGAGAGCAAGCCATCCGCCAGGGCTTTGTCTTCGATCACAACTGCCAGGCGGTTTTTGCGGATAATGCCGACCTGGCTGAAACCATTTTCTTCCAGGTAGTCCCGCAATGCATCCAAATTCCGCGGGTCCTCGGGAATGATGGTGGCAGAATCGACCGCCTCCGCCAGGTATTCGTTGGGGAGACCAGCAACCAAGGGGGATTCCGGATCATCATGATCTTCAGGCAGCAAGATCCCCAGGTCGGTGCCCATTTTTATATCCAACAGCAAGTTCCAGGGGACGTAAATTACCGGCGAGCGGCTGCCCTGGAAGTAGCTGCCAACCACCTTGAAGTCAAACGGCTCCGCCAGCACCCCGTACAATTCATCAGGTTCATATACTCCCAGCCGAATAACATCCCCAAGCATCAGCCCTTGTTCGCTCATGAAGCGATCGGGCAGCACTACGATGAACTCTGGCGTGAGATAATCCTCATCCGAATATCCTTCCAGCCATTCCACCTGTGATTCACGGAATTTGATCGCTTCGCTTGTTCTCACCACGCTGTCAGTCAGTGCCAAAACTGGCATTCTCTTTACCTGCTGCGCCAGCCAGCTGAAGCCGACTTGTTCTGCAAGAGAAGACTCCTGCCGGTTAATCCTGGGCTTTTCAGGCAGGTTTGGCGTGCCCGGTCTGCCATCCGCGCCTTCAGCCAGCCCCATGTATTCGTAATGCATATAGCGGGTGAGCAAAAACTCGTTGATTACCGGGTTATCGGTTTCAAGTTCCTCTCTTGCCTCTCGCACCCGTTCGCCAGTGACAGGATATTGGAACATCCAGCTTACCTGTCTGCCGTTCCATTCCTTGTTGAGCATGTGAAAAACATCACTCTGAAGCTGAATGGGGAATTGCCTGTGCCTGCCTAACGCGGTCGTGAGATAGGCGGTGGTGGGTACTTCGTCGTAAATTGTCAGGGCTGCCTGTTCTTGCTCGGCAACCGAGATACCAATAACCAGGATAAATGCTCCCAACAGTGTGACGGCAACCGGAACGATCAGGCTGCGAAAAAAGTTGCGCTTGATTGACCGGCAGGCAAAACGCAAGCTCAAGCCGGGCAGCCAGGCAAAACTCAATCCGCGCCCGTTCTCTTTTTTGGGAGCAATAACCGTTACTGCCTTGCGCCGTTTAGGCTTCTTCAAGGTGATCAATGAAGCAATCAACGTGATCATAAAAACTAACCCGACTACCGCGCCAGTTGTTGCATAGCGCACCCAGGAGGCTGTAACCAGTTCCGGCGCAAATTCGACGAGCATTCCCAGAGCGCGTTCGCTATAGCGCAGGTCCTGCATGATGCCGCCCTGCAAGCCGCTCCAAACCGCTTCAGTCAGGCGGGAGTCCACCTGGCTGGCGATGTACGTGCCTGCCAATCCGGAGAGGATGGCGATAATCATGATGCCAATGACCAGATAAGAGATTGTTTTCCTGCGCCCGGTGCCCAATTTCATCATCACGTCGGCGGTTTCGCGCTGGCGAACGATAAAAAGGTAAGCGTACAAGCAAATCACAGCCACACCTGCTGCCGCGCTGGCGATCGTCATGTAAAGCGAACGCTCCCGCAGCTTCAGGATGGGAACGACCGCGTTGCTGTAACCCTGGTCCTCGACCTGCAGCTCCACCATTTCAGGTAAGTTGTCTTTGGCGTACGCCAGGTATTCTTCCGCCTGCGAATTTTGCACATGTACGCGTAGAAAATCGTAACTATCTGGAGCTTTTTGCAGCCACTGCGGGTATGGGATCAGGACGGTATAGTCCAGGTCGTTGAAGATGTGGAAAATTCCAGCAATCTGGCAATCTTCTTCGTGAGCAAAACCGCTGTCTGGAGAATAAGTGAAAGCCGGGTCACCCGCCGGATCATAGTGATAAGCCAGGTGCCAGCGGTCGCCCACCTCCAACCCCAGCACACCCGCCAGGCGTTCACTGATATAGCATGCGTTCTCCTGAGGTTCAAAACTGCCGCTGGTGAGCCAGGTCTGTTTCATATGGAAAGGAACCATGCTCTCGATATCAGAAGTGGCTATGACCTGGAATGATTTGTCAATAACTGACAATGTCTCTGCCAGTTCACGCCATGCCTGACCTTCAGCGCTTTCAAAATAGTCCGGCTGATCGGTGATATCGGTCAATTCACCAAAGCTTGAAAGCATTTCATCGGGGTCCTGCACCATTTGGGCAGGCTTGATCGCTGTCAGCGTCAGCCCGCTGCTGGGCGCTGTTTGGGCAAGAGCAGCCAGCAAAAAAGTGCGCTCGGGTTGGAGTTGAGCGCTGATATCTACCCCCGTAGTGCTGTAGGGGTTCAATCGCAAAAAGACCGTGCCGCTCACCCTGCGCCCGAAAATGGTGTCATAGGTGAGAGCAGTCCAGCTGCCGTCTTCCTGCGGAGAAAGCAACCGTACTGTGACGATTACATAATCTTTGACGGGGGAATTACTTTGCCAGACCGTAGTGTCGTCTCCCGCGTAAGCAGAAAGGGTGCGTTCCTGGTCAGCAGCGATCACAGACGGGTGATTTGAAAGCGCAGAAAAATCGATCGCTGCAAGGTTCTTCTGGAAATTTTCATCCGCCCAGGCACCATCAGGATTGTGTAAATCGCCGTATTTAAAAGCGACAATTGTGTCAAAATGCTCGTTAGCCTGGTCCAGCATACGATTGGCAGAATAATTCATACTACTGCCAAGGTTAACGAAGACAATTGAAGCGGTTAACAGGAGGAGGAAAAGGAAACTTTTTCCCGGCGTACGGACAATGCTGTTGAAACTGTGTTTAAGAATCATAAGCTATGGTTGTAAGAGGTAAGTATAACGGATAATTAGCGGAACGGGAGACAACCGAGCTGAAAACCGTAAGGATGGGGTTCATCTCCCTCCGCGAATGTCTATGTATGCAATCTCAGCCTAGTAGGGAA
>WOZC01000107.1 GCA_011620465.1 Anaerolineaceae bacterium | reverse complement strand
CCAGCTGTGAGATCTCCATAATTTAGAGTCAGCCCTGAAAGACCATCCTCTCCAGCCTGAAAATCGAGTTTCAGTGTTCCATCGCTGAGAACGCTCGCTGATGACAAAGTGGTCTGACTCGCCCCCTCGCGTTCCAGCAGATCAAACAGGTTACGGCTGGTTTGATTTGTCTCGGGCTCGCATCCCCACACCACCTGCCTGATGTCCAATTTAGCAGCCAATACAAACAACCCGGATAGGGTCGACCGCCCGCAATTTGGAATGACCAGGCTGTCGAGTTGGTTGGAAAATAGTGGAAGATGTTGTGAGACCTGGTCAATCAGGCTGTCTGACCCTGCGCTGCCCGCTACAAGCAGGGTCTGCCCATGCTCAGCCTGGATAAGAACAAAGCTTTGCTCGCTCTTGTTTGGGATGTATACATGCAGCTCGCCATCAGGAGCAGAACTTACTGCCAACCAAACCACAAGTGTCAGCCCTGCCAGAGCTGGTAACAGGTATTGGGGTTGGTAAATTGATTTAGCCAGTTTGCCTGGTTTGGGATGAAAAACAACCAGGAAGAAAACCAGGTAGTACACCAAAACCCAGAAGAAGTTGATTTGTGGCAAAGTCCAACCCTCTGGTGCCATGCCCGCCAGCCAGGTGACCATGCGGTTGCTGTATGCTACCCACGGCCAGGCTACCCAAGCCAAAACCTGTCCAAGCGGCAGCCAAAGTAACCCCGCGCCCATCGCCGCCAAACCCAAAATCATCACAGCCGGCTGAACCGGCAAAATCAGCGGGTTGGCGAGCAAGAAAAGCCAGGACACCTCCCGGAAGTGCCAGATGCTCAAGGGCAAAACTAAAGCCTGAGCAATCATGGTCAGTAGGAAAGTCTCTGAAACCAAACTGCTCACAGCCAATGCTGTTTTTTGTTCTAGCCGCTTGCCCAGCCAATCTTCCAAACGCGCCCGCAGTGGTCCTGCAAACAAGGACAAGCCGAGGGTCGCCATGACCGAAAACTGAAAGCCCAAATCCCATGGCAGGTGCGGGTTCAATATCACCATCAGCAAGGCGCTGACACCGAGGTTATTCAGCGTGTTCCCTTTTCGGGAGATGGAATTGCCAAGGACAGCATAAGAACCCATAAAGGCAGCCCGAACAACCGAAGCGCTTGCCCCAACTAAAAGGCTATAACTCCCCAGAAGGATAATGGTCACCAGGGCGCCTCGCTTTCGCCCAAATTGACGGGTGAAAAACAGGCTCACCAACCCTGCCAAAACAGACATGTTAAAACCGGATATGGCAATAATATGGCTGGTGCCTGTCAGGCGATAGGCATCGGATAAAGCGGGAGAGATGCTGCTGTCATCGCCCAAAAGGATGCCTTTCAACAAGCTATCTTCCGGGCTGGGGAAAATGGCACTCAACACCTGTCCTCCGTTTTCCCGCAAGCGGTAGAGAACCGCTCTCAACGGATTACCGCGGTTCGATTCGACCAGGCGAAAACGGGGATACTCCATGGTCGAATAGACGCCTTGATGATTCAGGTATTCCCGCCAGGAAAAATCGATTCCTTCATCAGGTGGAAGCAATTCGCCTTTGATTTCGACCACATCGCCATACTGTACTTCGCTGCCCAACGGAAGATAAAAAATGATTTTCCCATCTACTTCTGGTTCGCGCACTGCCAGTTCTTCTGCCTGCAGAGAACGCGATTCCACCAGTACCTGCAGGCTGTTTTCCTTCATTTCGGGCGGCGCAACCACCAGTGCGGTGATCGTTAAATCGCCTTTATTGTGATAATAGAGGAGGTTGTCCGGTTCTGCCCGCGGTAGGCTCAACTGGTAAAGCATGGCAGTCAGAGCAAAAACAGCCAATGCCAGCGCCGCTGGAAAACGGCGGACGCTCTTCACGCTTGTTGGCTTTGATCGTTTGAGTATGGAGATCAGTGAAGCTCCGATACCCAACGCCATCCACCAATACCAGGGGAATCTCAATTCTTCAGATGCAAACGGACCAACTACAGCAGCCAGACCCAGCCAGAAGAATGGCATAAAAGCTGGCCAACGGATTTGGCGTGCGCGGAGTTTCTCTTCTTCGATATCGTTTTCGTCTTGCGCGGAAAGGTCAACCATTGGTTAGCGAGGTTCCAGGCTGTCAGGTCTTTCTTCCAGGTATTCCACCAATTTTTCCAGTGCCAGTTGTGCCAGTTGGGCTTTGACTGATTCGCGGTCGCCTTCCAGTTGGAAATGAAAAGACCAATCGCCCTCCGGGGTAGAAAGCCCGCACCAACTTGTCCCAACCGGCTTGTTGGTAGTCGCCCCGCCTGGTCCGGCAATGCAGGAAACTGAAAGCCCGATATCGCTCTTGAAAGCCCGGCGCGCCCCTCGCGCCATTTCGAGGACGGTTTCACTGCTGACAGCACCGTAAGTTTGCAACGTTTCCCAGCTGACTCCCAACAACTTGACCTTTGCCTGGTAGTCATAGGAAACCACGCTGCCCATAAAATATTCCGATGAGCCTGGTACGTTGGTGAGCCGATGACCAATCAGCCCACCGGTGCAGCTTTCTCCCAGCCCAAGTGTCAGCTTTTGCTCGAACAAACGTTTCCCAATGCGGGTTTCAAGATTATCGGTTTCCATAATTTTCTCCGTGACCAGCTGGTCTGGTTCTTTGGTATCAATCTGTTTCCAAACACTGACAATATCATTCCGGGCGATGTAATCTACGATCTGCTGGCTCAGGAAACCTTCTTCAAGCATAACGGATGGGTCGCTTCCCGCTTCAAGCCTGGCGCGGATCATACTGGAAGAGATATCGGAAACCACGATTTCTTCAAGATAGACGATCCTTCCACCCTGACTGGTGAGTTCTTTAATAAAATTTTGATTTGGAGAAAAACCCTCTCGGGGACTGATCACCAACATTGCGTCTTTGATCAATTTTTCCCAGCGATACCACTGCAAAAAATTTGGTTCATCGCCTGAGAAACTATCCGCTCCGATCAAAAATGCCAACTCGAGGGCGGGATCAGTCCGAGCTCGTAGAGCTTCCATCGTCTCAGCCGTGAAGTTGGGTCGGTTGCTTTGCCAGACCAGCTCACGCTCCAGGTCGCTCACATTCACCTTTCCAACAGTGCCATCAAGCACCCGTGCGATCTCATCGGCTGCCAACTGGCAGATGGCAAAGCGGTGGTCATAGGTAAGGGTCAGCGAGCGTTTTATGCCCTCGCGAATATTGTGATGCCTGAACACCGGCATCAACACAACCTCTGCAATTTCCCAACCGCGCGCAGCCAGGGCATTGACCGCGTCAACGATCAATTCCACGTGCCCCTCATGGAGCGGGTCAGCTGAGGTTCCAAAGACCAGCATCAGTTGTTTTTTCATTGACTGCCATCACCTGTCTGCAAAGTTTTTTCTATTTGAGCAAGCTGTTCCAGCCACAATGCCGGGCTGGCATCAGCAGGCATACGCCAGCCGGAACGCGCTGAGAGACTCAAACTGAAGATGCGCGGACCATCAGGTGCGGCAGTACGCTTATATTGATGCTGGAAAAAACGTTGGTAGAAGGTTTGTAGGGTTTTCAGGATGAATCCTGGTTCATACTCGCCCGCAAATACCTGGTTTGCCTCAGCAAAAACGACGCCTGGCGTTTTGCGTTCCTGGATGGCATGCCAGAGGAAAAAATCATGCAGCAAAAATGGTCCTAAAACCTTCTCCGTTGCCTGGCTAACTTTTCCGTCCGGATCCAGGGGCTGCAATTCAGGAGTTATCGGAGCGTTGGCGATTTCCTGCCCAATCTGCCTACCTTCCGCCCCAAAAAGCATTTCCGCCGCCCAAACCAACAGGCGCAGCAGGACAGTCTTGGGCAAGCCGGCATTGACGTCATACATGCTCATTTGATCGCCATTGTAAGTAGACCAACCCAGCGCGATCTCGGACAAATCGCCGGTTCCAACTACCAGTCCGCCGTGCAGATTGGATAAATCCATCAGAATTTGGGCGCGCTCGCGTGCCTGAGCATTTTCAAAGGTGATATCAGCGGTGTGCCCATCATGACCGATATTGGCAAGATGCTCGCGTAAGGCTTCAGTAATTGATATAACAGGCGGTTTAATCCCAGCCAGATTTGCTAACTGAGCTGATTTATTGATCGAGTTATCAGAACTTCCGGGTCCAGGCATTGAAACAGCAATCAAATTTTCCCGCGGCAGACCCAATTGATCCAACGCATGGCTGCAGACCAGCAGCGCCATAGACGAATCGGCACCTCCGCTGATTCCCAGCACCAATTTTTCAGATTTTGTGTGGCGCATGCGACCCATTAGCCCAATTGTCTGGATCTCAAATGCTGTCTCCATCTGCTTTTCCTGGTCATCAACCAGCAAGAATGGCAGCCTGAAGTCGCGCTGATTCTCTTTTATCCTGAAAACCTCAAGTGGTAATCGTTGAGGGCTGACTTGGGCAACCTTGCTTTCGAAACCGAGCTCGCTATCCTCTGCCAGCAAATTCCCATTCCGCCAAATCTGGCAGAGTCCGGAAAAGATTTCCTCTCCCGTGGATTCTGCTGCTCCAGCTGAGCAAACAGCCATAAGCCCTGCGTTCTGGCTCGAAAACTGGTGAAATTTGGCGTCATAAAAGTTGTCTGCCAGTGCAGGCAGGGCGGTTGGGTTGAGAACCAGTACTTCGTCAGCAAACAAGCGCATATCCGGAAGCCCTCCAACCAGGATACACGCATGTTCCACTCCCAGTGAAGAAAAATCCAAAAGTCCTTGCATAAAAATTTCAACGGGGCGCCCTTTCCAACTCAAGCTTGAAGGAGTATTCTCATGCGGAGTTTGGAAATAGCGGGGGTCTGGCTCCTGATTCAAGACAAAACCACGCAGACCATGCGGCTCGATCACCGCTGCCGCGTCGTAAAGTTGGTTTTCGAGCAACAGCGGCAGCCCGATCACTACATTCAGGCGGGTATTGGCAATCGCTTTTTCAACTTTTTCAAGCGCTTGCAAGCTTGACTGCGCCAGCAACGGCTGAAAGAAGAGATCCCCACAGGTACTGCCGCTCAAAGCCAACTGCGGAAACAGGCAAAGCTGCTTCTGCTCGGAACTTGCGCCCGTTTCTTTAAGGACCTGCAAAATTTGGGTAGTGTTAAAACTTACATCAGCCACGCGCAGGGTTGGAACGCACAGGTTAAGCAGCCAATCGATTCCTTTCATTACACGTTCTCCATTTTTTGTTTTTAATCATAACCACCTTTTTGCAATCGTGTAAAATTTCTATAATTAATGAACATTTGAATCGCAGCCCAATTCTTTTCCACTCAAATCGCGCCAGGTGAGTCCTGGTAAAGAGAGGTATTATTGCCCAGAAAATCGGCTTTCTTTCATCTGATCTTATCTTTGGGGATCATTATCCTCATTTCCTTTTCCACTGTCCAAGCAGGCTATCTTCTTCAAAGCACCATTCCGGGCTTTAATTGTTATCGCAATTTAGATTCGATACTCCAAAGCATCCAAAACCTCAGCAGCGAATATTCAGGATTGGTTCAGGTTTCTACCATCGGCAATTCATGGGAAAATCAGCCAATTCAACTTATCAAAATAACCAACCGTTCAATTAGCACGGATAAACCCCGCCTGGTTTTGCTGAGTGGTCTGCGCGGAAATGCTTTTGCGCCGGTGGAATTGAGCCTGCATTTCGCAGAAGAGCTGCTTGCGGGTTATGGAGAAAACACAGACAGCACCTGGATGCTCGATCACCTCGAATTGCACATGATCTTGTTGGCAAATCCAGATGGGCGTCTAAAAGCGGAAACTCAAGCTCAGGCTGGACCTGAATACATCACCTGGCAGAACAATACCCACGATACATGTTCCACCCGTGAAATCGGGGTCCGGCTGAACCACAACTTTCCTTACGATTGGATCGCTTCAGAAGTTGGACCATGCGATCCTGCTTATAGTGGTGAAACCGCCGCAAGTGAGCCTGAAACTCAAGCCGTCATGGCTTATCTGCAAGACCTTGCCAATCAGCCCGAGCCAATCCTGCTGCTTCACCTGGACAGCTACGAGAATGAAATTCTCAGCCCATTTTTGTCTAATCCAACCGCTGATAACCCTCATTTGAATGATCTATACACCTTAGCTAAAAAAATCGCCTACAACACCCTTTCCGCTCCAGTTCCCCAGGGTGAAACTAGTCACCAGCCTTCTTACGGCACTCTGATCGATTATGCCTATGGCACTCTTGAAATTCCTTCCTTGGTTTTCAACATGGGAGATCCCCGGGAAGGTGGCTATACAAGCTATTGCTGGTATTTTAAAGAAATCCTGGTTAAAAAGAATATTGCCGCCCTGTATCGCGCCCTAAATGTCAGCGCCAACCCTTACCATCAGTCCTACGGACCGGATGTTGAGATCGAGCTCGTTAGTCAGGAACTCAATAGTGTAACAATAGAGGGCAGCGCAAACGACTATTCAACCTGGTTTGATGGTGCGGATGTGTACAGCCAGGTGAAAAGCGTCCAGTTTTCAATTGACCTGCCGCCCTGGCATCCTCAGGCAACTCTTAATCCGGTCCCAAACTTAACGCAAAATACAGAGCCTGACTATATTTCTCAATTTAGGCTTGAAATCGATTATTCATCGATTTCTCGCGGAAATCATCGCATCTTTTTCCAGGCATGGGATACTGAAGCGAACGGGAATCCAAGCAATCCGGGTTTGGTGAGCGCAGTCGATGTTCTTATACCTTACCAGCAGTTTATTCCAATGGTCATCATGAGATGATTTTTTGTGTGCGTGAAACGGTAAAGCTATATCTTTATCTTTTTATGAATTAATTAGTATGAAGTAATAGGTGCTGTGGAAAGTGGGGAAAAGTTGAGACTATAACGCAATTTTTGGAATACGAACGAGAGCAACGCTGACTGATCTTAAAATCCAGACCCGATGTGGAAAAGACCGTACTTATCCCCACTATTCTTTTCAATTTCATTGAATTGAGAATATTAGCAATACTTATTCAAAATCAATCCGCAGGTTTTCAACCGGCAGGCTGCAAACAATCACCAGGTTTTATACACAAAATGGGGTAGTTTATCCTCAGAAAAACGCGAGTTATCCACAATATTGGTTAAAGATTGAATTCGTTCTTGTAGCCCTCAAGCAGGCGTTCTGCCTGGTCAATAAACTCGTCCAGCTCACTTAACAGATTTTCCCGCTGCTCCTCCTGGAAGCCGAGAGCGGCAAGGAATTGCTGCCACTTCTGGTGAGGTTCTTTGTCTTCCAGGCATGTCAGGGCTTGATGCCAGGTTTCGATCATCGGCCAGAGCACGGCATGGAGCGATCCGCTTTCCGCCATCGCCTCCACGCTCTGCAGGAAGTAAGCTTTTCTCACTTTTGAAATGTTCGGCGGGCAATCGACCTGTTCATTGGCGGACTCCAGTGTTTCTTCCCAAACCGGAAGCCATTCTTTAAAAATATCCTCGTTCATATTTTCATTGCCAAGCAAGCGCGTCAATTCGCCTACCAGGGGCAGTCTTTCCAAGGTTTCCGCACGGCTGGCGAAATCGAGCATAAAGCGTCGGGTGGTAAGAGCTGGTCCGTTCAGGCAGGCAATCGCGTTCGCAGCCGTTCCAACTGCTTTGAAGTAGAGCGCGATCCAATCTTCCCAATCCACTTCCTGGGGATCATCCAGGTCGAACCACAGCGTGCGTGCTTTTTCACCAAACTGCTGGGCTCGCCCGTAGACGTTTTCGGGACTGTCAAAGCGGGCGCTGACACTTGCCTGGATGAATTCAAGCCAATGGTCGCGATCCAGCAGGATGTTTTGATGATTGCACAAAGCAAAACCAATCCAGGGGTTTTGGCGCAAACGGCGGTGATAGGTGTAATAGGATTGATGATGGTGTTCAATATCCAGGGAAATTTCGTAGCTCACCCGCAGCACTTCCCGTTTGAGCGGTGGCTCTTCTTTGTGAACGAAAATCAAGTCGATATCCGTGCTGCCGCCCAACAAGGGATCCCCCTGCGAGACCGAGCCAGTCAAATAGACTGCCACGAGATCGTTTTCTTTTCGGACTCTTTTGGCAACATGGTCTTTGGCAATTTTGATCAGCATTTCCTGGGTGATTCTCACAAAATCTCCTATTCTAACGGCAGGCTTTGTTGATAGGGAGCCAGGTGCAGAGCCTGTTTGATGCGGTTTGTGAGGTAGTCCAGGTCTGCAGGGTCTGCAATAAAATTCAAATCGTCTGTTTCGATGTAAAGAACCCGACCTTGCCATTTATCCTGGGCGAAAAAGTGATCATAAGCTTCCATCAACTCACTGATATAGAGCGGGTCCATATTTCGTTCGTAAGAGCGGTCGCGATGGGCGATACGGTTCATCAGCGTTTCAAGGCTGGCTTTCAGGTAGACCACCAGGTCTGGACTGGGGATTTTATCCGCCAGGGCAGAATGAACCTTATGATAAACCTCCAGCTCGTCGCCTGTGATGTTGATGCCGGCAAAAAGGGCATCTTTATCAAAGGTGTAGTCGGATATGATCGTTTTTCCGGCTGCCAAAGCATTGGGAATGACTCTGTTTTGCTGATGGTAGCGGCTCATCAGGAAAAAGATTTGGGTCTGAAAGGCATAACGGCTGCGGTCGCTGTAAAAATTGCTCAGAAAAGGATTTTCTTCAAAGACTTCCAAAAGAACTTCGGCATCAAAAGCAGGCTGGAGCAGGCGCGCAAGGGTAGTTTTACCGACCCCTATGACACCTTCGATGGCAAGATACATAAATAATCACTCCACGTTGAGATT
Organism: Anaerolineaceae bacterium; assembly: GCA_011620465.1. Taxonomy (GTDB): domain Bacteria; phylum Chloroflexota; class Anaerolineae; order Anaerolineales; family Anaerolineaceae; genus Mesolinea. The sequence goes on along the minus strand of WOZC01000107.1, from coordinate 11,346 downwards.
AGGAATTAAAACTATACCATAAAGGCAGGCTTGAAACTTGAATCTATTTTTTTATATTGCTAAATTTTCAGATGTTCGTGCAGTGTCGCGGCTGCCTGTACGAACTCAGAGATAAAGCGCAGGTGCTCGTCACGTGGACGGGGCAGGTCGATAGGCAGGTCCAGCACAATCCCTTGAGGGAAACCGGACAATACCAACACACGATCTGCCAGGAAGACAGCTTCAGAGATCGAGTGAGTCACCATCAGTATCGTCTTACGCTTTTCGTCCCAGATTCGCAGCAGCTCTTCGCTCATGCGCTCGCGGGTCAATTCATCCAGCGAACCGAAAGGTTCATCCAGGAACAAAATATCCGGATCCTGAACCAAGGAGCGGGCAATTGCCACCCGCTGTGCCATTCCGCCCGAGAGCTCATGCGGCCAGGAAGTCTCAAAACCCTGCAGCCCTGTCAGTTCAACCATTTCGTTGACCTTCTGATCGATTTCTTCTCGCGGGGTGTTGGCAAGTTCTAATGGCAGCGCGATGTTTTCAGCCAATGTACGCCAGGGCATGAGGTTGGCTTTCTGAAAAACCAACCCTGTTCGGGGTTTACGACCATGTATCTCGGGAAACTCAATGGATCCAGATTCGTAAGGAATCAAGCCCGCCAGTGTGCGCAGAAGCGTGCTCTTGCCGCTGCCGGACGGTCCAATCAGGCAGGCAAAGGCGTTTTTATGGAGACTGAAGCAGACATTCTCCAATACTTGCAGCATGCCATCTTTTTCCTGGAAGCTGACCTTGAGGTCACGCACCACCAGGGAGTCTTCAGGGGAGGAATTCATTGGTGTACACATCCTCAATATTGAGCTGGTTTTTCATCATGCCAATCTTTATCAAGAGGTTCATCATGTTGGTCCAGCGCAAGTCTTGTTCTTCTTTTGTCTCAGGAAGGACTTGCCAATTGCTGATTGATTCCTTGAGAACTTCTTTCTGGATCGGGGCAACTTCTTCTGTCAGGTTGTCGACATACTTCAGGCTGATCGTCCAGGCTTCTTCCGGGTTGGCTGCGGTGTATTCCAACCCTTTCCTAAAGGCTCGCACCATTTTGCCGACCAGTTCCGGGTCGTTTTCTACAGTGGTTTCGTTGCTGACCAGGCAATTACCGACTAACTCGATGTAATCCTTGACTGCGAGCACGTTGATTTCATAACCTCGCGCTCTTAGCTGCACCGGTTCATTTGCCAGGTACACGACCACGGCATCTACCGTGCCTCCAACCAGGCTCTCCACCTGGGTAAATCCAATGGATACTAATTTGTAGTCATTTTTACCGAGTCCAGTTTGGGCAGCCAGGGCTTCCATACCGATGTAATTAGCACCATATAAGCCGGGCAGACCAATTTCTTTTCCCACCAGGTCAGCGGGTTGACTGATTCCTGACTCTTTGAGCGCTGCAACGCCTACCGGATAGTCTTTGTACCACGCAGCAACCGATAACACTGGCAGCCCCTGCTCCCGGCTGAGCAAAATCTGTTCTCCGGATGCAACCATAAATTGCTGATGGTTTGAGCCGACCAACGCCACCATATCAGCTTCATTTCCATAGGCGAGCTTGATTTCCAACCCCTCCTCTGCGAAAAAGCCTTTCTCAATGGAAACGTAGATAGGCGCAAACTGGATGTTGGGAATATAGGTCAAATTGAACGTTATTTCTTCCAGTTTGCCGTTACTTTCCGACTTACAAGCGGAAAGAACGGGAAGGATCATCAGAATTGTTAAAATGATTAGCGCTTTTTTCAAGTTTTCTCCAGGTTAAATCTCTTGCCAGGTCTGCCATTTTAAGGCGCGCCGCTCGAGGAATAATACGATACTATAAAGGCTGGCAGCCAGGAGGATCAGGCTGAACACGGCAACAAACACAAGCGCGGTGTCGTACTGACCCCGTCCCAAGTTGATCAGGTAGCCCAAACCGCGGTCAGAACCCACCAACTCTCCCACAATCGCGCCGATGACCGAGAGTGTAGCCCCAACCCGCAGTCCGCCCAGAAGGACAGGCAAGGAGGCAGGGATCTCAAGATAACGCAAGATCTCCCACTTACTGGCATTGAAAGAATCCATTAATTCACGCAGATCCTGCGAGACCTGGCGAATCCCCACCAGCACATTGACCAAAACAGGGAAGAAAACTGTCAGAGCGCAGATGAGCACCTTGGAAAACAAACCCGGTCCGAACCAGATGATGATCAAGGGCGCGATGGCAACCACGGGCACCGATTGGCTGCCAACCAGGAACGGTGAAAGCAGTTTTTCGAGTACCGGTGTTTTTGACAGGATATAACCCAGAACAGAGGCTATGACACTCCCAAAGAACAATCCCAGGGAAAGCTCGAAAAGCGTGTACGAGATGTTGTGCCACCAGATACCATTCTTTAGAACTTCAAGAAACTTCGTCCATACCATTGCCGGGCTGGGCAGAATAAAAGGAGGCAAATTAAGTACCACATAAAGCAACTGCCAAATCCCCAGGAAGAGCAGCAGGGATGCCAGGGGCAAGAGCCAGCGCTGATGGGTGACCTTTTGTATGAAAGGGTTCTCTCGTTGAGTCTTCGTTCGTTTCGCCATTATTTGTTAAGGCTAATTGTACAGGCTTTTTGCGTCCGTAGAGAAAGCGGCTTGTCCTGTTCCAACAGAATCTCAATCTTAGCGAACGCAGCTTTGTCAAGTTCCGAAACGTACAGACGGGCTTTAGTCCGTCCGCACAAGTCAACAATTCTCAAATCTGACGGTAGGAGCAAGCCCTCACCGTACAAAGTAAGTTGCCACTGAATAGACTAACGGACTTTTGTTCATCTTCAAACTGTGTCATCTTCAAACTGGCAATGGGTGGATAAATCCGACTATAATACTGCCAAGATGTCATTCTCGTCGTTTCGTCCTCAAAACATCATGCTCATGCCCAATTCCGCCGTTCCTAAGGCGAATGCTTTGGCGGATCAAGTCAGAGCCTTTTTTACCGATGCAGGCATTTCGGCAAGGACCTTTAATTATGACTTTGAGAATCCTGGAATAACGCCAAACCTGGAAGGTATCGAACTGCTGATCGTGATCGGTGGAGACGGCAGTTTGTTGAGAGCCGGACATTTCTGCGCCCCTTTGGGCATTCCCCTGCTCGGTATTCGATCCGGACGGCTGGGTTTTTTGGTGGAACTGAATGAATCAGACCTGGAACAAAAGTTGGAAAAATTGCTCAAAGCAGAATTCCGCCTTGAACGCCGCATGATGCTCAAAACCGAGCTGTTTTCTCATGACACCCTTAAGCATTCTTGGGATGTCATCAACGAGGCGGTTATTTGCAGGGGCAACGACGTGCACCCAATCGAAGTACGTGTTGACCTTAACGAGGGTTACCTGAACTCCTACATAGCCGACGGTGTCATTGTGTCCACAGCTACCGGCTCTACCGGCTATGCTTTGGCTGCCAGTGGACCAATTTTACCTCCTGAACTTCGAAACATGCTCATCCTGCCTATCGCACCCCACCTCAGCCTGGACCGGGCTGTTGTGTTAGCCGAAGGCGCTGAGGTCAACCTTTTTCCTACCATCAAGCACGATGTCGTCATCAGTATCGACGGTATGGATCCTGTTTTGTTGGCAGAAGGTGACCGCGTTCACATCAGGGCAAACCAGCATTCTTTGTACATGGTGCGTTTTGGTGAACCCAATTACTTCTATCGGAATTTGGCAGCTGTGATGCAGCGAAACCCAATCCTCGAAAACGGAAAACCATGACTGAAACCCACGAACACGAGCCTGAAATCATAGGCGAGAATCCCGATGGAACGCCGGTTTTGCGTTGTAATCGCTGTGGAAAGCCTATCACCCCCGAAACCGCGGTCCTGACACCCACGGGCTACCGCTGCCAGGATTGCATTCGTCAACAACAAAAAGTGTTTGACAATACCAAGGGGCTGGACTTACTGATCGGTTTCTTGATTTCCGGGATCATTTCCTTTGCAGGCAGTTGGTTTGTTCCCAGGTTTGGATTCTTCACCTTACTTATTGCACCCGGCATTGGTGCACTGATCTTCAATGCAGTTCGGATCGCGGTCAAGCGGCGCCGCAGTAAGGCGTTGAACAGCGCAATCCTTGCTGGAGCACTGATCGGCAGCCTGCCTATGCTCGTCCCCCAAATGCTAAATGTGATCACTATGTCCTCGGAATTGTTATCGGTGATCGGCAACCTCACACCTTTGATCTGGCGTGTTGTTTACACGGTTTTGGTTGCAACCACTGCCTACGCTCAGACAAAAGGTATACGCCTTTGAGGTAATATGCTGTGCGAGTTACACATCCAAAATTTTGCCATCATCACCGACCTGACCCTCAAGTTCGAACCTGGTCTGGTGGTTTTGACTGGGGAGACTGGCGCGGGCAAATCCATCATTCTGGATGCACTTAGCGCTGTGCTGGGTGCCCGCGTGGATAGCGGACTTGTTCGTGCCGGAAGCAGCCAGGCGTTTGTTGAAGCCCTATTCGAACTTGATAATGTGACCTTAGATTCCCTGCGACCGCTGCTGGAACAAGAAGGACTCATGGAAGATGAGCGTTTTCTGACCCTCTCACGCGAGATTCGGTCAGAAGGACGTTCTATCGCACGGGTGAACGGACGCAGTGTCAGCCTTGGAATCCAATCTGAAGTTGGTGCTGTCCTGGTTGATGTGCATGGACAATCCGAACACCTCTCCCTTCTCAAAGTGAAAAGCCATCGCGAACTGCTGGACAGATTTGCCGGTAATTCAGCCCTCCTGCAGGAATTTCAAAAGAATTATCGGGTTTGGTCTGGTTTTGAAGAGGAACTGGCTGAATTAAAGCGCATTCAGACCAACGCCGATGAACGTGCAGACATCCTGCGCTACCAGATTGGTCAGATTGAAGCCGCTAAACTCAAACCGGATGAGGAAGAAAGCCTACTTCATGAGCGCATGAGATTGGCGAATGCTGAAACTTTAAGCCGCTACGCCCAATCTGCACTGCAGACTCTGGATGAAAGCTCGTCCGATGCCAATGCCGCAACGGATCTACTCGGATCGGTCTCGCATGATCTAAGCTCATTGGCAAAAATTGACCCTCAGATGCAGGCCCTGGCAGACCAGGCGGAAGCAGCCCTGAGCAACCTGACCGATATTGCTTATGAATTACGCCGGTACAACGAACAAATCGAATTCAATCCCGCCCGTCTGGATCAGATTGAGTTGCGCATCGACTTGATCAACTCACTTAAAAAGAAACACGGCGGCAGCATCGACTCAGTTTTGAAATTTTATGCCTCTGCTCAGGATGAGTTAAACAAAATCGAAGGCGTGGAAGAGCAGATCAACGAAGTCGACGGTAAAATAAGCCAGGTTAAAATAACTCTGGCAAAGGCTGCTCAGGAATTGAGCGAAAGCCGGCAACAGGCTGCCAGCAAGATGTCGGTTCAAATGGAAGAACAACTTGCCCTTTTAGAGATGCGCAAAGCCCGGCTAAAAGTTCTGATTACCCAAAAAGAGGACGCGCTCGGTTTACCCATCATGAACGGACTTGCCTTCGATTCCACCGGAATCGACAAAGTTGAACTTCTGATTGAGACCAATCCTGGTGAAGGGTTTAAGCCGTTAGTGAAAATTGCTTCAGGAGGGGAGACATCGCGCTTGATGTTGGCGTTGAAAGAAGTGCTGGCAGAAGCAGATCAAATTCCAACCCTGGTCTTTGATGAAATTGACAGCGGTATTGGAGGAAGGGTGGGTATGACGGTAGGTTCCATGCTTTGGCAGTTGGGAAGACACCACCAGGTCATGTGTGTGACCCACTTGCCGCAGCTGGCTGCCTTCGGAGACCAACACTTTAAGGTGGATAAGCATAATCTGGATAATCGCACCATCACGCAGGTGCGAGAGGTCACTGGCGGGTTGCGCGTAGCCGAATTAGCTGAGATGCTTGGTTCTCCAGGTCCACAGAGCATCCAAACGGCGAAAGAACTACTCGCCTCAGTAAGCAAAATTACGGGTACAATTCAAATGTAATTTCACCATATTACCAACCCGGGATAGAAATCTTTAACAATTATTCAATTATAAGCAGGGTTTGTGCAAAAAGGAGAGGTATGCCAAATTCAGTCGATATTCTTGCAGTGATTTTAGGTGGTGGTCAGGGTAAACGCTTATATCCGCTTACTGCAGAACGTGCAAAACCAGCTGTCCCAATTGCTGGAAAGTATCGCTTGATCGATATCCCGATCAGCAACTGTATCAATTCGGGAATTTTCAAAATTTCAGTCCTCACCCAATTTCTATCCGTTTCTTTGCATAGGCATATCAGTCGTACCTATAATTTTGATAATTTTCACCCTGGTGGTGTTCAGGTTTGGGCTGCTGAACAAACCATGGAAAACACGGATTGGTATCAAGGCACTGCAGATGCTGTCCGAAAACAGCTCCACGAAATCCGCAGTTCGAACGCCAAGCATGTGCTGATCCTCGCCGGAGACCACCTTTACCGGATGGACTATGCCAAAATGTCTGAATTCCACATTCAAAATAATGCCGATGTCACAGTCGCCGTTCAGCCAGTGCCAAAAGATGAAGCGTTTCGTTTCGGCATCCTCAAACGAGATGAGGACGGACGTATCACCCGCTTTGCGGAAAAGCCCAAAGACCCCGCGCTCCTGGCAGACCTGGTCAGCCGAGATGACCCCGAATCTCCTTATTTGGGTTCAATGGGGATCTATATGTTTCGGATGGACACGCTCCTGGATGTCTTACGCCTCGATTATGCCGATCATAAACTGGATGATTTTGGTGGAGACATTATCCCCTCCATAATCCAACGAGGAAGACCAGTCTACGGATTCAACTTTGAAGGCTATTGGAGAGATATCGGAACGATTCGTACCTTCTATGAGACCAACCTGGAACTGGCTGAGGATAACCCCGAATTCGATTTCTACGACCCCGATAACCCAATTTTCACCCATCCGCGATTCTTACCAGGAAGCCGGGTGAATAGCTGTGCTTTGAAACAAGTTTTGATGGCAGAGGGTTCGGAGATCAGCGCTGAAAGTATCGAACACTCCGTCATTGGTTTACGCTCGGTCATCGGGACTGGAACTGTTATCAAAGACACGATCGTTATGGGTTGTGACTGGTATGGCACCCTGAACAACGGCGCCCCACTTGGTATCGGACGAAACTGCAATATTCAGGGTGCAATCATCGACAAGAACGCCAGCATTGGCGATAACGTTGTGATCAAACCCTTCCCGGTTGGGCTTGAGAGCGATCATCCGCTCTACAAGGTCCGCGAGGGTATTGTGGTTATTCCGAAAAACACAACGATCCCTGCAGGCACTGTGATTCAGCCATAAACGAGTGACTTCACAAATTAAACATGGCTCGTGATCATCTTTACGAGTTGTGTTTTTTATGATTATGAAGGCTTTTATCGGTACTGTGCTTTTGCACTTCCTATTTATTTCAAACCGAATAACGACCAGGAAGACATCAATCCATATACGGCAACACCAAAAGCTACGGCAACATTAATCGACGTTTTTTGACCTGCCATTGGGATGTAAAGCGTTCGATCGGCAAGCATTAGTATGCCAGGGTCAACCCCTGCCGGCTCATTGCCAACCACAAGAGCGACTTTATCTGGCGCTTTGGTTACCTTCAGCGAAGAGAACAGATTTTCAGCCTCTGGGGTGCACTCTAATGCGATGATTTGACCCCCCTCGCTTTTTAATTGATTGATCACATGGACCGCATTGGTGTGTGCAGACCATGCCACGCGCTCTTCAGCACCCAGTGCTGACTTAACTAGGGCGTTGTTGACCCCAGGTGAAGGTGTTAAACCACAAAGGTACAGATGGCTGATGCCCACCGCCTCGCTTGTTCGAAATATTGAACCGACATTTTGTGCAGAGCGGATATTATCCAGCACCCCAAAAAGATCGATTCCAGCGGGTAGGTTCCATTTGGGCTGCCATTGCCCAATCTGTGGTGCGACTTTTCGTAAGTCTGCCCCGCAGCGAGGGCAGATTTTTCCTTCAAAGTCAGATAGATCAAGCGGAAAGCGAAAGGCACAATCAGGGTTAGTGCATTCAAGAAAAAATGTTTTACTCGCCATAGGATTATTCTATCTGAGAATCCAAATTAAAATGTTAGCCGCCTGGGTGAGGGGGGCACCCAAACGACTAACAATAAAAGTATACACGAATAGGCAACAAAATCAAGATGTTTTTGTAAAACCTTGTAGTGGCAACATGATTTGTAAAACCTGTCAAAACAATCGCGCTTTACTAAATACAAGACGGCAATTTTTCAAAATACTAACCTCTGGTACACCAAGATTGATAAATTTCGGACCCGGATAGTTAGCAGTTGTTAAAATGTTAGTCGCCTGGGTGAGGGGGGCACCCAAGCGACTAACAATAAAAGTATACACAAATAGAAAGCAATTACAAGGCTTTTTATCAAAACAAAGGCAAAAATCATAAAAAACTAACAAAATACATACAGATGTTAAACTAATGTTAATAATAAACCCTTAATTTGAGGTTTTTATTGCCTGTCCTTCATGAGTGCAGTACGGTAATACCGTGTAACCCTGCATTAACAATTCGTGCAGGATCAACTCCAAAGCTTTCACCGTGTTAGTACGGTCCAGTCCGCCATCATGCATCAGAATCACTTTTTGCGGCTCCAGAGCAGACGTAAAGTGGACTAATATTTCTTCAGGGCTCAATCCAGACCAATCTTTCGTGTCGATATTCCACATTGAGATCTCGTAATTCATTGCCGCTGCGTTGGCAGAAAGCAATTGACTCTTCTTACCGTATGGCGGACGCATGCAGCGCCCAAATTGCTGGATAAGCTCCTGATCTGCTTGTAAGGCATCCATGATCGCGGTTTCTGTGTCATGGATCTCATTATAAAAGAAGGTGTAGCCAGCACTAGAAAGGTCCAGGTGATTGAAACCATGCACGCTAATCGTTTGCTCACGACTGGCGATTTCCCTCACGATCTCCGGATGGCTCACAACGTTGTAACCGATCACATAGAACGTAGCGCCTGCCTGGTAGCGCTCTAAAATGTCGAGAATTTGGACCGTCCAGGTTGGATCAGGTCCGTCATCGAAGGTAAGATAAACCACATTTTCCGGGTTTTTGGGCGGGAGGACCTCTTGAACACGGTCAACTCCCAGTGAATCCATCCACCCATGCGTACTTGTTGTCAACAAGGGTAGACTTACTATAGATTGATCCATCTCCCACGCTTTAACCGCTTGCACCGGTTGAACCACCATGTTAAACACGATCGACAGGCAAAGGAAAGCTGCGAGGACCTTTGTGAGTTTCATGGTGATGGGTACCTCTGCATGGGTTCTTCCCCTTAATTCGATGTTGGCTCTATGATCGTACCGGGCATCGATTGCCAATCAGACCCGTTGTTGGCGGTCATGAAGATCCTGTTTTGAGAGAGGGTGTCAGGTGTCATAGTTGTAGTAAGAAAACCAACCATGTCATTTATCATGCTTATTGAGACAGGTGTCAAGCCAATCGGAAGCCCTGTCGTCACATCCTTCCAGGTCAAACCACCGTCTGAGGTCTGCATCATCTTCCCCTGGGCATAAGCGATTCCGTTGGAAAAGCTGCCAAAATCAGCAAAATCCACGTTTTCAAGGGTCGATTGATACTTGAAACTTTCACCGGCGTCATTGGAGACACAGAAGTGTGTGCCCATTTGACCGTTTTCAAGAGTTGCTCTTACCGGAACAATCACTTCTGATGCGCTGATCCGGAGGATATCCATAGGGTCCAGTTCAGAATTTTCCGCATCTGGCAAGCCATCGCACGAAACCTGATTCCAAGAAAAACCACCATCAGTTGTACGAAATAGATAAAGCGAACCAGCCATGGGGCGACTCCCACCAATTAGCGCGGTGTCTTTATCGAGTAGCGAAAAAGAGCTTTTAATTCCAGAGGAAGGCAAGCCGTGATCATCCGTGGAAGAAGGATCGTGTTTGAACACCTCAGTCCATGTCTCGCCACCATCAGCTGTTGTATAGATGCTTACATATTGAGATCCGGCTCCCACCCCCATATCCGAAACGATCATTCCTTCCTGTGCGCTTACGAAAGCCATATTTCCACACGGAAAGTCTAAATTGTGGCTCACCCAGGTTTGCCCACTGTCATTGGTGGCGTATATGACAGCTGGAGACTCAATTTTGGACTGGCAGATCCAACCCAAACTACTGTTTGGAAATGCCAGGGATACTGAACCCGCATAATCAGGACTGTCGAGACCGGTTGGGGTCACGTTCAGCCAGTGTTCACCGAAATTTCTGGTGTAATAGATCTTTGTTTGGTTCAGGTTGGTAGCCCATCCACCGCCCCCCACGAACATGAAGGTTTTATAGAGAGATGAGAGATACATGGGGGTGTTCGTTGGCAAAAGGCCAGGCGCACCTGGCGTCTGCGTCCCCGTTGGCGGCGTTTGGATGCATCCAGCTACTAACAAGATGATAATTAGAAATAGTGATCGTATGGTCCTTTTCATATCAACTCCAAAACGTATTTCGGTAATAAATGCTGCACAATCTGTGCCGAAAACGGAAATCAACGGACTCTATTTTATTCAGTCGCAATTTGATCCACACATTTAGACGAACCAAAAGGTGTTTTTAGTTCCATTAGTTCCTCAAACGAACGGTAATTCTACCCATTTTGCAGTTGTTTTCGATCCGTTTATTAGTAATAAATTCAAAAAAGTTTCACGTGAAACAATTTCTTTTGCCGCTTGACCAACCAGCAAAGTTTCACGTGAAACAATCTTACATGGGCGCAACTTACTTCCCGTCAAGTCGGTTCCCTTAGATAACTGCGAGACAATCCTTCGTAGGTTAGGTTCCGTATATGAACCTGACGGGAACAGCTCTTTTTGCTGTGGTGCTCTATGAGCAATATGCAGCTACCTTTCGATAAAAAAAGTCACCCCTTCTGTTCCGGGTGAAATCATTAAAAATCAGAACAATCCGTCTTTGGATGGTGAAAAGGGGACCATGAGACTTGTGAGACGTGGAAATCAACTTTGTTTCCAGTAATTGTGCGTCAAGATTTAACCACCGTGATGGTGACGTTCTCCATTGCTCCAAGCGCCCTCATCACCCAAACAAAGCACGAGCCAAATAGCCTCCCATGTTAAAACGAGAGGGAGTAAGGGTTCGCCTAAACGTGATTATCAACATTTGCTGGGTGTGTGAATTAAAAGAAAAAATGTCCTCGGCGCGAGTCGAACGCGCAACCGTCTGCTCCGCAAGCAGGTGCTC
>WOZC01000108.1 GCA_011620465.1 Anaerolineaceae bacterium | reverse complement strand
GCTCTGAGGCGAGCGTATCTTTGATCAGCTGCGCATCCATGCCCACAAAACGCATGAAACGAGTCACCACAGCCAGGTTCTTACCCTTGGCGACCTGTTTTTGAATCTGGTGAATGAAGAGGCTGACAAAAGTTCTTTCAAGCCATCCGCCACTCAATGGGGGTTCATAAGCAGCGACCTTGACGACTTTGTCGGGGAATTCTGACGCACCGAAAAGAGCCAATGCCGCGCCAGCCGAGTGGCCATAGAGATAAGCCTTCCCACCATTTTTGTCGATCAGTGCTTCAAGGTCTTCGAGTTCCTTGTAGACGGTATAAGGGGGTGTATCTCCGCTTTTCCCTCGTCCGCGCCGATCGTAAGTCAGGATGGTGAAGTTGTCCTTCAGGAAGGGAACCATATCACCCGGAACGCCAAAATTGTGGGTGTTGAGCGCACCGGTAATGATGATGAGCAGAGGTCCGCTGCCAGTGGTTTCGTAAGCAATGGTTGTACCATCTTTGGAAGTTGTTATTTGCATTGCTTAATTGTAAAACCAAGAGAAATTCGCGGATATCATTTGTAAAGGATTTGGCGCCGTCAAGTACGAGGAAAAAACCTTTTTATGATCAGCCAGAGGATAAACAACCAAAAAAGAACAAAGGGGATGGCGAAATACCATTTTTGGGGCTTACTATCCTGCCAAATGCCTTGTGCTTCCTGGCGATAACATTCAAAGGTATCCTTGGGGATGAAATGAATCGTTAGCGCGATCAGGGCTGGCAGGATGATAAGGTCATCGAGATAACCGAGAACCGGGATGAAATCGGGGATGAGGTCGATGGGCGAAAGGGCGTAGATGAGGGTGAGACCTGCCGACAGCTTGGCATACCAGGGAGTCTCGTGGCTTTTAAGGCTCAAGAAGATGGCAGGGATGTCGGTTTTAAGTTGTAAGGCGCGCTTTTTTAGATCCAGGGTGTGCTCCTTAATGGAGTTTGAATTAGATGGCAATTGTACTCCTCAGTGAAGTTAAAAAAGCTGAGCCTGGAAGCTTGGCTCAGCATATCCCCTGTTTGGGAGATTTTTACTGGTCCAATTGGCGGATGACCAGAACAACTTTTCCTTGAACTTCAACGATGCGGGGATCGTTAATGATGATTGGCTGCATGGAAGGGTTGGCAGGCTGCAGTCGGACGTGTCCGTTTTCCAAATAGAAATACTTGAGGGTAGTTTCATCGCGGTCGTTCAGCCAGATTGCTACCATCTCGCCGTTGCGAGCCTGGTTGGTGCGCCGCATCACAACGATATCCCCGTCATTGACCATGGCGTCGATCATGGAATCGCCCTGCACGCGCAGCGCATAAAGGTCGCTCAAATTGTCGCCCTGGGGAAGTAAACTGCGGGCAATATCCACCCCGGATTCAGGATCATAATAGCTGAAGTCAGATGCCGGTACGGGCATAGGCTCACCGGCGATAATGTTACCAACCAGGGGAATGGAGACGAGTTGTTCCATTAGCTGGGAAACTCCTGCTTTGAAATTCTGCACCATCTCACCGGTACTGTCTTTGATCAGGTTAATGCCACGGGAAACGTTGCTATGCCGTTCGATGTAGCCCATTTCTTCCAACTGGTTGAGGTAATAATTGACAACAGAGGTAGAACTGATTTGGGTCTGTGAACCAATCTCACGGATTGAAGGGGGATAACCCTTTTCATCCTGCCAGTCACGGATGCAGGACAAGATGTTTTTGTGCCGCTGGCTTAATCCTTTGCTTTTTCGTGCCATAGTAACCGCTTTCTCCAGGTTCGCATGTTCTATAATTGAATAATAACAGAACAAATGTTCAGTGTCAAGCCAATTACAGAACAATATTTAGAAAATATCGAACAAAAAACTACCCTAGCCAGGATAGCGATTGCTTTACCGATCCAACAACATTAGGTACATGTCTCCCTAACGGAAGAAGACTTTAACTACGAGTAGATAGTCACCATAAAACCTGGGTACGAGAGTTGCAACTTGTCTACCAGGAAGGTAGCCATGAAAAATAGAATAATTTTGACTACTATTATTATGTTTTTGTTGATGAGCCTGATCCCATTTGATTTGGCGATGGCTCAATTTAACCCACCCCAAGCTCAAAACGAGCTCGACCCCACCGATCTTGATTTTGGTTTGATCGGCGATGATGAGTTGTGGTTAAAGTCCGGATCAGAACTTTACTACACCCAAAATGCTGGAACAGAGTGGAGTATGATAAGCCCGGAAACCAGTTTGGTGGGACCTTACTTGTTAGTCTCTTACCCCGCTTCCGACCTTGGTTTTGCCCTTTATTTAACCCAGACGGAAACGACCGTCGAAGTAGAGATCTACAAGACCTCTTCCCAGGGAAGGATGTGGTCTGATGTTACAGGAAACCTGGAAGAAAAGATAAACCAACAGTTTGATCATCCCTTCGGGGAAATCCAAATGCAGTGGTTGGACGAAAAAAACGCAATGGTGTTGGTCAAGGAATCTACCAGCAGTAACTTTAGCATGGGTACACTCTTTGTCAGCACTGACAGCGGTAAGCGCTGGTCTGCGAAAGAGGTGCCGGTTGCAGAGAACTTCGTTTTCCTTGACCAGAAGGTTGGTTTTATGCTCAACCCGGCTGACTCACAGTCCCTCTATCGCAGCCTGAATGGTGGAAAGAGCTGGACCTTACTCGAACTGGATCTCCCTGAGATTCTCGATTCCAGCCTTATTGAACCTGGACTGCCGATTAAACTGGCAGATAGGCGGGTGTATTTGCCTGTAAAAATAATTGAAGGCGAAAATCAGGGCTTTGATTTCCTGGTCAGGATCGAACCAAAAGCCTCCCCAAAATCGATGATTCAATTTGATAATCTGGATGTGATTCCCATTCTTCCCTCATCCGGGCAGAAGCAGTTTTCAAGCAATTCTGCCAACCAAATCAGTAAAATCCAAACGCAGGATGTCCAGGATTTGTGGGTTAGCCTGGCAGGCGGAGAGTGCCAGAACCTCCTGGCAGCTGACGGAGGGATCGACATCACCTGCGAATCCAATTGGCAGCTGCTGAGGAGCCAAAGTGGTGGTTTGGGTTGGGATACGGTCAGTTTACCTGGTGAACTAACCTCAATCACGAAAAACTTTACAGCAAATGCTCAACTCCCGGAGATAGATTTGGATGAGAAGCAGGTCCAATTAGCAGGCGTGGTTGGTAATTTCGTAGGACATGCTTTTGACAAGTGCGAAATTCCCACACTTAGCCAATTGCAGCGCTGGTACACAAGCAGTCCTTACAGAGCTGTAAACCTTTACATTGGTGGGGTCTCGCGTTTTTGCTCAAATGCTGCGCTTTCAGCCAGCTATTTGCAGAGTATGAACCTGCAAGGATGGCGCTTTATCCCAACCTGGGTCGGTCACCAGGCACCATGTACCAATTACAAATATCCCTTCCCTTATGATGTTAATCAGGCTTATCAATATGGGGTAAATAATGCCAACCAGGCACGCGCGAAATTGATTGAGCTCGGACTGAGCAATCCAGATGGTTCTGGCGGCATCGTTTACCTGGACCTGGAGCATTTTGCGTATTCAAGCAGTTGTTCAGCCGCAGCGAGAGCTTATGCTAATGGTTGGACAACCCGCCTTTCCCAGTTGGGAATATACTCCGGTTTGTACTCAACTTCCAGCGGCATCACTGATAATCGCTACTTTGACATCGGTAAGCCTCCTTCAGCTGTTTGGATTGCCGAATGGTATCGAACACCTGGTTTTAGACCTGATGAGACTGTCTGGGGTTTGCGTTATCTCTCAGACTATTATTGGGTTTATCACCAGCGGATTGTGCAATATTCCGGTGGTCACTCGGAAACCTGGGGAGGAGTTAAAATGGATGTCGATTGCAATGTGGCGGACGGACCGACAGCGGTGCCCTACGGTTCCCAACAATACCGCCGCTGGTTCCCAATAATTTCCAAATAACTGAGACAATCTTCACCTAAGCTTATCCAACTGCTTATCCAACCGACCCGTAAGGGGCGGTATGGTTTATAATCCCTTTCCGGGCAGCTTGCTATTGGAGTTACT
>WOZC01000006.1 GCA_011620465.1 Anaerolineaceae bacterium | reverse complement strand
AAAGCTTGACAGAGCTCAGGTAATTCTGGATGCATACTACGATGGTCATTTTCATGATAAGTCTGTTATTTATGGTATACTGCGCATAGTAATATAATGTGAGTACTTTATACGACTTTCATTATAATCGTCAAAGGGGGTTAAGGGTCTAATTTTGCTCTTCTGGAAAACAATTGCTGGAACTAATTTGTGGTGATGTATAAATCAACGGATATAATTATTGCTATGCAATCTTACAAACTTTCATTTACTGCCCTTGGTCTCGCAATTCCAGACTCAATTAAGGTAGCAGAGGTTTTCCTCTCTTGCAACAATTGGGAAAACACCCGCAAGATTCTTACCGACAATAATATCCTGCAATCCAGGACACGTTCTCGGAACAAGCGGGTTATCCACGAGATAATTACCCGGTTATCCCAGCTTACACAGGAGCAATTATTGTTATTGGTGGACGGCAGCCTGGAAGAACAAAAGCTACTGCTTTGGTTTGTAGTCTGCAAAACGTACACCTTCATCCGTGATTTTGCCATTGAAATCTTGCATCAAAAGTTCCTGGTTATGGATAGGATGCTTACGAGTAACGATGTCAATGCCTTCTATTTACAAAAAATTGATATCCATGAGGAACTTGAAAGAATCACCGAGAGTACAAAAGCAAAGCTTCTTTCTCAAGTTTTCCACATGATGCAAGAAGCTGATTTGGTCAACACGAGCAACCAAATAGTTCGAGTTATTCCTACTAGGAGGCTTGCTTCTGCCTTAAGTCCTGATGCGGATTTTGCCTATAGAATCTATCCAGCATTCCCAGAGGAGTTTGAACTCTAACGATGAAGAATCTTTACGATCAAAACATTGCCACTCGCTCTGAGCACCTTTTCAAAGTCATGTCCAGCCAGCAATTCCTGCAAATGCAGGGCTTAAACAACGAAATCCCGTTCTTTATTTTTCCCTTCAAACCGCAAGAGCAAAATGATATCGAAAAAATGGGTAGGGCTTTAATAAAAAAGCTGGAACTGAAAGGCGTGCGAACTCTCAAGGTCAATTTATATGACCTGTCACTGGAAATGCTAAAACGACGTAAAATTCTTGATCAAATCATTAGAGAAGAAGAGACCTATTCCAAACGTGAATTATTGGATGACTTAGAGGGGATCCTTGATACCAGTAAATATCTAGTGCCAGAAATTGCAAGAAGAATGTCCGAGCGGGTGTTTGATATCCTATTTATCACCGGTGTAGGTGAGGTATTTCCCTATATTCGTTCCCATAATCTCCTGAACAATCTTCAAAGCGTGGCCAAAGATCAACCTTTGGTCCTGTGGTTTCCTGGTGAATACACTTTCACTCCTGAAGGGCGCAGCTCTCTCAAGCTGTTTAGTTGTCTTCCAGATAACGCTTATTACCGCGCGTTTAACATACTCGATTATCAAGTATAGAAGGGGTATTTTGTTATGAAAATCAGTGAACTTTTTCTAAAACCGATTGACCGCGATATTGAAGGGGTCATAAAAGCTGATGATGAAGCCCACCTTAAGACCGAGGTAGAAGAGTACGTAATCACAAATGAGATTGCAAAAAATCTCTACTATCTACTTGATCAGTATAACAAGCTTCATCCCACCTCCAATGGCGTTTGGATTTCCGGTTTCTTTGGCTCTGGAAAATCGCACTTGCTCAAAATTTTGTCAATGCTGCTGGAAAACCGGCAATTGGAGGACGTTTCAGTTCTCGAAGTTTTGCAAGAGAAAGTTGCGGCTTCCGACCCCATGCTGCGCGGAGAATTAATGAAGGCAGCGGCTATTCCTTCCAAAAGCATTCTCTTCAATATCGACCAGAAAGCCACAATCGTTAGTCACGAAGATTTTGACGCGGTATTGGATGTTTTTGCAAAAGTCTTTGACGACTTCTGCGGATATTATGGCAACCAGGGTTATGTAGCCAATTTTGAGCGGGAATTGGACCAGGCAGGTCTCTATCAAAAATTCATAGAGATCTTTCTTCACACAACCGGACAGAGTTGGCACGAGGGGCGCGAGATCTTCAACATTAATCGACAAAAAATCGCTCACGCATATGCCCTAACCACTGGCAACCCGGAAGAAAGCTCCAGGGATATCATCCAATCTTATCGAGATGACTACAAACCCAGCATTGACGCTTTCGCCGAAAAGGTAAACGCCTACATCCAGACCCAACCAAAGGGCTTCCGTTTAAACTTTTTTGTTGACGAGGTCGGTCAATACATTGCAGAAAATGTAAAGCTTATGACCAACCTTCAAACCATTGCCGAAACTCTTTCAACGACCTGTAACGGTCAGGCCTGGTTATTTGTGACCTCGCAGGATGATATGAGCAAGGTCTTTGGTGAACTCAGTGATAAACTGGGAAATGATTTCTCTAAAATCCAGGCAAGATTTCAAACCAAAATTCATCTTAGCAGCCAGGATGTGCAGGAAGTAATCCAAAAACGTTTGTTAACGAAAAACGAAGTCGGGGAAGCCCAAACGAGAGCTCTCTACGCTGAAGAAAATAAAAACTTTGGTACGCTGTTTACTTTTCCAGATGGAGGACCATTCAACAGGTTTTACCGGGATGAATCTGAATTCGTAGCTTCCTATCCCTTCGTACCTTATCAGTATTTGCTTTTTCAGCAATCGATAGAAACTCTCAGCGCGCAAAATGCCTTCACCGGTCGGCATAACTCGGTCGGTGAACGCTCCATGCTGGGTGTCTTCCAGGATGTTCTCAAAGCCATAGCAGACGAGCCTGTCGGTTCGATGGGTAGTTTTGACTTGATGTTCGAAGGTATCCGCAGCGCCTTTAAAGCGACCATCCAAAGTTCCATTTTTTTGGCAGAGCAGACCCTGGGCGATCCATTTGCGCTCAAGTTGCTCAAAACGCTTTTCCTGGTCAAATACGTCAAGGGTTTTAAAGCGACTCCCCGCAACCTGCGGGTGCTGATGCAGGAGAGCTTTGATCAAAACATCCAAGCGCTTGAAAGCCATGTCAGGCAGGCTTTGGCAGTATTGGAACAGCAAACCTACGTGCAGCGGAATGACGATGTGTACGAATACCTGACCGAAGAAGAGAAGGATGTTGAGAACGAAATTAAGAACACCAACGTCGAAAATGACGAAATCTATAAAGTTCTTGATGACATTTTCTTTACTGAGATCCTGCGCGATTCCAAGATCCGCTATGAAGACAACCAACAAGACTATGCCTTTGCCAAGCGGATTGACGGCAAACAGCGCGGCAAAGACCACGAAATGGTGATCGACATCATCACCCCATACAGCCCATTCAGCAACGATATTATTACGTTGAAAGGGCACAGCATGGGCCAGGCACACCTCCTGGTGGTTCTCCCGGAGGACGCCCAATTCATGCAGGATGTTCTGATGACCATCCGTACCGACAGCTATATCAGGCAGCACCACGCCCTCAGCAACTCGGAATCAAAAAACGCCATTCTCGCCACCAAAGGTTCTCTAAATAGTCTGCGAAAAAAGAATGTTTCCAAGCGGGCTGCAGAATTGGTGAGCAGAACCCGTTTCATCGTTTCCGGTGACGAAGTGGAAGTCAGTGGAGAAGATGCCAAAACGCGCATCGTAAAAGCCTTCAACCTGCTGATTGCCAAGATCTACCCGCATCTCCGTATGCTGGGCGGGATAACCTATTCTGAAAATGATATTCATCACTACCTTGAGCCGCAGGATGGAGAACTTTTTTCAGGCGAAGAACTTGGGTTGAACGAGGCAGAAACGGAGATGCTCACTTTCATCAAAAACACCAAGTTCAAAGCAGAACGCGCCAGTATGAAGAAACTGGAAGACTATTTTGGCAGCCGCCCCTATGGTTGGTATTTGGCTGCCATCCAATGCGTGGTCGCCCAGTTGGTGGGGCATGCAAAACTGGAAGCCTGGCAGGAAGGCAACCTGCTTGAAAATGGACCCCTGGAAAAAGCGCTCAAGAACACTTATGGGTTCAATTCGCTATCTTTTGAACCCGTCAATACGACAGATCCGCGCGTCATCCAGGCTCTCAAGGAGTTCTACCAGGATTTCTTCAATG
>WOZC01000085.1 GCA_011620465.1 Anaerolineaceae bacterium | reverse complement strand
TATGACTGATCAAAACGATTTTATTGAACCCGATCCTGTGATTATCGATGCCCACGGAGATGGATCCCCCGATCCCGTTTACAATACCCAACCTGGTCTCACTCCTTCTGAGGAGAACACCCTGGCAATGTTTGCCCATCTGGGCATTTTCTTAAACCTGTTTACGGGTTTACTTGGCCTTTTACCTCCCCTGATCATCTACTTGGCTTACAAAGACCGCTCCCGGTACGTTGCCTATCAAAGCCTGCAGGCATTGGTTTTCCAAGGCGTGTTCTTCTTCGGAGCCGCTATCCTGGCAGGTATCGCCTGGGCGCTTTCAGCCGTGTTAACCCTTGTTATTGTAGGTTTGCTTGGGGTCCCGATCGCTCTGCTTCTGACCCTGATTCCCGTCGGCGCTTTGATTTACGCAATCGTGGCTGCTGTCGATAGTTATCACCATCGTGATTTCAAATATTGGTTGGTTGGTGACTGGGTGCGGGACACGTACGAAGGTTAAGATAGTTTATTTAAACATCAAGAGCGGCTTAAAAGCCGCTCTTGATGTTTAAATGTCAACAAGAAGTGAAGATTGGGTAAATAGTAAAAGATAGGGATCGGTTCAGCGAACGTTTGTGACGTCAGGCTAAACCCTTAGCAGGGCAGGAGAACAACCTGATGTAGAAAAAAATCGTCAATCTAATATTGATTTTTTGGCGCGGTGGATAAACTGACCCAGGCTAAAAACCAGAGCAGCGGTAAACAACAACCCCAGGCAGGCGACCACGATGGCACCAATTTCCCGTCTAAGCTTGAATATCTGTGAGGAAACCAGGCGTTGTTTTAGGTCTTGCACAAAAAGGTTGTCAGGCGTGTAACGCTCAAGTTGTTGGGCGAGGTGTTGTTCAAACCCACTTAATTCGGCATCAAATTCTTCAGCTAATCCCATGTTGGAATCCTTCCTTTTGTTGTATTAAACCCCTCATCCAATCAGAGGTTACGTATATCCTGGTGTTGTTTGGCATGCTCTTTCAGTTCTACCAGGGTGCGGTGATACAAACTCTTAATCGCCCCCTCGGTTTTGCCGAAGATTTGACCGATTTCCTCATTAGATAGTTTTTGAACATATTTGAGAATGATCAACTCGCGTTTTTGCGGAGAAAGGTCATTGACCAATCCAAGAAGAAAAGCGTTTTCTTGCTTGGTCTCTATGAGGTGTTCCAGCGAGCTGTATCTGCTTGAATCTTCCACAACCAGGTTTTCAATTGAAATTTCTTGCATTTTCGATCGGTCGCGATGAAAGTTAGCTACCTGATTATGGGCTATCCGGTATAACCATGCTGAAAATGGCAGCCCCATATGGCGATAGCTGCCAATGCTTCTTAAGGCTTTAAAAAACACCCTCGCGGTCAGGTCTTCTGCGTCACCTGCGCACCCAACTCGAAAGTAGATATAGTTATAGATGCGGTCGACATAACGCTCATACAGCAAGCCAAACGCCTCCGGGTCAGTTTTGGCAGCGTTGATCAGAACAACTTCTTCGGTCAGCTCGATTTTATCTTCCTGCATTCTCTGATTATATTACAGGCTCAACTTTGGAATTTCATGGTCTTTAGTTGCTGGGAAACCTCCACAATTTTCACAGAAAGTAGGGCGATATAAGGTACAATTACATTGATGGCGAACTTAGCAATGAATTTCACCAAAGACTACGGTCGCGTCACTGTAGTTCAGTTATTTTTGTACATTTTATTCGCCATTCATTCCCTTATTGATGACAATCCAAAACAATACCTCTGCACGCGGGCAGAGAGAATACTATTCCCCGAGGTAATCTATGAGCGACTATTTGTTTGAAAAACGTGTCGAAGATTATGATCCCAACATTAAGAGCCTGGTCGATTTCGAAACCGAACGACAGGCAAGACGGCTGATCATGATCCCAAGTGAAAGCATCGCTCCAAAAGCAGTGCGTGATTTGCTGGCATCACCTTTCACTAACATTTATGCTGAAGGCTACCCCCGCCCTGAAACACGCTACCAGGACGAGGCTACCATTATGGACTACGCCCTCCAGTTGGGTCGCTACCGCCGCCACAGCGATGGTCGCTACTACAAAGGGGTTGAATATGTTGATATGGTCGAAGCACTGGCTCGCCGGCGCGCAGCCGAGCTTTTTGCAGCCAATGACTTGATTCCAGATGATCTTTGGGTCAACGTTCAGCCTCTCTCCGGCGCGCCTGCAAATACCGCGGTTTACACGGCTCTGATCCAACCGGGAGATTCGATCCTGGGTATGGATTTACTGCACGGTGGTCACCTGACCCATGGTTCACCGGTCAACCGATCCGGGCTTTTCTATAAAGCTCATTCTTATACAGTCGATCCAAAAACCCAGAGACTTGACTACGATGAGATTCTGAAAATCGCGAAGGAAGCCAAGCCGAAGATCATCATCGCCGGCTACACTTCTTACCCATGGGTGCCAGATTGGCAGAAATTCCGTGAAATCGCGGATGAAGTTGGCGCCTGGCTGCTGGCAGATGTCTCTCATATCGCTGGTCTGATCGCGGCAAAGAAAGTCCCATCACCGATCGGTATCGCTGATGTTGTCAGTTTCACGACTCATAAGACCCTCTGCGGTCCCCGCGGAGCTGTGGTTATTTGCCATGATCGGGAACTCGGCGAGCGAATTGACAAAGGTATTTTCCCCGGTGAACAGGGCGGACCGCATGTCAATACGATCGCGGCGATGGCACTCACTTTCAAACTTGCCACCACAAATCAGTTTGTCGAATTACAGGAACAAACACTCAAAAACGCCAAAGCATTGTCAGACACGTTCATGGAATTAGGTGTCAAGGTGCCATACGGCGGAACCGACAGCCACATGTGCCTGATCGACTGCAAGTCCTACAAGAGTCCTGACGGTGTCCCGTTGAACGGTGACCTGGGTGCAAGGATCCTCGATCTGGCTGGTATCGTTGTCAATAGAAACACCATTCCGGGCGATAAATCCGCACTGCGCTCTTCCGGCATCCGTATGGGCGCCACCTGGTTGACCCAACGCGGTTTCAAAGAAGCTGACTTCCGCTCGATCGCTGGCTTGATTGACCGGTTGTTCAAGGCCACAACCCCCTATTACATGATCGGACGCACAGGCAATAAGACTCGTGCCAAGCTCGATTTTGAACAGCTGGTTCACATCAATAGTGAAGTTCGCGCGATGGCAGATGCCAAACCCGGTATCGACGAGATAACACAATTTCATGGCTTCCCGCATTATTTTTACCTCGAGGATCATCCCCGCTCAGGTTTTGGCGCGCTCGAGATGACCGGCGAAACCGTGCGGTCTTTCCTGAACCTGACCATGACCAGTGACGTGGAAGCACTGATGCCCGGTGATTCGCAAAACACCATGATGCACACCACATCAGGCAATATTGAAGGCGTGCTCACTTGTAAGACCCCTTATTGCTACATTTTGACCGTTCCAGCCGACAAACTGGGGCTGGCTGGATTATGGATTGTCGGTCTTTCCACTGGGTTCATTTATTACGATGAAGATTTGACCCAAAAGATCCCTGGTCCAATTTCGATCCACAAAGCCGACCCGGTCTGGGTAAAACCAGAAGGTGACGCAATCGATCATTACAAACCTTACTTTGTGGGTATGCCCAAGGATGTTAGTTTTGAAGCTCGTCCTAACTTTGTTTGGAGCGAACCCGTTGATGCGCCTATCAAGCGTACACCGCTGTATGATACGCATGTTGCCTTAGGCGCTAAGATGGCTCCCTTCGCTGGCTGGGATATGCCGCTCTGGTACTCCTCGGTCCTGCAGGAACACCTGGCAACTCGCCAGGCAGCTGGTTTGTTTGACGTGACGCATATGGGTACCTTTTTAGCAGAAGGACCGGATGCGGCAGTTTTCCTTGATTCGGTCTGCGGTAACGACGTGCTCTTCCGTGAAATCGGCGAATCAGTCTACACTCACTTCATGGATCCTGACGCGAACGTGATCGATGACCTGATCATCTATCGCATCGCGAAAGAAAAGTATTTGTTGGTGGTCAATGCTGCCAACGAAGACAAAGACTGGGCA